>CAZEJK010000282.1:0-6641 GCA_964512045.1 uncultured Thermoanaerobaculia bacterium
AAGGGGACTCTCACCCCTCTGATCAAGTGCGCCCATGGGCGCACGGACCGCGGACCTCTGGTCCGCATCCGACCTCGCTGCACGCCCACTCCTGCGGACGGGACGTCCGCGGTGCTGTCGTTCTGCAACGGGTCAACGTGGCCATCGTTGGACCGCGGGCCTCTGGTCCGCATCGGACCAAACTGAGCGCTTCGTTCTTCCTTCTGCGCATCATCTGCGTTCCCTGCGGTGCGCTCTGCTCACGAGCCGTCGGAGTCAGTACAGGTCGAAGACGAGGATCTTGGCCTCGATCGGGCCGTTACGGACCGGCAGCCGGCGCGCAGGACGCAGGCCGATCCACTTCCCCTGGTCGGGGTCGCCGGCGAGGACCACGGCGCGCCAGCCCTGGTAGCGCTGCTTGAGGAGGTCGCCGATCTGGCGCCATTGATCGGGCTCGGACTCGGAGCGCTCGCCGTACGGTGGGTTCATGACGACAAGCCCGGTCCCCGCTGGTGGCTCCGCCGTGAACGCGTCGCCGGCGGCCACGGTCGAGCGATCGCGCAGCTTCGCTGCAGCGAGGTTCCGCCTGGCGGCCTCAACGGCGCCGGGGTCCGTGTCCCGTCCGATGAGACGGACGGCGGGCTTCGGCGCAGGGACTGACTCCGAGCGGATCCTCTCGAACGCGTTGCGGTCGAAGCCCGGCAGACGCGTGAACGCCCACCTGGAACGGAGCGCCCCCGGCGGCACGCCATTGGCGATCCAGCCCGCCTCCGCGAGCAGCGTGCCGGTACCGCACATCGGGTCGAGGACGATCTCCCCGGGCCACTCGCCGGCAGCCAGCACGCACGCCGCCGCCAGCTGCTCGCGCACTGGCGCCGTGCCAGTGACCACGCGGTACCCCCGCCGATCGAGCGGCATGCCGCTGGTGTCGAGAAGCAGCGACGCCCGGTCCTGGTCGATGCGCAGGCGGAGCATCAGCTCTGGGTCGCGGCGCTCCACCGTGCCGCGACGGCCGAACCGCGTGCGCTGGGCATCCACAACACCGTCCTTCGCCCGCAGGGCGGCCCAGCGGACGTCGCGCACCGCCGACCGGCTCGTCGTCGCTCGCACCGCCAGCGTCCTGCGCGGGTCGAACAGCCCCTTCGCGCTCACGCCGTCCCAGCTCTGGTCGCCGAGCACGATCCGCATCACGCCGCTGCGGATCGCATCGCCGTCCGCTGCCGGCCACCGCCCCAGCTCCACCACCACACGGTTCGCGGTGCGCAGCCGCCAGTTGGCGCGCCAGACATCCGGCCATCCGCCACGAAACGCCACCGCTCCCCGGTCGACGGTGACCTCCGCAGCGCCCAGCTGGCGGAGCTCGTCGGCCAGCAGATCCTCGACGCCCACGGCGCACGTGGCGATCAGCGACAGCACCATGCGGCTCAGTGTACGCGGATCCGCGCGGGAGTACACTGCCGCTGAGGAGGTCGCCATGGCAACCGCCAGCTTCATCTTCGACCGTGCTTCCGCCAACGCCGCGTTTCCGCAGATTGCGCCGCGCGAGCTGGTGCTCGCCGTGCTGGCCGGGGTGCCACCGCGACCCGAGTGGGAGGGGTGCCAGGTGTATCAGGGGCCCGCTCCGGAGGGCTCGCCTGCCACCGCCGTTTGCATCGGCCTGACCGGCCCGGCCGCCGACGCACTCCAGGAAGCGCTGGTCATGGCGATGGAGCGGCTCGGCATCTCGGTGCCGCAGATCTGGGAGGGCGGGCCGGAGGCCACGGAGACGATCGCCGTAGCTCGGGGCGGACGCTGGCAGCGGGCTTAGGTGGGAGAGCCCAGCATCTGTCGACACTGCCGCGATCCGTACCCGACCCTACGGAGTGCCGGTATCCGTGCCTGCCTCCCCGAGGCCTTCAGCTCCGGCTCATGGGCTCCGGGAGGCTCAGGCCGAGAAACGGCCTCGGATCGGGGCAGAGGGCGAGCATGGCGTCCTGCTCGGAGGGCGCCGCCACTCCGGGAAAGTCGCCGCGCTTGGAGCCGATGTCGGTGATGACCTGAAAGTGGAGGTGCGGCGGCCAGCCGCCGTTGACGTCGTCGGAGCCGATCCAGCCGAGGGTGGCACCCGCCGACAGCTGCTCCCCAGGTTCGTGGAGATCCGGAGATGCTTCGGAGAGGTGGCCGTACAGGGTCCAGAAGCGAGCGTCTCCCACCTCGTGCTCGACGATCACGGTGGGTCCGTAATCCCCTCGCGCCCGGTTGACACCGACCGAGTGGATCGTCCCGTCGAAAGGTGTCCGCACCGGCGTCCCCGCCGGAACGAACAGGTCCACCCCGAGGTGCACCGAGCGCGCCTCGCCGCCGCCGAACAGCTCGCTGTGGCGGTAGATCACACGGTTCTCGGCGTACCGGCCGATCCCGACTCGCGCCCCCGCCCGAGCCATCTGCCGATCGACCCAGCGCCCGAGCTCCACCGGGTCGGCCAGGTCGACACCTTCCAGCTCCGGGTTGCCGCCACTGAGATCGAACTCGCAGAACGGTCCCGCTGCCAGCTCATCGTCCAGAACCGGCGTCGGCTCGACTCCGACCCGTTGCACGGCCCCCAGCAGATCACTCACTGAGCTCGCCATCAGTGCCATCCTCCCCGTCACCCGGGCCCGCCGAACGGAACCCGCACCGCTCGTCCGCCTCGCACGCGCGGCACAGGTCGCCATCGTCCGCCAGGCAGCCGCGGACGGTTGCCTCCATCACCCGCTGCATCTCCGGATGCATGCCGACCGGCGCCACCACCCGGTACGCCACGCCGGGGTGCGCCGTCGCCGCCTCGGCCACCAGCCGCGGGATGTCCTCGCGCCAGTGCCGACCGGGCAGCAGGAAGTACGGCAGCACCACCACGCGCCGGGCTCCCCGCTCGACGCAGCGGTCAAACGCAGCCGCGATGGAGGGTTCGGCCAGCTCCATGTGCGCCGGCTCGACAACGGCCCAGCCGGTGGAGCGTGCCAGCTCGCCGGCGATCCGTTCGAGCCACCGGTTGCTGGTGGCACGACGCGAGCCGTGGTCGACCACGATCACCCCAAGCGTCCCTCGTGTCAGCTCGTCGTTCGCCACCTCGCCAGTGTAGCGCGGCGCGACGAGGTGCTCTCATCACCGGCGGCCGGAGAGCCGCGTTCGCCGGTTGACGGCTCCCTGCGCCCCTGCGATGATCCGTTCGGAGGTCGGATGCTCCATTCGAACGACACCGAGGCGTACTCAAACCGTGAGATCGCGACCGTGCGGACCCAGCCAGGCGATGGTGAGCCGCCGCGAGAGTCCACCTGTCTGAGGCCGCTCGGCCTGTGCGAGCTCGGAGGCTGCTGTGACACCTGCTGGTACCGGCCGGACCACCCCCGTTTCCAGAACCAGGACGACTGACCGTTCGAGCTGTCCGGTGCGGCTGCTCGGACCGCTGCTCGCCGTGGCCATCCTCACCTTCTTCCCAGCGTGCGAGAAGGCACCGAGCGGTGCCGCACCGGCGGCTGATGCAGCGTCTCCGGAATCAATCCGGATCGCCCTGTTCAACATCTGGGAGATGTCCACCGACAAGATCATGGACGTCAGCGCGGAGGGCGCCGGCCAGAACCCGCAGCTCCTCGCAGCAGCCGAGATCATCCAGCGCATCCGTCCCGATGTCCTGGTGCTCAACGAGATCGACCACGACCTGGCGACCGCGCCAGATGATCTCGCGCTCAACGCGCGTCGGTTCGTCGCGAGCTACCTGAGCCAGGGGCCGCAGCCGATACACTTCGAGCACGCGTTCGCGGCGCCCTGCAACACCGGACGCCTGTCCGGCGTCGACCTGAACGGAGACGGGATCGTGGCCGGACCCGACTCCCCTCCCGAGGTGTTTGCCGGTGACTGCTTCGGATACGGCAGATACCCCGGGCAGTTCTCGATGGCGGTGCTCTCCAACCTGCCGATCGTCGCCGAGGATCTCCGCAGCTTCCAGACGCTGCTCTGGCGGGAGCTGCCCGGACACCACATGCCGAAGGGCTACTTCAGCGAGGCGGCCGAGGCGGTGTTCCGCGTGTCCAGCAAGTCGCACTGGGACCTGCCGATCGCAGTCGGCGACGAAACGCTCCACCTGCTCCTTGCGCATCCGACGCCGCCGGTGTTCGACGGTGAGGAGAACCGCAACGGACGGCGCAACTTCGACGAGATCAAGCTGCTCGCAGAACTCCTCGATCCAGACTTCCCGCTGACCGACGACACCGGTCAGAGCGGCGGTCTGCCCGCGGATGCCCCGTTCGTGCTCGCCGGCGACCTCAACGCGTTCCCCGGCTCCAAGGAAGCCGTGTTCGACGGCGTCACCGCGATCGACCAGCTCCTCGAGCATTCCCGCATCCAGGACACCGGCGCGGTGTGCACGAGCCAGGGAGCTCTCGGCGATCGGCCGGCTGGACCCCCGGAGCACCTCGAGCGCGCAACGACCAGGTTCAACGGCGGCGCGAGGATTGACTACGTGCTCGCGGCCACGGGTCTTCGCGTCCTCGACGGCGGTGTGTTCTGGCCTTCCGCACAGGAAGATCCCGAGGGTACCGAGCTCGCGGAGACCGCATCCGACCATCGACTCGTCTGGATCGATCTCGCGCTCCCGCTGAGCCCCGAGTCCTGATCGGACGCCACGCTGCCTCGATACCCTGCGCACTGCAACCGTATACCTCAACGACGACGTTGTCGGCCTGACGAGCGGACGTCGGAGAGGAGACAGCCTGACAGTGAACGCCATGCCGCATGTCCAGCTCGAGGAGACCTGGTCAGTACCGAAGGCTGTACCGCGTCGTCCACTGTCAGCACTCGTGACGACGTACAACGAGCAGCGGCATATCGCCAGCTGCCTGGACACCCTCGACTTCTGCGACGAGGTTGTCGTCGTGGACTCGTACTCCACTGATCGGACGGTGGAGATCGTCCGCTCGAGGTCGCACGTCCGCCTGCTCCAACACACCTACTACGGCGCGGCCGCACAGAAGAACTGGGCGATCGATCGACTGCAGCACGACTGGGTGCTGGTGGTGGATGCGGACGAACGGGTCACGCCGGCGCTTCGACACGAGATCGAGGCGGTCCTCGCCGCACCTCGGCCGGCCACCGCGTACTCAATCCCGCGCACGACGTTCGCGCTCGGCCGCGAGCTCCGCCACTCCGGCTGGCAGCACGACCGTGTCACCCGGCTGTTCCGCCGAGATGCTGCCCGCTACCCGAACCGCAGGGTCCACGCCGACATGGTCACCGAGTCCCCACCCGTCACCATGACGGCAGCCCTGGACCACTTCATGGTCGATGATCTCGCCGAGTTCGCCCGCCGCCAGCAGAAGTACGCTTGGTGGGGCGCGGCCCAGCTCTACCGTGATGGCGCCGGCGTGGGAGCGTGGGAGGTGGCGGTCCGACCGGCGTGGCGGTTCCTGCGAACGTATCTGCTCCAGCAGGGGTTTCGCGAAGGGCTGCGCGGTTTCGTGATGTGCTCGCTCGGCGCGTGGTCCGCGTTCTTGAAGTACGCCACGGTCTGGAGCTGGCAGAGCCCGAACCCCTCAGCCCCACAGCTCCCGGAGTTCGACGACTCGCCAGAGATCTGGCACCAGCCGTTCCGCCATGGGGAAGCCTCTCAGAACAGCGTGTAGATGAACGGCGATGCCGCCGACCCGCCGAGGACCACCAGCACGGCCACCAGCAGCAGCACGAGGATAATCGGCGTCAGCCACCACTTCTTGTTGTGCGCCAGAAATGATGCGAACTCGGCAACCAGCCCCCGCTGCGGGCCGGCCGCCTCGCGCTCGAACTCGTGCGTGTGCTCGTCCTCGTGCATCGCTCCACCTCGATCGTTGTCGGTCTCAGAACTGGCGGAAGTACCGCTTCGGTCCTGGTTGCTCATCTCCGTCGTCACGCTCGACCCAGTAGCTGGTCGCCTCGGGGTCGAAGCGCCGATGCATCGGATCGTAGCCTACCACCCGCATGATCAACCCGATCGGTGTCAGCACCAGATAGAACACCGCAGCCAGGAGCACGTGCGACACCACCGTGCCGATCGGCCAGGCCAGAAAGGACATCCCGAGGAAAACCAGCCGCATGAACCGGAGCTGCCACCAACCGATCAGTGGCACCAGGAGCGCCAGGGCCCAGAGAACGATCGCCACGGTCGGCAGGTGCTTCCACCAGGCGATGCCACCGAAGAGGGTCAGGAAACCCAGCCAGATCCAGCCAAACTGGCGCAGGGTGCGGGCGCTCGGATCACGGTCAATAGCGATCATGCTCATCCCTGCACCCCCTCAGTCCAGCGCGAACTGCGCCAGGTGGCGCTCACGGTGCGTACGGTGCACGTGCGGCTGATCGCTCTTGCGGAGCACGGCGTTCTCGAGCACCAGCACGTCCATGTCCGTGGCCATGAAGCAGCGATACGCATCCTCCGGCGTGCACACGATCGGCTCGCCACGGACGTTGAACGAGGTGTTGATGAGCACCGGGCACCCCGTCCGCTCTTCGAACGCCTTGAGCACACGGTAGAGCCGGCCGTGGCGCTCGGAGTCCACCGTCTGCACCCGAGCCGAGCCGTCCACGTGGGTGATCGCCGGCACCTCGGACCGCACCAGGCGGAGCATGTCGAGGCCACGCACCTGCTCACCGTCCACAGGGATCCGCCGCTGTTCGGC
>CAZEJK010000283.1:0-6560 GCA_964512045.1 uncultured Thermoanaerobaculia bacterium
AGGGTCGAGCGGCGGTTCAACGTCGGTCAGTCCGGCCAGCCACAGGTGCGTCTGGTGGCCGCCGCCAACGCCCAGCGGCCCGTAGCTCCGGGATGCAGGCCCACCCATCGCCAGCTCGTTCGCCCCTCCGGTCAGGGTCAGCGTCAGATCTGTCCATATGTACAGCCATGCCGCGGTCGCAGCCCGCCCAACATCGGGACGCGAAGCGAGCTGGGCGAGGTGGCCGAGGGCGTCCAGGTCCACCGCCACATAGGTGGGGCTCGCGTACTCGTGCACACCCCGCTGACGAACAAACCGCAGCCAGCGACCGAGCCCGTCGATGCCCGCCTGCAGCGCCTCGTCGTGGCCGCAGAGCTCGCCACCGAGGATCAACGTCTGCAGATACATCAAGGTGTAGTTGGTGTGCCCCCAGTACCCCTCTCCTGGCGCCTGCTCCAGATCGCGCACCGCATACCACGTCGTGAGCACCCCGTCCGTGGCGATCCACAGGCTCGAGCGCAGCCTCGAGGCCAGCCCCTCCGGCAGCTGGTCACCGTGACGGGCGAGCAACGTGAGCAACGGAGGCGGCACGAACATGTCCCACTCGTATCGCGAGCGCGGCCACGGCCACTCCGACTCGGGCCGCCAGCCCGGGTACACGTACGACCCGTACAGGGCGTTCGGGTAGCGACTCGGATCCGCCTCGGCCGGATCGGTCACCTGCGAGGCAAGGATCTTGTCGAGTGCATCGCGCACCCAGGTCTGCCGCGGGATGTCACCTACAAGCTCTTCGGGTGCCTCGTACAGGGCCAGGAGCGCGTACGCAGTGTGGCGGAACGTCGGGATCGCCCCCGGCGCCGGTGCCAGCCCACCATCCTCCACGCTCCAGTGCTCGGGAAGCTGGTCGACAACCGTAGCGACCAGTGCATTCCGACGGCCAGGATCGGCCGCCGGCAGATCATCCCAGAGCAGAGCTCCATCGCCGGCCCAGCCAGAGCCCGCAACGAGTAGGCCAACGACACCGAGAGCACATCTCAGCATGCCACCAGCATACTGCGACCCCGCTGTCCGGCGGATCTTCTCCGCTCACGATGCACTGCGAAGCAACCTCCAGCCGCCCGCGGCGGCGACGCTGGGGTCCACGGGAACCGCGAAGCTGCTCAGCGACGGAGCAGAGCCTTGTACCGCTCGCGAGCGGCGGCGAAGAACGCCCCATGGTCGCCGCCGCGGAGATCCGGAAAGGTCCACGGCAGCTCTCGGTAGGCGCCGTCACGGAAGTACAGCACCGGGTCGGCCCAGACGCCCGATCCCAGATAGAGCTTCTGCGGGCCGTGCTTGAACGACGCCAGGACCACTTTGAACAGGTCGAGGTAGCCCGGATCCAGGTTCACCCGACGGTGACCTTCACCGCAGTGCTGCTGCTCCAGCTCCCAGGTCAGCTGCTTCAGCTCCACCAGACGTTCCGGCGGCATCAGCTCACCGAAGCACGCATACCATCGCACCAAGTCCCTGCCCATCTCCGGCGCGTAGTAGTCGGTGCGGACGAACGGAACCGGCTCCCCGGTCAGCTCGAGCCCACCGAGGCGCTCGGATAGATCGGCCACCACGGTCTCGCCGAGACCGACATCGCTGGTCAGCGCCCCGACAACCACCAGCACCGGTGGCGGTCCGGGTCGCGGCCCGAGCTGCCCGCCTGTCATCGGTGTGGCGACTCCCACGCCTCGGCGCGCAACCGGTCCACCACGGCGAACGCTTCGCTCACGATCTCCGCGCCCAGCCCGAATCGGTGCGAAAGCTCCTCGCCTTCGCGACCGCGCAGGCTGACGTTGCCCCGCTCGGCCCCACCACGCAGGCAGAGGGTGCGGTTGTGCATGTACGCGTAGCCGTCGCCATGGGGCACACACAGGTGCGCTCCTCGCATCATCGTCCAGTCGAACGACGCATCCCAAGCCGCTTCGAACCGGGCGGCAGACACCGCCCGACGGCGGAAACGGTAGCGCAGCTTCCCGAACGTCCACAGCTCGACCTCGTCAGAGGAGACTGGTTTCAGCTGCAGGCGATGGGAGCCGCTCCCCTCCCGCTCCAGATCCAACGGCACCGGCTCGAACACCAGGTAACCGGGGTCGAGCAGATACTCGCGGCCGCCGCACACGACCACCGTGGCGCAGTGGTTCTCCGGACGATGCGGCGTGTCGCACAGCACCGGCCAGCCCTCCAGACCGAGCCGATGGAGCACGTCCCCGAGCAGATGCGTCAGGGCGAAGCAGGTCCCGCCGGCGCCAGCGGCGAGATGATCGGTCATGACCTCGAGCGGCAGCCGACGTCGCTCGGGACCAGCCGGGAACCGCTGCTTCTTGATGAGCTTGGTGAGGTTCTCGTACGGCAACCGCGCCAGGGCAGCGCCGACGTCTGCGAGCACCTCCGCGTCGCGTCCGGCCGTGCGGACCGCGAAGTGGTCGCAGAAGATGTCGGCAGCCTGCGGCTCCATCCCACTCACCTCCGATCCGCCATACTACCGGAAGCTCGTCCCGGTATGATGGCGCAGATGACGAACGGACGAGCTGAACAGGAGGTACCGTACCGCACGCTGGCCACCGAGCTCCGCGAGCGGCACGGCCAGCGCGTCCAGCGGGTGTGCCTGCACGGCGGCTTCACCTGTCCGAACCGCGACGGGACCATCGCCACCGGCGGCTGTACCTTCTGCTCACTGGAGGCTCTCGTACCCTCGTGGTACCGACACGGCATGACCATCGCCACGCAGCTCGGAGCAGGGATGGCCGCGAGCCGCCGACGTTACGGGGCCCAGCGCTTCGTTGCGTACTTCCAGGACGCCACGACGACGCACGTTCCCGCAGACACCCTGCACGATCTCTGGGCGCCCGCGCTGGCCGACCCGGCGGTCGTCGCGGTGGCGGTGAGCACCCGTCCCGACTGTGTTCCCGGGCCCGTCCTGGACCAGCTGCAACGA
Source organism: uncultured Thermoanaerobaculia bacterium (assembly GCA_964512045.1). Lineage (GTDB taxonomy): Bacteria > Acidobacteriota > Thermoanaerobaculia > Thermoanaerobaculales > Sulfomarinibacteraceae > CAZEJK01. The sequence goes on from CAZEJK010000283.1 coordinate 2,948, forward strand.
GCCGGAGACCAGAAGGACCTGTGGCTCGAGCTGGGACTGCAGATCGCTGACGACGCGATCCTTCGCCGGCTCAATCGCGGCCACGGCGTCGCCGCGTTCACGGAGGCCGTCAGCGCTGCGCACCACCGCGGTATCCCCGTTTGCGCCCACGTCATCATCGGCCTGCCCGGAGTCACCCCCGAGCTCGAGATCCGAACCGCCGACCTGCTCACCAAGCTCGGTGTCTGGGGCGTCAAGCTCCACGGGTTCCACGTTGTTCGCGGCGCCGAGATGGCGCGTCAGTGGCTCGCTGGCTCCCTTGAGCTCCTCAGCGAGGACGAGCACGTGGAGCGGGTTGTCCGCGTGATCGACCGGCTTCCGCCGCAGACCGTCATCCACCGCGTGACCGGAGAGGCCCCTGCCTCACACCTTCTGGCACCACGGTGGGCGGCCAACAAGCATCGTGTCATCAACAAGATCCGTGCTCGAGCTCGCGACATCCGCGCCGAGCAGATGGCAGCGCGCCCTTGCGTCACGGGCCAAGGTGTGGTCTAACCCTGCGGGTCACCGCGGCCCTGGAGGATCTATGAGCGAGCAGACCAGCGACAAAATCACCCCGCGCAGCGAGGACTACAGCCAGTGGTATCTGGATGTCATCCGCCACGCCGACCTGGCGGAGGCGGCCCAGGTGGTCAAGGGATGCATGGTCATCAAACCGAACGGGTACGCGATCTGGGAGAAGCTCCAGCGCGCCCTGGATGACCGGTTCAAGGCGACCGGCCACCGCAATGCCTACTTCCCTCTCCTCATCCCGGAGAGCTTCCTCAAGCGTGAGGCCGAGCACGTGGAAGGGTTCGCACCCGAGGTCGCGATGGTCACCCACGCCGGCGGCAAGAAGCTCGAGGAGCCGTACGCGATCCGCCCCACCAGCGAGACGATCATCGGCCACTTCTTCGCCAAGTGGATCCAGTCATGGCGCGACCTGCCACTGCTGATCAACCAGTGGGCCAACGTCATGCGCTGGGAGATGCGGACCCGGCTGTTCCTGCGCACGAGCGAGTTCCTGTGGCAGGAGGGCCACACGGCCCATGCCGACCACGACGAGGCCAAGGAAGAGGTCATGCGGATGCTCGACGTGTACGCCGACGTGGCCGAGAACCTGATGGCGATGCCGGTCATCAAGGGCCGCAAGAGCGACGCCGAGCGGTTTGCGGGGGCGCTGGAGACGTTCTCCATCGAGGCGATTATGCAGGACGGCCGCGCTCTCCAGGCCGGCACCAGCCACGACCTCGGCCAGAACTTCGGCAAGGCGTTCGATGTCCAGTTCCAGACCCAGGACGGCCAGCTCGACTACGTCTGGCAGACCTCGTGGGGGCTGAGCACGCGGATGATCGGCGGGCTGATCATGACCCACAGTGACGACGCCGGGCTGGTGCTGCCGCCGGCCATGGCGCCGCTGCAGGCGGTGGTCGTGCCCGTGTACCGCAAGGCCCACGAGCAGGAGAAGGTCGTGACTGCGGCCCGCACGCTGGCCGAGGAGCTCCGTGCTGCCGGCATTACCGTCCACCTGGACGACCGCGACTGGGTTCGCCCGGGCGCAAAGTACTACGAGTGGGAGCGCCAGGGCGTGTGCTACCGGGTCGAGCTCGGCCCCCGTGACCTCGACAAGGAGCAGGTGGTGCTCAAGGGGCGGATCGCCGAGTCGAAGGAGTTCGTGCCTCGAGCGGGTGTCGCCGAGCTCCTCACAGCACGGCTCGAGGAGATGCAGCAGGCGCTGTACGACCGTGCCAGGGCGTTCCGCGACGCGAACACCGTCGAGCTCGACACGTGGGAGCAGTTCGAGGATGTGTTCGCCGAGGGCTCGAAGTTCGCGTGGGCAAACCACTGTGGGGTCACTGCCTGCGAGGAGACGATCCAGGAGCAGACGAAGGTCACCATCCGCAACATCCCGCTCGAAGGTGGCGAGGCTCCGGACGGCGGGCAGTGCATCCGTTGCGGAGAGCCCGCCGCATTTCGCGCGGTCTTTGCAAAGGCGTACTGAGGAGTTCTCAGCTCTCAATTCTCAATTCTCAGTTCTCAATTCTCAGTTCTCAATTCTCAGTTCTCAATTCTCAGTTCTCAATGCCGCCCGCCCGCCCTACTGCATGCTCTGCGAGCTCCGGGCATCGAACAGGGGTGGAGGCGCTTGCAGCAAGGGGCGATGGGTGGTTGGGGGAGCCAACGCGGACGCGGGCCGCGTCACTCGAAGTGCTTCAGTTGCGGCCATGCCTCGGCCAGCGAGACCTGCATCCCGCGGACCAGCCAGATGGTGAGGTTCCGCTCGTACGGCATCGCATACCTCGCATCGTGGACACCGATCGCCTCCACGGAGTCGAAGTACTGCTCGAGGTCGTCCCGATCACCGCCGATCACGACCACCACCTCGCCGGAGCACTCGCTCGGACCCCACAGCCAGTAGCTGTTGTGGCCCGAGATCGCCGGCGGCAAACCGAGCTCCGGCCCAAACAGATCGATGGCGCCGGCCTCCCCGTAGTTGCGTCCGAACACACAGGCACGTTCCCTGACCTCGGCTGGCAGTGGCTCCATCGCCCGGGCCACCGACTCCGCCATCTCCCGCCAGCCGTGCATGTCGGCGAAGAGCTGTGAGAGCTGGCCGAGCCGGTGTCGCTCGTCGGTGCTCGGCGCCAGACCGATGCGCTGCTGGTAGGCGATCAGCGCCTTCACCGGCAGGAGCGGCTTGGCCAGAGGCGCCATCGCAGCCGAGGTCACCAGCACGACCGCCGGAACCACCACACGAGCCCAGCGAATCCGATCCGTGCTCCATCCTTCGAGCATCACGGTCCCTGCAGCAAACAGCCAGGGGAACGCCGGCGCCAGGTAGTACGGCTTGGCGCTACCGAACGCCATTACGACGAACACCGCCAACCACGTCCAGCCAAGCACCCTCCCCTTCTGGAGCCGCCCCGACACGACGAGACCGAGCAAGCCTCCGAGCCACAGAGGCGCGGTGAGCGGGTTGAAGTCGCGCACCAGGGCGCCGAAGAACGCCAATGCGGAGAGATCGATGATCTTGTCGCTGGCAGCGTTCTCGATGAACTCGAGCGTGGGCCATCCGTGAACGACCTGCCAGATGACATGAGGGGCGAAGATCAGCGCAGCAACGGCTCCACCCAGCCAGAGCCACGAGCTCCTGAGATGCTGCCATCGCCGTGCGGCGAGCAAGCCGACGACCACCCCGAACCCCAGGAACAGGAAGCTCAGCTTGTTCAGCAGGCCGACTCCGGCGAGCACACCGAACAGAAGCCACAACCGCTGCTCCTGCGTGCGTTCGATGCGGACCAGGATCACCCCGGCCAGGCTCCACAGCAGCACATCGAGAGCGTTCATGGACAGGATCGAGTGCAACGCCAGGAGCATCGGCGCCACCGCGACGCACAGCGCCGCTACCGCCTGCGCCCAGCCTCGGCCGCCCAGCTCCCGTGCCAGCACGCCCGCGACCACAACGCCCGCCGCCGCAAACGCAGCCGGGAGCAGCCGCAACGCGAGCAGTGAGGTCCCGAGCGTCTGCTGGATCACCCACGCAAGCCAGCCGATCATCGGCCAGACCGCGTCATCCGCGCCTTGGGGCAAGTCC
>CAZEJK010000284.1:0-5269 GCA_964512045.1 uncultured Thermoanaerobaculia bacterium
AGCCCTTTGGTTGCGGCCCGCGGCCGCGTTGGTTTTCAGCTCTCAATGCCGCCCACCCGCCCGATCAGACTCGCAGGGGTGACGACCCTTCAGCGCGGACCCGGATCGGGACCCGGCCCAGGCCCCGGCCATCCGGAGCCCGGCCCACGGCCCCGGCAATACCGTTGGGCGTGATGCTGAGCTCAGGGAGCGATGAGCTTGGAGCCTGAGCCGAGCGGTCCGGCAGCCTTGGTGATAGCGAACGGCTCCGTTCGCCCTTACCCCAGCTCGGCGAGCAGCTGGTGGACCTCGGCGGCGTCCGGATGCCTGGGCGCCATGCGCAGGAACGCGTTGGCGTGGCGACGCGCCAGCTCCGGCCGGTCGAGGGCATCGAAGTACAGCCGTGCCAGCTCGAGATGGACGCGCGGTGACGCTGGACCGTCCTCGAGGATCGCCTCCAGCTCCGCCACTGCCTCGTTCACACGACCGAGCCGATGGAGGCAGATGCCGAGGTTGAGCCGGGCGGGCCAGTACCGGCGGTTCGTCTCGAGAGCCGTGCGGTACGCCTCCTCAGCGGGCTCGAGCTCACCGAGCTCATCCAGGGCGATCCCGAGGTTGTTCCACGCCTCCACCATGTGGGGCGCCAGCCGAGTGGCGCGTCGTGCGGCGCTCGCCGCGCGCTGCCACTCACGCTGGTCGACCGCGATGGCTGCCAGGTTGTTGAACGCATCGGCGTGGTTCGGGTGCCGACGAACCAGCGCCTCGAGCTCGGCGGCCGCCTCGTCGAGACGACCGCTGCGGTACAGCGCGATGGCCCGGTTGTTGCGGGCCCCGGGATGTGCGGGGTTGCGCTCGAGGACGTCGCCGTACAGCTCCAGCGCCTGCTCGCGACGACCTGTCTCGGCCAGCACGGCTCCGAGCGCCACCCTGAGCTCGTCGCGAGATCCGGTGCTCAACCGCAGCGCCTCGCGCAGGTGCACCTCGGCGCGAGTCACATCACCGGTGCGCGCCAGCAGCAGCCCGCACCGCGCGTGCAGCTCCGGGTCGTCCGGCTGCTTGCGAAGCCCTTCCTGGTAGGTCGTGAGCGCAGCCTCCGGTGCACCCGTCGCCTCGTGGATCTCGCCGAGCAGCCTCCACGCCAGCACGAGGAACGGATCGCGGTCGAGAGCTGCGTGGAGCCGCTGCCGTGCCGCATCGACCTCGCCCAGCGGCATCTCCACGAGCTGAGCGTAGGCCGTCTGCACGCGCGCATCCTCCGGCGTCGCCGCAAGGGCCCCGTCGAGCACCTCTCGTGCCGCCTCGCGGTGCCCGCCGTCGGCCAGGATCGTCGCCTGCATGAGCACGGCGGCGCGGTAGCTCGGATCGATCGCCAGCACCTGGTCGACCAGCTGGAGTGCCAGCTCGGGCTGACCGCGGGAGCGCTCCACACGAGCCAGATGCAGCAGCAGCCGCGGCTCGTCGGGCTCGAGGCGCAGACCACGCTCCACGGTCTGCACCGCGGCCTCCACGTCTCCGGCGCCCTCCTGGGCCGTCGCCAAATCGATCAGCGCCGCGAGGTTGTTCGGATCGCGCTCCAGCACACGCTGCAACCGGCTCTCCGCCTGCCGCCAGAGGCGGTCCCGGATCAGCTGTCGGGCCCGCTCCAGGTCCACGTGCAGCCCGATCATCTCCTTCGGATCCGCGCGAGTCGCCTCATCCGGAAGGTCGGTCCCCCGGCCGCCGAGGTAGCCCAAGGCCTGCAGCCGGGCCACCGCATCGCGATCCAGCTCGAGCGAGGTCTCCCGCTCACCACCTTCGGTCATCTCCTCGAGCTCACGACCAAGATCGTGCGCGACGCCGGGCTGCCCCTCGTACAGGTTACTCAGCTCGCGCGGGTCGCGGCGCAGGTCATACAGCTCCGGCGTCGGCGCATCGATCAGCTTCCACTGACCGTGTCGGACCGCCTGCAGCTTCGCCCAGCCGTAGGTGTAGAACGGCAGCCACGTCTCGCCGTACAGAGCTCGCTGCGGGTCCGGCGGAGCCTGCCCGCTCAGCATTGATACGAGGCTCGTGCCATCCAGGCCATCCGTCGCCTCCACACCGACGAGCTCGAGCAGCGTCGGCACCAGGTCCACCTGACTCACCGGCGCCGGAGCTCGCAGTCCCTTTGGACCGCCCGGCACGCTCAGGATCCAGGGAACGTGCATCGTCGACTCGTACGCCAGGATCGCGTGGGTGCGCTCCCCATGCTCGCCAAGGCTCTCGCCGTGGTCTCCGAGCACCGTCACAATCGGCGCCCGGTCACCGTTCAATCTGGGATGCTCGAGCAGGCGACCGATCTCGGCGTCCATGTACGCGATCTCACCGTCGTACAGACGTTCGCGGTAGCGATCACGGTACGGCGGCGGTGGCGAGTACGCCGCATGGGGATCATAAAAGTGCACCCAGGCAAAGAACCGCTGATCGGCGCCGAGACCATCCAGCCAGCTCGTGACCGACGCGACGGTGGCCTCGGCCGGGCGATCCGGCACCATCCGCGGGTGTCGGTTGCGTCCAGACGACAGGTCATCGTCATAGACCGCAAACCCCTGGTCCAGCCCGTAGCGCCGCTCGAGAACAGCCGCCGAGACGAACGCCGCAGTCTGCCAACCATCGTCCGCCAGCAGCTCCGCCAGCGTGGTCATCTCATCGGCGAGGTAGTGGATCCCGTTGTTGCGAACGCCGTGTCCGGTCGGGTAGAGCCCAGTCAGGATGCTCGCGTGGGCCACCAGCGTGATCGGAGCCACGGCCATGGTGCTCTCGAACACGATCCCGTCGCGCGCCAGCTGGGCGAGGACCGGCGTCTCCACATCGGTGGCGCCGTACGGTTCGAGGCGGTCGGCGCGCGTGGTGTCCACTGTGATGAGCAGGATCGAGCGGTCACGAAGCTCCGGCAACCGCTGCGGGCCCGCGTCAGAAGCGTCTCCTCCACCACCCCGCCACGCGACCGTGATGCCCAACACAGCGATCAGAACACCTGCAACAGTCAACGCCAGGGCGCCCCAACGCCGTGCCCCGCGGCTCTGAGAAGCGGTTGCCGTTTTCACAGCCCTGGAGTATAACAACGCCGGACGGAGAGCATGACGAAACGACCTTCCTCCCTCGGGATCTTCGCGGTGGCAGTCGGGGTGCTCCTGGTCGGTGTCGGCCTCGTGGCCTGGACCTCCGTGGAGCCGGAACCTCCGCAACAGCAGGCCGAGCCCCCCGACCCCGGTCTCGAGGAGGTCGTCTCCAGGGCGTGGTGGCATCGGCCTCAGCTGAGCGAAGACCTCGACCTCGAGGAGGATCAGAGCCGTGCCATGGACGCCATTCTCCGCGAGCACCTGCAGTGGCAGACTGGACACCAGACTCGCCGTCGTGACCTCCAGGCAGCGTGGCGTAAGGCCCTGGAAGCCAACGAGCTCGAGGCGGCACAGCTGGTTCTCACCGAGCTCGTCGAGTCCGTCGCGGAGGGCCAGCGTCGGCAGGGAGAGCTCAAGCTCGCGATCCTCGATCTGCTCGACGAAAGTCAGCACGAAAGGCTGATTGCCGACCATCCGCGACTCCTGCTGCGCTCGTGGATCCCTTCCGAGCGCTCCGGTGCCGCTGGCCGCGGTCGCACTCGGGATCGCCGCTGACCGGACAGGGCACAGGCTGACGCGCTCGGGATGCTCCTGTAACCTCGGAGCGGATCATTCGTTTCTCTGAGGAAGCCCTCGAACGAGGAGGAGGTACCAATGCATCACTCGATCGCACGTATCGGCACGCTCACGCTCATCATGGTCGCTCTCGCGCTCGCCACGCCGGCTGCCGCGAAGACCGTCTCGTCGAGCGCTCAGGAGCAGTTCACGACAGCCGAGGGCTCCACGATCCGTGTCGACGTCTCGTTTCACGACATCGAGGTGGTGACCGGCTCCGGCGACACAACGGTGGTCACGGTTGAGACGGCCATCTCGGCGCCGGCAGGCACGGCCGAGAAGCTGCTCGAGGCGTACGCACCACAGTTCAGCGAGACCGCAGACGGCCTCCGCATTGTCTCCAAGGCCGAGCGTCGGCTGATGGGGTTCGGGTCCTTCCGCAGCGATGGCGAGGTGCGCCTCGTGGTACCGCCTGGCGTGCACCTCGACCTCGACACGTCCTCTGGAAGCTGCACGGTGACCGGAGACCGCACCGGCACGATGATCCGCTGCGACACATCCTCCGGCAATGTCGAGGTGACGGGCACGGGACGCGAGATCGTTGCGGACACCTCCTCTGGATCGGTCACGCTGCAGCTCGACGGCACGGCAGAGAAGGTCGTGGCGGACACATCATCAGGAGACGTCCGCATCCGCGGTCCGATCCGCGACCTCCGAGCGGACACGTCATCCGGAAAGGTCACCGCGAGCGGGCTCCTCGGCTCGGCGGATCTCGACACCTCCTCGGGTGACGTGACGGCCTCGTGGTCCCAGTTGCCCGAGCCGCAGAGTCGGGTTCGCACCGACACCTCCTCCGGATCGGTCCGCCTGACGTTTCCGACGGGCGTCGAGCTCGACGGAAAGCTGTCGTCGAGCTCCGGCACCATCCGCAGCGATGTCAGCGGGAAGCGCTCCGAGGACGGTGATGTGCTCCGGTTCGAAGATGGTCCCGACGCAGTGCTGATCACCGTCGACACCTCATCTGGCGATATCACGATCCGCGAGGGATAGTAGGCCAGCGCGGCCGGGGCCGGGACAGCTAACGGAGCGGTGACGCTCTTTGAGGGCCAATCGAAACGCGCAGACATGGCAGAGGCAACCATGCCTCAGCCCGACCCCGGAAGATCGAACCTCAGTTCGACCGACGGCTACAGCAGCGGCGCGAGGAGCTGCACCTCGCGCGCCAGGTCGCCGGCGTCCGAGCTGCCGCTACCGTCGATGTCGGTGTACACCGCTCCAGTGCCACCGTAGAACCAGGCCACCAGCAGCTCCAGGTCCACCACACCCACGTACCCATCGTCGTTGACATCGCCGTTCGATCCCGGAAACGGCGTGGGGGTCCTCGTCGGCGTCGGCGTCACGGTGGATGTGAACGTCGGCGTGAAGGTCGCAGTCGAGGTGGGCGTCGACGACGGAGTAGGTGTCACGCTCGGTGTCGGCGTCCACGTCGGGGTCGACGTCGGCGTCCAGGTCCTGGTGGTCGTGGCCGTCCGCGTCACCGTTGCGGTGCGCGTCGTCGTCGCCGTCCGGGTGAATGTCGGCGTCCTGCTCGGGATCGGTGTCCAGGTCGGCGTGACCGTCCACGTTGGGGTCGCCGTGGGTACCGTCCAGGTCGG
>CAZEJK010000284.1:5369-6510 GCA_964512045.1 uncultured Thermoanaerobaculia bacterium
CGTCCAGGTCGGCGTCGCCGTCCAGGTCGGCGTGTGCGTCCACGTCGGAGGAACGGTCCGGGTCTGGGTGGGCGTCTGCGATGGCGTATGGGTCGCGGTCGCCGTCGCCGTGGCAGTGGAGGTTCTGGTGGCCGTGGGCACCACGCTGGTGGAGGTCGGGGTCGGCGTCGGCGTCGCCACCGTGGGGTACGTGTACTCCGCACAGCCGATGTCGGTGGCGTTCATCGACGGGCAGCACTGGAGCTCCGGACCGCCCATCAGCGAGCTCGCGTCTGCGTGGCGTCCCCAGCCCAGCCCCTGGCCGATCGCCCGCGCGAGCATCAGCTCGTAGTCCGAGTCGAGGCACTGGATGTTGCTGTTGACGATCACATGGAAGTACTCGATGTCGTTCCACTGCCGCGATTCGTAGATGTGGGTGTTGGTCCCCACTCCCACGACGTCCGTGCGGAAAAACGTCCCCCGACAGCTGAACTGGTCGATCAACGGAAGCTGGTTGCACGGGTTGTTGAACACCACCACGTTGGTGTCGGCCGGGGGGCTGCATGGTAGAAACGACATCGTTCCGCCGTAGTCCAGCTGCGCCCCGGAGGCGCTGAGATCGGACCACATTGCGAGTGCGTTCTGGACAGCGATGAAACTGTCGATCGGAGCGTTCGGGTCCTTCTGCTCGTGGACCGAAACGGTGATCGACCCGCCGGAGTCGAAGGCAGTCCACCGCAACGGGAGCCCCGAGGCCGGCTGCAGAATCCACCGGCACGCCGCCGGCGGCGTCCGGCTCTTCTCCAGCTCCGCTTCCGGTGACTCGGACACGAGACCGGCCGCAGCTTCCACGGGCCGGCCTTCCGCCGCCGCCCGCAGGTGGCCGAGGAGCGCTTCGTACCGGTATGCTGTACCCGCCCGCACCGGGTCCGCGCCGCGCGGCACGACGGCCAGCTGCGCCTGCTCCGCCACCGGTACCAGCACGTCCTCGCCCAGTCGCAGCTCGAGACGAAGCACCCCGTACGACGACAGCCAGAGCTGCCACCGCTCTCCGACAGCTGCCCGTTTCAGGAACAGCAGGTAGCTGGAGCCGACCTCGAGCTGCGGCGCTCCCACCGCGACCACGAACCGGCCGTCACCCGTTGGCCCTCCCGGAACCTCC
>CAZEJK010000285.1:0-6507 GCA_964512045.1 uncultured Thermoanaerobaculia bacterium
ACCCGGTCCATGGTCTCTGGCAGAGCCAGGAACTCCTCTTCGCTGACGAGTGCGGGTCTGGCCAGGTTCATGTCGATGAGTATAGCTGAGAGTGCTCCGAGAGAGCAGCGGCTCCTCTATCATGATGCCCATGGCGGACGCGATGGACGACGCGCGCCGGCTGCTCGAGGAGCGATTTGGCCACAAGACCTTCCGCGACGGCCAGGAGGCGGTGATCGGACACCTGCTGGCAGGCCGCTCCGCGGCGGCGGTGTTCCCGACCGGTGGCGGCAAGTCGCTGTGCTACCAGCTGCCGGCCCTGCTGCTGGAGGGCCTCACCGTGGTGGTGTCGCCCCTCATCGCCCTGATGAAGGATCAGGTGGACCAGCTCACGGCGCGCGGCGTTGCCGCCGCGCGGCTCGACTCGTCGCTCACCTCCGAGGAGCACGGCGCGATCATGGATCGCGTCCGGACGGGCGAGCTGCGCCTTCTCTACTCTGCCCCGGAGCGCTTCAACAACGAGCGGTTCCGGGAGGCGATCTTGCGTCAACCGATCGCTTTGTTCGCGGTCGACGAGGCCCACTGTGTCTCCGAGTGGGGCCACAACTTCCGTCCCGACTACCTCAAGCTGGCCGTCTTCGCCGAGACCTGCGGCGCCGAGCGCACGTTGGCGCTGACGGCCACCGCCACGCCGCAGGTGCTGGACGATATCTGCGCGGGCTTTCGGATCGACCCCGCCGCGGCCGTGCGCACCAGCTTCTACCGACCGAACCTCGAGCTGCTTGCCACGCCGGTCCAGCCTGACGAGCGCAACGGGGTCCTGCTGCGCCGGATCCAGGAGCGACCGGCGGGGTCTGCGATTGTCTATGTCACCCTGCAACGGACGGCCGAGGAGGTGGCCGAGCGGCTGGCCGCTCACGGCGTCGCGGCGCGGCCCTATCACGCTGGCATGAAGAGCGAGGACCGCACCGCCACCCAGGAGTGGTTTCTGGCCTCCGAATCGGCCGTGGTGGTGGCGACCATAGCCTTCGGCATGGGCATCGACAAGCCGGACATCCGATCCGTCTATCACTACAACCTGGCCAAGAGCCTGGAAGGCTACTCCCAGGAGATCGGCCGCGCCGGTCGCGACGGTCAGGCCTCGGTGTGCCTGCGGCGACACGCCGGACCACGCGTCGATCCACGGGCTCGTGACCCACCTGGTCAAGGAGAAGGACCGCTTCCATGTCGCCTTCACCGACCTGTCCGCGCGCCACGACATTCGCGTCCTGGTCGTGCGCACCCTTGTGACCTACCTGGAGCTCGAGGGGTTTCTGGAGGCAGGGACGCCGTTCTACGAGCGCTACCGCTTCCGCCCGCTGGTGGAGCTGGACACGATCGCCGGTCGCTTCAAGGGCGAGCGGAAGAGCTTTCTGGAGACGTTGTTTGCCGCTGCCACCAAGGCGCACACCTGGTACGACATCGATATCCTCAAGGCGGTGAACGCAACCGGTTCGCCGCGCGATCGTATCGTTCGTGCGCTCGACTACCTGGACCTGCAGCAGCTGCTGGAGGTGCGGGTCGCGGGCCTGCGCCACCGCTTCCGCTGGCTCCAGCGACCGTCGGATCCGGAGGCGCTTGCCCGTCACCTCCATGACCGGATGCTGCAGCACGAGGCGCGGGAGATCGCCCGCCTCGAGCAGGTGGTGCAGCTGGTCACGCACGACGGCTGCCAGACCGCCTTCCTGTGCGATCACTTCGGCGAGACGTTGGCCAGCCCGTGCGGTCACTGCTCGTGGTGCCTGCGCGATGGCCGACGTCTGGAGCTGCCCCCTGTCTCTCCGGCTGGGATCGACGAGACCGTCTGGCAGCGGGCGATGGAGGTGCGCAACGAGCACCCCACCGCCCTCGGCCCGCCGCGCGCGTTCGCGCGGTTTCTCACCGGCCTGTCCTCGCCGCGGCTGACGCGTGCCCGCCTGACCGGCCACGAGCTGTTCGGCGGTCTCGCCGGCGTACCGTTCCCCGAGGTCCTCGCGAAGGCCAGGGTTGAAGAGCCACCGGAGTGATCGGGAGGGCAAGCAACCGTCGCCGTCGCAATCCGCTCATGGCCACGCGCTGCTGTATGACTCGCCTCCTCCGATCTCCGATGGAAGGCGGCCGGAACCTGTGATGGAGGATTGTCCGGCCTGGATGCTTGCAGAACACTGGCATTACCATCATAATGATGGCAATGTCAGTTCAGATTACGATTCGCGATGTGCCGAGCGAGGTCCGAGACGAGCTAGCGGCGCGCGCTGCCCGGGCCGGAAAGTCGATGCAGCAGTACCTCCGCGACGAGCTGCAGCGTCTCGCTGAGCGTCCGACGATGCCCGAGTGGTTGGACCGTGTGCAGTATCGGAAACGTCTCGCCCCCCGGTCGGTGGCCGCCGAGGCGATTCTCGAGTCCCGCGATGCCGACCGGAAGTGATCACGAAGGCCCTGTCCGGGGGCTTGTTGTCGATGCTTCGGTAGTCGTGTCTGCGATTGTGGACTCGGCGCCGGACGGCCGGTGGGCCGAGCAGGCTCTGGGCGAGAGCGCGTTGGTGGCGCCGGAGCTGATGATCGTCGAGGCCCTGAACATTTTGCGCCGGTTGGAGCAGGCCGGTGAGCTGAGCGCGCTCGAGGCGGCTTCGGCGGAGAGCGAGCTGCAGGATCTCCCCGTGGATCTGATGCCGGTGCGGCCGTTTGCCGAGAGGATCTGGCAGCTGCGGCACAACGTGACGTGTTACGACGCCTGGTATGTCGCCATCGCAGAGGCCCTCGAGCTCCCTCTTGCCACGTTGGACCGCCGTCTCAAGCGTGCACACGGTCCGGAGTGTGAGGTGTGGGCGCCGCCAGAGTGACTGCGCGAGATCGGTCGGTTGGAGGCAACGTGAGAGGTGCCGCGCAGACGACCATCCGCCGCGTGTGCCTCGTTCAATCTCCTTCGGCCTCAAGGAGCAGGTCGGTCTCCACGTCGAGCACACTCGACAGTCGCCGCAGCAGACTGAGTGAGGGCTCGCCCTTTCGCGTTTCGAGCTTTGAGATGTGGGCTGGCGTCACGCCCACTCGGGCCGCAAGCTGTGCAGCTGTCATCCCACGGTAATCGCGCCAGACGCGGATCGGCGGCTCGCCGTCGAGCAGTCGATCCAGGACGGCAGCGGGTATCGTGGGCTCGCTCCCCTCGGTAACCCGCTCGACGAACTGGGTCACAGCGCGTGCATCATCAAGATCCTCTGCCTTCTCGATGAGCGCCGTGTACTCCTCGTATGAGAGGATTACGAACGCTGGCTTGCCATCAGCTTCAAGCACCTGCGCTGTCATCTGTAGGCCTTCTCCCTTCGTGCGATACGGACCACCTGGACAATGAGACGATCTTCAATGAGGACGTAGACGACGCGCCAGTCGCCTACTCTCAGTCGAAAGCCCGGGTGGTCTGTGAGCTTCTTGGCCTTCCGGGCGGACCATGGGTCGAGCACCAGCTCGTCGAGACGCTCACGGATGCGATGTGCATCGGAACGCGGCATTCGAAGCAGCGCCTTCGTGGCGTCGCGGCTGAGCTCGATCGACCACACGGGTCAAGGTAACTCCTGTTTAAGCATGTGTCAACTCAGAGTTACCTCAGAGCATGTGCCCGTGTCGTCCCAGCAGAAAGGCGGAGCGGGCGACCGAGCCCACGAGCTGATCGCGGATCCCGACACCACCGTGTACGTCAGCGCCGTCGTCATGTGGGAGATCCGCATCAAGCAGGCGATCGGCACGCTCGATGTTCCGCCCGGTCTCCGGTCGGTCGTGGGCGCCCAGGGCTTCACCGAGCTGCCGCTCACGATCGACCACACCGAGGCCCTCGCCCGGCTACCGATGCACCATCGCGATCCGTTCGACCGTATGCTGATCGCCCAGGCCCGCAGCGAACGCCTCACCGTGCTCACCGCGGACGACAGCTTCCGCGCCTACGAGGCGCCGGTCCTGCACGCATGAGAGCCGGCGCAGAACCTACAACGCCCACTCAGCAGCCGCAGTCTTGAGCCTGCCGGCCCCTGGTTGGTTCCGACTCCACCGCTCCGCCGCTCCGCCGGGGTGGGGTGGCTGTCAGGGTTGTCTCTCAGGCGCGCAAGAGCCGCAGACGAGCGTCTTCGCCAGCCAGGGGAACGAGGCGTCGATCGAACGTCACGAGCTCCAGGGCTTGTGACTGCGCAACGGCGAGAAGAAAGCCATCCGTCACCTGCTGATGCCCCAGCATCCGCGTCACCATGCGCCGATAGGTCGTGTCCGTGAGCTCGGGGGTCTCGGCGATGAATCGGTGCTCAGGGTGGGCGCACATGCTCTGAAGCACAGCAAGGGCCTCCAGCGGGCGCCGAGCCTGGTTCGTGAAGGCCGGGTTCGATGACAGGCGCACGAACCCGAGCTGGGTCAGGGCGCAGGTGCACCACGGTCCCGAGCGCTCGCGGAACCACTCTCGGGCGGAGTCGTGGAACTGATGGTTCGGCCAAGCGAGGGCGAGCAGCGTGTTGACGTCCAGCAGTACCCCGGTCACTCGACGCCGTCCTCGGCGAGCAGATCCGCGGCTCTGGATCCAGGGATCATCGGTGCATCAGCAGCCACTGCGAATCGGGGTAGCTCTCCATCATCATGTACCAGCGGCTCCCGCTGCAGGCCGCGAGTGATCAGCGTGGTGACGACCTCGCTGATCGGCTTTCCCGAGGCATCGGCAAGAGTCTTCACTGCGGCGTGCACGTCATCAGGGAGAGTGATCGTGGTTCTCATGATGATACAGTGATACGCTGATGCACCGATGTCAACCCCGAGCCTCCGAGCAGGGGCACGATGTCACCCTTGATGTGGCTTCTGGCGTACGGCTATGTTAAAGTAACGCCTTAAATGAGCCGAAGAGCGTACCGGTCGCGGGCCTTGGAGGACGGGGTCCTGGAAGCTTCGGAGCAGCTCCCTGTGCTGCTGGTCACCGGACCACGTCAGGTTGGAAAGACCACTCTCCTGCGGCACCTGTGTGGTCCGGATCGGTCGTACGTGACGCTCGATGATCCCACGCTCCGGGAGCTGGCGGTCGCCGATCCTGTGCTGTTTCTGCAGCGGTTCCCACCGCCCGTGCTGGTCGACGAGGTGCAGTACGCGCCCCAGCTGCTGCCGCACATCAAGATGGATGTCGACCGGAGCGAGACCCCAGGGCGGTACTGGCTGACGGGCTCGCAGCACTTCCTTGCCATGCGTGATGTGACCGAGAGCCTGGCGGGACGGGTGGCCATCTTGAACCTGCTCGGATTCTCCATCCGCGAGGGCGATGAGCGCGAGATCCGGTTGCCTCCGTTCCTTCCCAGCCGTCAGCGGCTGATGGAACGGGCTGTCTCAAAGGGTGCGACGAGTGTGGCAGAGCTGTTCGAGACGATCTGGAGAGGTTCGTTCCCCGCGCTGGTTGCGGGTCCGGTGCGCGACCGTGATCTGTTCTACGGGTCCTACCTGCAGACGTACCTGCAACGAGATGTGCGTGACCTGGCGCAGATCGGCAACCAGGAGGCGTTCGTGCGCTTCGTGAGTGCTGCGGCCGCGAGAACCGGCCAGCTGCTCAACCTCTCCGATCTGGCCCGGGACGTGGACGTGTCGGTGCCGACCGCCAGGAGCTGGCTCTCGATCCTGGAGGACAGCTTCCAGGTGCTACTGCTGCGCCCGTACCACACGAATGTCACGAAGCGCCTGGTCAAGACGCCGAAGCTATACTTCCTCGACACCGGTATGGCGGCGTACCTGACGCGGTGGTCCAGCCCGGACACCCTGGCCGCTGGCGCGTTGGCAGGGCCCATCTTCGAGACGTTCGTGGTTGCGGAGATTCTGAAGAGCTTCTGGCACCGAGTGCGTCGGCCAGCGATCTACTTCTACCGCGATCGCGACGGCAAGGAGGTCGATCTGGTGATCGAGCATGACGGCCGTCTCCACGGCGTGGAGGTGAAGATGGGCGCGTCCCCACGCCGCGACTGGGGACGCACGTTTGCTCCCCTCCACAAGCTCGACCTTCCTGTTGGCGGTTGCGCAGTGGTCTCCCTGGCGCCGGACCTGCTGCCGCTTGACAAGCACACCTGGTCGGTGCCGGTCGGTCTGGTGTGACCTGGCCGCGAGCTGTTCGGCGTCCTCGCCGGCGTACCGTTCCCCGAGGTGCTCGCGAGGGTCCGAGCCAACGAGCCACCGGGGTGATCGGGCGGGCTCGCAGGAGCGAAGCGCAGCCACCACGCACGAACCCGGACCCTGTGCTGGACCCGGAGCCGGTCCCGGCGCCGGCTATCCGGAAGCCGGCCCGCGGTCCCCGGCGAGGCAGCGACGGATGTGGTCTTCGCTGAGGCCGCAGGGGTAAACAGTGCCAGGTCAGACGATTCAGACGATCTTGTGATATCGTGAGCGCAGGAGGATCACGATTCCAAGAGCGCCGCGGATTCTGATCGAAGGCGGGCTGTACCACGTGTACAACAGGTTCGCGCGGGGCGAGGATGTGTTTGCCGATCCTGAGGAGGCGATCACGTTTCT
>CAZEJK010000286.1:0-6470 GCA_964512045.1 uncultured Thermoanaerobaculia bacterium
GGGGGATGAGCGGACGGATCGACGTGCAGGCGGATGTTCCCTTGGCGCCTCTGACGACCCTGGAGCTCGGTGGGCGTGCCGAGTACCTGGTCGAGGTGGCCGAGAGTGGGACGCTGCTCGACGCGGCGCGCTGGGCGGAGCGCCGGGGGCTCGACGTGACGGTGCTCGCCGGGGGCTCCAACGTGGTGGTCCTGGACGGCGGTGTGCCCGGCCTGGTGGTGCGGATGGCGAGCGCGGGAGTGCACGCCGCCGAGAAGCACCCCGGGCTGGTGGAGGTGACGGCGGCGGCCGGGGAGACCTGGGATGATCTGGTGGCCTGGGCCGTGGCCGAGGGTCTTGCCGGGATCGAGTGCCTTTCCGGGATTCCAGGGACCGTCGGCGGGACACCGATCCAGAACGTTGGAGCGTACGGCCAGGAGGTTGCGGAGTCCATTGTCGGTGTGCGCGTGCTCGACCGGCGCGTCGGCTGCGAACGGACGTTGACCAACGCAGAGTGCAGCTTCTCGTACCGCAGCAGTGTCCTGCGAACGTTTCCACGCCGCTACACCGTCCTGTCAGTGACCTTCGCGCTCGCACGAAAGGACGCCGCAGCCGTGCGGTACGAGCAGCTGGCCGAGGCGCTGGGTGCGTCTCGCGCCTCGCTCGCCGAGGTGCGGGCGGCGGTGCTGGCGCTGCGGCGCTCGAAGTCGATGCTGCTCGAAGCCTCCGACCCGAACCGTCGCAGCGTCGGATCGTTCTTCACCAACCCGGTGGTCTCGGTGGAGATGGCCGACCGTGTGGCCGCTCGGGCAGCAACGCTGGATGGAGCGCGCGCGGTCGGGGAGATGCGGCGATGGCCCGTGTCTGGCGGTGGCGTGAAGCTCTCGGCCGCCTGGCTCATCGAGCGTGCGGGCTTTGCCAGGGGTGAGCGCCGGGGCGCCGTGGGCCTGTCGTCGAAGCACGTGCTGGCTCTCGTGCACCATGGTGGGGGCAGGACGAGCGACCTGCTGGCGCTGGCTGCCGAGATCCAGGCGCGAGTGCATGCGCTGTTCGGAGTGACCCTGCTTCCCGAACCGGTGCTGCTCGGCGCGGTCGGCACGCCGCCGCCGCCGTGGTAGTCGAAGACCGTCGCGCGGCTTACTCGTCGTCCTTGGGTTCCGAGGTCTTCGGCTTGCGGCGCCGCCGGCGCGGCCGTCGCTTCTTCTTGCCGGAGGTCTCGTTGGCGTCGTCTCCCTGTGGAGCATCGGAGGCCGCCTTCGCGTCGTCGCCGGAGGTGTCGGCAGCGCCACCTGTAGCCGTGGGCTCCGGCTCGCTGGGGGGAGGAGCCCCGGGCTCGTCGGTGCTGTCAGTGGCGGCGCTGTGCTGGTCGTCGGTGGACGACGTCCGTGAAGAACGCCGGCGCCGGCGGCCCCCGCGTCGTTTTCGACGCTTCTCGGAGCCTCCCGAGGAGCCGGAGTCGTCGTCGTCGCTGCCGCCGTCATCGGTGGACGACGGCGCCAGATCAGCAGCGCTCAACGCCGCTGCGATTGGAGCTTCGGGGCGGGCGAGGGCGCTCTCGCGGTACTGCCAGTCCACCTCCTCCTCGGAGCGGTGCAGGCTGGTGGCGGCGATCACCTTGATGCTGATCTCGAACTCCTCCTCGAGCTCGGCGAGATCCTGCCGATAGTCGTTCTGGAACGCATCTGCGAGCTCGGGGTGCAGGGCGATCCGGACCCCGCTCAGTCGACCGGTGACGGCCCGGGTCTCGATCCGCCGGAGCAGGTTGAGGGCCACCAGCTCCGGGCTGGCGATGGTTCCCACACCGCCGCAGGTGGGGCACGACCGGTGGGTGCGGAGCTGGAGCGCCTTCTTGATCCGCTGCCGGTTGATCTCCAGCAGCCCGTTCGGGCTGAGCTTGCCGACCATCACGCGGGCACGGTCCTCCTTCATCGCCTCGCGCATCGTCTTCTCCACATTGCGTTGGTGCTTGGACGAGCGCATGTCGATGAAGTCCACGACAACCAGCCCGCCGATGTCGCGCAGCCGCAGCTGTCGTGCCACCTCGCTGGCAGCCTCGATATTGATGGCGTACGCGGTCTCCTCCTGGCTTCCGGCTCGGGTTGCGCGGGCCGAGTTGACGTCGATGGCGGTCAGCGCCTCGGTGCCCTCGATGACGATCGAGCCGCCCGAAGGGAGCTCCACGGTGCGCTGATAGATGCGATCGATCTGCTCTTCCAGCTTGAACTTGGAGAACAACGGCATCCGCTCGGAGTAGCGCACGAGGCGGATCTTGGAGCGTGGCATGAACGCGCGCAGGTAGGTGCTCGCACGCTCATGGGCACTGTCCGTGTCCACCAGGATCTCCTCTACGGAGCCATCCACCCAGTCACGCAACGCCTGGATGATGATGTCCTGATCGGAGTACACCAGCTTCGGCCCCTTGCCCTGAGTGGCCTCCTGGCGGATCCGCTTCCACAGCCGCATCAGGGCGCTGACGTCGCGGTTGAGGGTGATCTTGGTCTGGTCGAGGGCGTTGGTCCGTACGATCACGCCGACGCCCTCCGGGATCGACAGCGACGCGAGCCGCTCGCGGAGCTTCTGTCGGACGTCCTCGTCGTCGAGCTTGCGCGAGATGCCGCGGACGTCGTCGTACGGCATCAGGACCAGGTAGCGCCCTGCGATGGACAGGTTGGTGGTCAGCGCCGCGCCCTTGCGGCCCATGGCGTCCTTGGTGACCTGGACGAGCACCGGCCGGTTCTTCTCCAGGACCCGATCGATCCGGGGCCGCCGGTCGCCGTTGCCGGCCTTGCGGTGGTAGGCAGCGGGCACGACATCATCCACTGCCAGCAACCCGTGGCGCTCGGCGCCATACTCGACGAACGCTGCGTCGAGGCTGGGCTGGATGCTGGCAACGATCCCGCGATAGATATTGCCGCGAGTGAGGTCACTGGCGGCGACGGCGACCTCGTACTTCTCGAGGCGACCGTCCTGTACGATGGCGAAGCGCACCTCTTCGGCGTGGTGCGCGTTGATCAGCATGCGACGACTCAACACAGTCTCCATTCCGCACAGCGCTCGTCAGTTGAGACTGCGAACGCTCTGCGGAGAGTAGAGTAGCATTCTGACCGCTTGCATCACCAGTGGAGGTGTTGCGAGGATCGTCGGCGGCCGGATGTGCGATCCGGTCACTCACGTGAGGAGGCGCAGTGGATCGCGAGCTCCCCTGTGTGCGTGTGTACACCGATGGCGGATGTCAGCCGAACCCCGGCCCGGGAGGGTGGGGCGCGGTGCTGCTCTACCCGGACCGCGATCCGATCGAGCTGTCCGGGGGAGTGCAGGAGAGCACCAACAACCGGATGGAGCTGACGGCGGCGATCGAGGCGCTGCAGGCGCTCGATGGCCCCCATCGCGTGGAGCTGTTCACCGACTCCACCTACCTGCGATCGGGTATCACCTCCTGGCTGGAGGGGTGGCGGCGGCGTGGTTGGAGAACTGGCCAGGGCGACCCGGTGAAGAACCAGGATCTGTGGCACGCCCTCGATGACGCGATCGGCCGGCACCAGATCACCTGGCAGTGGGTCAAGGGGCACTCCGGCGACACCTACAACGAGATGGCCGATCGGCTCGCGTCGGCGGCGATCCCACGACCCGATCTGCCGGTGGACGACCCGAAGGCGGTCCATCTCTATCTGGGCGCCGCGTTCTCGGGGGCGCGGCGGGCGGGAAGCTGGGCTGCGGTTCTCCTCTTTCAGGACAACGAGAAGGTGCTCTCGGGAAGGGTGGCGCCGGCCTCGTCCAATCAGATGCACCTCATCAGCGCTGTGGAAGGCCTGAGCGCGCTGTCGCGACCCGTGCGGGTGCATGTGTACACGGTGTCGGACTACCTGCACAACGGCGCCACGACCTGGGTGGGGAGCTGGCAGCGGCGCGGTTGGCAGACCGCGTCGGGCAGCGCGGTTCAGCACCGTGAGCTCTGGCAGCGCCTCGTGGAGCTGACCCGTCGGCACGACGTCGAGTGGCATGTGGCCAAGCAGGGAGAGTGGCCCGCCGGTCTGGCCGCCGCCAAGCAGCACGCCCGCGACGCGCTGACGGACGACCACTCGCCGGAGACCTGATCCGGTGGGGACCGAGGGACGTCTTCATACTTGCGATCTGACTCAATTGAGGTACGATGTGCGGTCTCGGGCGGTTGGCTCGCGGCCGCTGCCAGGAGACGCCCCCGGCACGGAGGCTCTCGCTTGATGGCGTGAAGACCTCGGTGGTGAACGCCATTGGGTTGGCGTGTGGAGATCAGATCATGGCGTGGAACTACAGCGACAAGACCAAAGAGCTGTTCATGGCGGCGGTGCAGGGGCACGCCGGGACCCATCTCGGAGAGATCGAGAATGCGGATGGCTTCGGCGAGCACGGATCGATCGCGTGTGGAGATGCCCTCCGCTTCACGTTCCGGGTGGAGCGCGATCCGGACGATGCCACCAGGGACCGCATCGTGGAGGCTCGTTACTTGACCTTCGGATGTACCTCGGCGATCGCGTCGTCCGAGGCGCTCTGCCAGCTGATCGAGGAAGGCGGGTTTACCCCCATCCAGGCGCTCGAGATCACCAACGACGACATCGTGCGCCACGTCGGCGGGCTGCCGGCGGAGAAGGTGCACTGCTCGGTGATGGGGGCCGAGGCCCTGCAGGCAGCGGTGTTCAACTGGTCGCAGAAGCGAGGTGTGGACCTGGCGGAGCTGGGCGTCCTGCTCGACATCGAGGACAAGGAAGACGGTCGCATCGTCTGCAAGTGCTTCACGCTCTCCGAGCCGTACCTGAAACGCAAGATCCGCGAGCTCGAGCTGCACTCGATCGAGGAGATCACCAACGCCGTCAAGGCGGGCGGCGCGTGCATGACGTGCCACCACACACCAGGCGGTCTGCAGGACCTGCTCGACGAGGTGTGGGGGCCAGAGCCCACCCGCTTCAAGGAGTGCCTGGAGTTTCCCACCGAGCGTCTGCCGGTCGTTGGCCAGCAGGAGGTGATGTCGTCGTACCAGTTCGCCAAGAAGATCGAGCGGGTGCTCGATGACGATGTGCGACCGATGCTCAAGGCAGACGGCGGAGACCTGGAGCTGGTGGATATCAAGGGGACGCTGGTGTACTGCTCGCTCAAAGGGGCATGCAGCGGCTGTCCGGGCGCGGCCCAGACGCTCAAGCTCATGGTCGAGAAGAGCCTGAAGGACAAGGTGGACCAGCGCATCCGAGTGATTTCGGTGTAGCGGAGGGGGGATGCGAACAGTCTACGCGGACAACAACGCCACCACCCAGGTCGCCCCGGAGGTGATCGAGGCGATCGTGCCGTACCTCACCGAGAACTACTTCAACCCCAGCTCCATGTACGAGCAGGCGCGCCCCGCTGCGGACGCGGTGGCTGCGGCTCGGCGGTCGGTGGCGAAGCTGTTCGGGGGCGTGGCGCCGGACCAGATCCTGTTCACCGGCTGCGCCACCGAGAGCAACAACGGCGCCATCGTCGGTACCGCCAGAGCCAACCCTGAGCGGCGGCACATCCTGACCACCGCGGTCGAGCACCCGGCGGTGCTCGAGGTGTGTCAGGCAATGGCGCGCGACGGCTGGGATGTCGAGTTCCTGCCGGTGAACCGAGATGGGCAGCTCGACCTGGCCACGTACATCCGGGCGTTGCGTCCGGACACGCTGCTGGTGTCGATCATGCACGCCAACAACGAGAGCGGCGTGGTCTTCCCCGTGGCCGAGCTGGCCCGCCTGGCAAAGGAGACCGATCCCGGGATCGTCTTCCATACCGATGCGACCCAGACTGCTGGCAAGCTGCCCGTCGATCTGAAGCGCGACTTCCAGCACGTGGACCTGCTGTCGTTCTCCGGGCACAAGATGCATGCGCCAAAGGGAGTCGGCGCCCTGTTCGTGCGCCGCGGCGCGCGCTGGCGTCCGTTCATGCTCGGCGGCCACCAGGAGTCGGGCCGTCGTGCCGGCACCGAGAACGTCGCGCTGATCGTCGGCCTCGGGAAGGCGTGTGAGCTGGCCGAGGCCGACCACGGAGCAGAGGAGGAGCGGATCCGCCGGCTGCGCGACCGGCTCGAGGCGGCGTTGATGGAGCGCGTGCCGTGCATCGAGATCAACGGCCAGGGAGCCGAACGCCTCCCGAACACGCTCAACGTGGCCTGCCACTTCATCGAGGGCGAGGGGATCCTCTACCAGCTGTCGGATGCCGGAGTCTGCGCCTCCTCCGGCTCCGCGTGCACCTCGGGCTCGCTGGAGCCGTCGCACGTGCTGCGAGCGATGGGGGTCCCGTTCACCGCTGTGCACGGCTCCGTGCGGTTCAGCCTCAGCCGCTACACCACCGACGAGGACATCGACCGGATCATCGAGGTCTTTCCATCGATCGTCGAGCGCCTGCGGCGGATCTCGCCGTACTGGGACTCCGAGCACAACGTGCCCCGCCCCGAGGCGGAGCCGATGCTTCAGGAGACCTCCGCGCCGGCGGTGTAGCCGATAGCA
>CAZEJK010000287.1:0-6469 GCA_964512045.1 uncultured Thermoanaerobaculia bacterium
GCGGCCGCGGGCCGCAACCAAAGTAATGCTCCGATGGCGCCGGTCCCGCGCCCGCTTAGCTGTGAGGTATTGGCGGTTGGGTATGAGCTCCCCCGCCCACCCACTCTGACACGCAGAAGCCACGACGCCACAGCCCGGCTCCGGTCCTGGCCCCGGACCCGGGCCCGACAGCCGGATCCCGGTCGTCCGGCCCCCGGCGATCATGCTTCGAGCTTTCGAAGATACGGCTCCGTGAGCCGCTACCGTTCTCGTGCGCGCCGGACGGCCACGCGGCGCCCCGGATCCTGCTTGCGGACCCACCGCACGAACCGCTGCACTGTCGGGTCCTGTCGTAGCGCCTCCAGAGATCCCAACCGTCGTGCCAACGTCTGATTGTCGTAGAGCGCGTGCAGCTGCCGGTGGCAAGTCGGGCAAAGGTCCGCCACGGGGCCTGTGCCGCCTCCCGCGTCCTTCGGTACGAGGTGGTGCTGGGTCACCTCTGGTACCAGTCGTCCGCACAGCTCACACCTGGCCTCAGACATCGCGCCTTCGCGCATTACCCGCGTGATCTCATCCAGTCCAACGTGGCCACGATACCCTCGCGGTAGTGTGTGACCGGTTGCTCACCCAGCAGCCGCTCGAGCTTGCTGGCGTCGTATGCGATCGGTCGGACGTAGTACGGCACCATCGGCATGAACGGACGCAGCGGCTTCACGAACAGGCTGGCGATGCGCAGCATCAGCGGACCTGCGGCCCTGACCTTGACCTTTCGGCCCAGATGCTCGCTGGCGATCTCGGCGACGTCCTTGGCGGTCAGCGGACCCGCTCCAGGAACGATCCAGCGCTCGCCGTACGCTTCGGGGCGAGTTGCCAGCTCGGCGACCGTGCGCATGGCATCGGGTACGAACACGTACTCACGAGGCGTGGTGGAGCTGCCGATCCAGTGCATCGGCTTGCCCTCGATGGCCTCCCGAAGCGGCTGCTGGAGTGTGCTCGTGTGCACCTCGGGGCCGTAGAAGTCGGGCAGGTGGACCACCGCTGCCCCCGCCTCCTGGAGGATGTCCTCAGCCTCGCGACGCCAGTGCACGAAGTCCACGCCGCCGCGGCGGGGGTGCTCCTCGTTGACGGGGAGCTGCGCGATCGGTAGGTACGCCCAGAAGCTCGAGACCTGAACGCATCGCGCACCGCTCTCCGACACGGCCGCAGCGATGCTGCGCGCCGTCTCCGGATGACCCTGCATCTGCTCCGGCGGAAGCCCGATACAGTCCACGACGAGGTCGCAGCCTTCGGCTGCTCGCACCGTTGCGTCGCGTATGGTGGCATCGGCAGCCACGACCTCCACATCGCGATCCGCAAACACCTCGGCCAAGCGCTCTCTGCTCCGGCCGATGACCCGCACTGCGGTTCCCTGCTCCAGGAGCGTTGTTGTCAGAAAGTAGCCGGTCGGTCCGCCGGCGCCGAGCACGGCGACGCGATCGAAGCTGAGACGATCCATGCTGAGCCTCCCCTCGCTCGGTCGGTCTGTCGGCTCTCGACCGTAGCAGAGAAACCGCGCCGTTTGCGACCGGCAGTTGCTCTACCCGAAATCGGCCTCGAGCACGATCCGGTAACGGGCTTTACCGGCCTCGAGGTGCGCCATGGCGTCATTGAGCCGGCTCATCGGGAACGTCTCGGTGATCGCCTCGATGCCGTGGCGGGCGCAGAACTCGAGCATGGTGGCGTTGGTGGCCGGAGATCCCAGCGGCGAGCCGGACAGGCTCTTCTGGCCCGAGATCAGGGTGAACGCGTGGGCGCCGATCGGGGTCGGCGGAACCCCGACGCTATGCAGCCGGCCGTTCGGGCGCAGCGCCGCGAAGTAGTGATCCCAGTTGAGGTCCACGTTGACGGTGGACAGGATGAAGTCGAGGCTGCCGGCGATCGCCTCCAGAGCGCTGTCGTCGCGCGAGTTGATCACGTGGTGGGCGCCCATCGATCGCGCCTCGTCGGCCTTGTCCGGGTTCGAGCTGAACGCGGTGACCTCGCAACCCCACTTGTTGAGGAACTGCAGGGCAAAGTGCCCGAGACCACCGATGCCGATGACACCGACTCGATCGGTGGGCCGGACTCCGAGCTGGACGATCGGGTTGAAGACGGTGATCCCGCCGCAGAACAGCGGCCCGGCCTTGGCGGCGTCGATGCCGTTCGGAATCTGAATCGCCCACTCGGCCTTGCACCGAATTGCCTCGGCGAAGCCGCCGTGACGCCCGATGATCGTCGACTCGTTGCCGGGGCAGAGGTTGTGGCGGCCGTTCATGCACTCATGACAGCTCATGCAGCTGCCGGAGAACCAGCCGAGACCGACGGTATCGCCGACCTCAAGCGTCGTGACATGGTCACCGATCGCGGCGACCGTGCCCACCACCTCGTGCCCGGGTACGAGGGGGTAGGCGGTGATCCCCCAGTCATTGTTCAGCATCGACAGGTCGGAGTGGCAGACGCCGCAGGCGTCGATCCGGATCTCGACCATGTCGGGCCCGAGCGGGCCGGGATCGTACTCGAACGGTCTCAGCTCTCCGTGTGGCTCTGATGCTGCGTACGCTCTGATCATGGAATCCTCCCTGAGCGTGATCTGTTGCTGCTGGGAGAACCCCGGTCAGCTCTTAGATATGCCGACGCCGTGCGGGCAGGAAGGTGGGCGCCGACAATCGCATCCGGTAGCTGAGCGACCTTCGGCTGCTCTCGAGCCCTCACGAGCTCTCGAGGGCGGCCCTGACCGCAGCGGCCAGCGCCTGCTCAGTAAACGGCTTGCCGATGAAGTGCACACCGTCCTCGATGATGCCGCGGTCGGCGATGACGTCTGCGGTGTAGCCGGACATGAATAGACAGGGGAGATCTGGACAGACCTCCTGTAGCTTCTGCCACATCTCACGTCCGTTCATCTCTGGCATGACAACGTCGGTCAACAGAAGTTGGAGGTTCTCACCGTGCTGTCGCGCCAGCCAGAGCGCTTGAGTTGGCGTGGCTGCAGGATAGACGGTGTAGCCGAGGCCCTCGAGCACCTCGCTGGTCAGCTCCAGGAGCGGCTCCTCGTCCTCCACGAGGAGAATCGACTCGCGTCCGCGAGTGGTCGTGGCTCCGCTCTCGCTGGGCCCCGCATAGTCGTCCACAGCGGCGCAAGGAAGGTAGATCCGGAATGTCGTGCCCTCACCCGGCGCGCTGGCCACGCTCACGGCCCCCCCGTTCTGCTTGACGATCCCGTAGACGGTTGAAAGGCCGAGACCGGTTCCCTGGCCGGCGGGCTTGGTGGTGAAGAACGGCTCGAATACCGACTGGAGGGTGTCCTGGTCCATCCCGCTGCCGGTGTCGCTGACGGTCAATAGCAGGTAATCACCTGGCTCGAGTCCGTCAGCGTGATCACAGAATGCAGCGTCGATGCGTACGTTTTCGGTCTTCATGGACACGGCCCCGATGCCGTCGATGGCGTCGCGGGCGTTCACGACCAGGTTCGCCAGGACCTGGTCGATCTGGGCAGGGTCCATCCGTACCGGGTACGCGCGGTCGCCGGGCGTCCAGACGAGATCGATCTCCTCACCGATCAACCGCCCGAGCATTCCGAGCATGGCCTCGATGGTTTCGTTCGGATCGAGAACATGTGGCGTCACCGCTTGCCGGCGTGCGAACGCGAGGAGCTGGCGGGTGAGGTCCGCCGACCTCGCTGCGGCCTTTTGGATCTCGGTCAGCTGCCTGTGCAGACGATCCGAGGTGCTGGTTTGCATCAACGCCATCTCGACGTAGCCGAGGATTACGGTCAGGTTGTTGTTGAAGTCGTGTGCCACTCCACCGGCGAGACGGCCGACAGCCTCCATCTTCTGCGCTTGCGATAGCTGGAGGATCAGGGCCTG
The DNA here is from genome assembly GCA_964512045.1 of uncultured Thermoanaerobaculia bacterium. Lineage (GTDB taxonomy): Bacteria > Acidobacteriota > Thermoanaerobaculia > Thermoanaerobaculales > Sulfomarinibacteraceae > CAZEJK01. The sequence continues at coordinate 3,861 of CAZEJK010000287.1, forward strand.
GCGTTCGTGCTCCGACCGTAGATGGGCCTCGCGGTGCCGGATGTTGCCGATTGCGTACGCCAGGTCGTCGGCGAGCTCGACGAGCAGCTGGCGCTCCCCTTCAGCCGCAAACAGCTCTGGCTGAACCGAGACGATCAGGTAACCGACGGCTGTGTTCGCGTGGACGAGATGAGCACAGATCGCGATCGAGCCGTCTCGTGCGTGGGGACCAGAGGTTTCGCAAGGAGAGTGGTGAGCGCATTGCTCGACAACGGTCAGCCGGTCCTCAGCCGGAGCAACGGCGCAGCACGGCGGGAGCTCACCGCGCTGCAGTCGATCGGTAACGGGGTTGGACTCGAGGTCCTCGATCCCGGCCTCGGTCCAGTCTACCAGCTGACCCGCCTCGTCGATCACGATCATCACTGCACTCAGGTAGCCGCGGTGGTTGACGAGAATGCGGCATCCCTCGGCGATCAGCCGCGCGCGGTCGTGCTCTCGCACGATGAGACGGTTGATGTCGCGGATCCCGCGGAGCACCCGGTGGAGATGCTCGATCCTCCGCTCGGTCCGCTTCCGCTTTGAGATGTCGCGTGCAAAGACAAGAGCCCCGTCGTCGTCCCCGAAAGTGACAGGGACCGCCGAAACCTCGGTAGGCACCTCCGAGCCGTCAAGCTTCAGGTATACCTCCTCGATCGCGGGCACGGGCTGCTTGCGAGTATTGAGGTCTGCAATACGATCGTGAACGAGCGCGTGGACCGACGGATGGAACCGATCCATCACCGGCGTACCCACAAGCTCGTCGGGCTGTTTGGCGCCGAACAGCTTGCATGCGGCCTGGTTGACGTAGGCGAATCGCTGATGGGTCTGAACGAAGACCGCATCCGGCGCTCCTTCAATCAAGGAACGAAACTGGACCTCGGTGGTCCGCAGCGCCTGTGTTCTTCGAGCCATTTCTCTGCGGAGTAGCCAGGTCCAGATGAGAGCAGCGCCCGAGAGGGCGAGTAGCGCCAACAGGATGACGGCTGCCGGCCGAAGCCACTTCGTCAGCGAAGGTGCTTTCTCGCGCATCCCGAGCCAGCTGCTGTAAACCTCGAGGTGCGCGTGGCTGCTGGAGAGCTGTACGGGGTCTGCGCCCCGGTGCGAGACGGCTGAGCCCTCGCCTGGCGGAGACGCCCAACCGTCGACAAGGTAGCCACCAGCGGCAGACGGGGCCGCGTCGAGTACGGCAAGGAGCATCGCCAAACCAAAAAGGAACCAGGGAAGGCGGAAGCAGCAAACCATGACCCGTATCGAGTCTAACAGGTGTGTCGCCATACTGTGCGACTCGATAACATCCGAAGGGCTGAAATGGAGGTCTGTGGAGCGTAGGCGTTCGTCGGCGATCCGGAGTACAGCGTACGGCCAAGCCCTACCGATCGTTGTTGTGCGAGCTGCGGGCTACAGGAACAGCAACGCGCTGCCGCAGACTGCGACACCCGCTCCCACCGTGGCCGGCCACGCGACGCGCTCGCGGTACAGGATGATCGAAGCCGGGATGATCAGCACCGGGGTCAGTGCCATCAGGGTGGCCGCGACCCCGGCCTCGGTGTACTGGACGGCCAGCAGCGACAACGACACCCCGAGGAACGGACCGAAGAACGCACCGATCCCGGTTGCGGTCATGGCGCGCCGATCATCGAGGGCGGCGCGCACCCGTGGCCACCAGCCGATCAGGGTGAACACCACGGCAAACCCGACGATCCCCGCCAGCACGCGGATCTGCGTGGCGGCGAAGGCGTTGTAGCTGCCCATTCCGTACTTGGAGAGCACCAGGCCGAGGGCCTGGCCCGTTGCGCCGCCGAGGCCGAGGAGGACCCCGTTGAGTGGGAGCCGCTCCAGCTGGCCGTTGGCGTCACGGCGGCGCTCGGCGACCACGGACGACACGCCGGCGATTGTCAGCGCCATGCCGATCAGCTCCTTCGGGCTGAGCAGCTCGCCCATGACGAGGAAGCCGAAGACCGTCGTGATCAGTGGCACCAGGGTCATCAGAAGCATCGACACCCGAGCGCCCACCACGACGAACGCGCGGAACAGGCACAGGTCGCCGATGGTGAACCCGACGAGCCCGGACAGGGAGAGCCAGATCCAGGCGTGAGGGCTCGCATCCAGTGGCAGGAACCGCCCCCGCGTGATCCAGGTAAAGGCGCCGAGCAGGAACACCGCCATCACCAGGCGGATCAGGTTGACCGGCAACGAGCCGACGCGGCGGCCTGCCGCCTGGAACGCGAGGCCGGTTGCGGTCCAGCAGCAGGCCGTGCCGAGGGCCGCCAGCTCACCGGCGTGGGAAAACGGTGCGTCCATCGCCGCGCGATTCTACGCGATGCGTCCCGAGAGTCGAATGAGTCGAGAGACGAGCACCGCAATCCCGGCCCCGGTCCTGGCCCCCTGCGCCGGACCCGACAGCCGGCCCCGGACTTCCCAAGCCCCGGCCATCGGGTCGACCCGCACGCGCCTCGGTTTCTGTATGCCATGATCCGGGACCGTGAACAGGTCGCGGTGCACAGAAAGACCCCCACCCGTGGGGCGGGCGGGGGCAACTAATTCTACTTTGTCACACTTAAATTGTTGCGAAAAAGATAGTTTGTGGTATT
>CAZEJK010000288.1:0-6394 GCA_964512045.1 uncultured Thermoanaerobaculia bacterium
CCACCCCAAGCCACCCAACGAAGCCACCCGGTACCGGTACCGGACCCCGCCCCGGCAGCCGGTAGCCGGCCCCGGAACTGCGGAGCCCTGACCATCGCGTTGACCTGAAACCCGACTGGTTGCTCGCGCCTCGGTATCCCCCACCGAACCCCAACCGCCAACCACAGCACCACGAGACCCACGAAACCCAGTCGACCCGCACGCTTCGTCGCCCAAAGCGAGCAGTATGAGTTCCGCGCGTACGGTTCGTATGATAGAGTTTCGTACTCGAGGTGCTCAGATGGGTCAACGCAGAATCACGGTATCGCTCGACAGTGAGCTCGTAACGTACCTGGACTCCATGCCCAACCGCAGCCAGATAGTGGCGGAGGCGGTTCGTGCCTACCGCGCTCGCGAGCTGGAACGCGAGCTCGAACGAGCCTACGCGGAGGATCACGACGAGGCTGCAGAGCTCGCGACAGAGTGGGAGTCCACCGACGCAGAGGTCGACGAGTGAGCGTCGCTCGAGGCGATGTCGTCCTGGTGCGTCTCGGCACGACCGAAGGCGCTGAGATCCGCAAGACCCGTCCCGCAGTGGTGCTCTCGAACCCGGCCGCGTGCCGTGCGGACGCGGTGGTACAGATTGTTCCGATCACCGCACTCCCGAACCGTGCGCTCCGTCCGTACGAAGCGCGCATCGACTCTGATGCCGCGGGGGTGGCCAAGCCATCTCGCGCGGTGGCCAACCAGCTCCGAACGGTCTCGAAGTCCCGTCTCCAACGTGTCCTCGGCTCCGTGAGCTGCGCCGAGCTCGAGGCCGTGGAGCGTGCGGTGCTCATCCAGCTCGGGATCCAGAGGACAGTCTGAGCTGCGCAGGTGACGTCGGCGGGTGGACGGAAGTGTCCGTGCTCACAATCCATCCAACGAAGAACCCCGGCTACGCTTCCCTCCAACCACCCACCGCGGCTACGCCGTGGCACGCGTCGCTGGCGATGCTCACGAGCCACCCAACGAAGCCACCCGGTACCCGTACCGGACCCCGCCCCGGAAGCCGGCAGCCGGCCCCGGAGCTCTGGAGCCCTGACCATCGCGTTGACCAGCACGCCTCCGGCTGCTGCCCCACCGGCATCTACCACCGAACCCCGTGCGCTAACCACCGACGCACGAAGCCCACGAAACCCAGTCGACCCGTACCCTCCACCGTCACCGCACGGCCATCGTCCGGGTCCGGCTTCCGGCTGTCGGGGCCAGGGCCAATGGCCGGGGCCGTTGACCGGGTCCGCTGCCAAGGCCGAAGCGTCATCGTTCTCCCACGGGATCTCTCCGCTCGCCACGTGCTCCGGTGACATCGATGACGCAGTCCGCACCGAGGCCATCAGCAACGACACGACAGCTCGGTCGAGATGACGGGGTGGGCGAAGGACGAGGCTCTCCCACCGTTCCTTCACGAGCCACCCAACGAAGCCACGTTCAGCGTTGTGGCTCGTGGTTGCGGAGCTGAACGACGGCGACGCCGACCGCGGCGAGCGTCATGCCGGCGAGATCGGTGATGGTCGGCCGCTCGCCGAAGGCGACGAAGGTCATCAGCATGGTGACCGGCGGGCTGAGGTAGAACAGGCTCGCGACGCTGGTGGCGTCGCGGCGCTCGAGGAGCTGCCACATGAGCGCGTAGGCGCCGAGCGACACTGCGAGCACGAGCCAGACCATTGTGGTGATGAAGGTGGGCGTCCAGCGCGTGGCGAGACCCTCGACAGCGACCGCCAGCGGCGCCAGGACGACGGTGGTGGCCACGCACTGGACGAGCATGTCGGTCAGCGGCGGCAGCACCGGGCTGCGGACCACGCTGGCGCGACGCTGGATCAGGCTCGCCGCAGTGATCGCGACCACCGAGCCGAACGGCACCAGGTAGGCCGGCCACGGGACGGTGGGATCGAGCACCACCCGAGCACTCACCGCCACGGCGACCCCTGCGAACCCCACCACCAGGCCGAACCACTGGCGTAGGGACGTGCGCTCTCCAACCACCAGACCGGAGAACGCGCCGGTTGCCAGCGGCTGGAGGGCGGTCACCAGGGCGACGATTCCGGCCGGCACACCGGCGTCCAACGCCACCAGCACACAGCCGAGCCAGCCACCGTGGGCGAGCGCCCCGACGACCGCCGAGCGCATCGTCGCGGCACGGTCGTGCGGCCACGTACCGCTGACAGTCACCACAGCCGCCAGCAGCGCCGCGAGCGCCAGGTACCGCCAGAAAAGCAGGGTGAATGGACCGGCATCCGGCAGCCCGTACAGCGCACCGACGAACCCCGAGTTCCACAGGAACACGAACCCGGCTGCGATCCACCCTGTCGACACACGCATCCTGAGACCGTAGCACGACCGGCTCATCGCGCAGGAGGAGGCCGGCGCACCGACGGAGCCGGGTCATCGTTGACCTACCGATAGGGCTTGCAGCACCTCCCCGCCGCGGTACGCGGCCTCGGACCTGACCCCGGCAACCGGAACCGGACCCCGGAACCCTTGGCCTTCGAGTCGGCCTCCATGTCCTCGCACATCCGAAGCAGTCCCGCAAGGCGAGCCCTCCGCGGTGTATCCAGGCAAACACTGCTACCATTGGGGAAGTCTGCTGAGATCAGCGCACCGGAGCGCGCCTGGGAAACCAGACTCGAGCGTGCGTCACGGAGGAGGTAAGGGTGTGGCGATGCGTCTACTGCATGCAGTGCTGATGACTCACGACATTCCGGCCAGCATCGGCCTCGACCCCGAGTCGCTGCGCAGATGACCGCCGACATCAGCCGACCCCAGGCCGAGCCCGAGGAGCTGCCCGAGCGGATCGGGCGTTACCGGATCGTCGGCGTGCTCGGCCAGGGTGGGATGGGACGGGTGCTCGACGGCTTCGACGACGAGCTCCAGCGGCCGGTGGCGATCAAGGGGCTGCTGCGCACCGACTCCGACTCGAGCGAGCGCCACCGCGAGCGGCTCCGCCGCGAGGCGCTGGCCACCGCCGCGCTCAGCCACCCCTCGATCGCTCACGTCTATGAGATCGTGCACGACCACGCCACCGACTGGCTGGTGATGCAGCGCGTCCAGGGCACGCCGCTGAGCGACCGTCTCGAGAGCGGTCCACTGCCGGTGGCCGAGGCCGCGCGGATCGGCGCCCGGGTGGCCTCGGCGCTCGCCGCTGCCCACGAGCATGGGGTGATCCACCGCGACATCAAGCCCAGCAACGTCCTCCTCGGCCGCCGCGGCGAGGTCACGGTGATCGACTTCGGGCTCGCGCTGCGCCGCGTCCGCGAGGAGACGGCGCCGCGCGACGAGCGGCTCACCGCCACCGGCACCGTCGTCGGCACCAGTCGCACGATGTCGCCGGAGCAGGCGCGCGGGCTCGAGGTGGACCACCGCTCCGACATCTTCTCCCTCGGCTCGCTGCTGTATGAGATGGTCTCCGGCGAGCCGCCGTTCGCCGGGCGCACCGTTTCCGAGACGATGGTGCGGGTCGGCAGCGCCGAGCACACTCCGCTCATCACGCGCTGCCCGCACCTTCCCGCGCGGCTGGTGGAGATCGTCGACCGGTGTCTGCAGCGCGATCCCGACCACCGCTACCAGTCGGCCGACACCGTCGCCAGCCTGCTCGAGCAGCTCGCCGAGCGCAGCGCCGCTCCGACGCTCACCAGCCACGCGCTGCCGCGGCTTCGAGCTGTCCGGCGGCCGCGCCTGGCTGGCGCCGCGGTGGTCGGCGCGATCGTGCTCCTGATGGTCGCTGCGGCCGGCTGGTGGTGGAGCCAGCGGACGCCGGAGGAGCGCACGGTGGCACTGCTGCCGGTCAGCGAGCCCGGCGGCGAGGCGTCGGCTCTGACCTCCACCGCGGTCTCCGACGCGCTGGCCGCACGGCTTGTACGCCTCGAGGGCGTTCAGGTGGTGGCCGGGCGCGAGGTCCGCGCCGTCCTCGGCGAGGACCGCGGCGCCGTCGAGATCGCCTCCCTGCTCGGCGTCGACGAGCTGGTGGAGGCGTCCGTGACCCCGGCCAGCGCGGACCGGCCCGCCCAGGTGACGCTCAGCCGGATCGACGGCGAGGACGCCACGGTGCTCTGGGCCGACACCCTCGAGCTCCACACCGACGATCTCGTCCTGATCCAGGACCAGATCGCCACCGCCCTCGGCGACGCCTACCGCGGCTGGGACCTGGCCCCGAGCGACCGTCCGGGCGTTACCGCCGAGGCCCTGCGCCCGTACCTGGAGGCGGTGGCGCGCCTCGAGCGTGGCGAGCAGTCTCCGGGCTCCGAGGTGGAGATCGCGCTGCTCGAGGAGGCGGTGGCAAAGGCGCCGGGGTTCCTGGATGCGATCGTCTCGCTCGCATTGCGACATGCGCTCGAGTACGATCGCACCGACGATCCGGAGCACGCTCAGCATGCCTTCGAGCTATTGAATCGGGCAAGGGAGGTGGCGCCCGATGATCCAATGGTGATGGTCCAGCACGCTCGGCTGCTGATGTACCAGCACCGAGGGGATGAAGCCGAAGCCATCGCGCGCAGCGCTGTTTCGGATCGTCCAGGCGCCGAGTACGCGTGGCGCACCCTGGCGAACGTGCTCGAGGAGCAAGGACGGCACGAAGAGGCGGCCTCAGCCCTCGAGCGAGCTGCCGAGCTGCGACCGTCGTGGTGGACCGAGTTTCGACGGGCCTCCATCCTGTTCGCTGGGGGCAACTACGACGCGGCACGGCCGATCTACCAGGGCCTGCTCGAGCGCATCCCCGACCATCCGCAGGTGCTCGCCGAGCTCGCGTTCCTCGAGCAGCACGCCGGCGACTACGAGGCGGCCACCGTGTACGCCCGTCGGGCGGTCGCCGTGCGCGGACACGCCATCGACCACAACAACCTCGGCGTGGGGCTGTTTTACAGCGGCCACCCGCGGGAGGCGGTGGAGCACTTTCAGAAGGCCGCGGAGCTCGCGCCTACGAGACCCGCCTACCTCGCCTCGGTGGGCGACGCCTGGCTGTGGAGCGGCGAGCCGGAGCACGCCCGCCAGTGGTACGCCCGCGCACTGGAGGCGATCGACGGGAAGCTCGCTGCCAGCTCACGTCCTCCGCGGTGGTCGACGCTCGCCACCCGCGCCCTCTGCCTCGCCCACCTCGGCCGCGGCGCCGAGGCGGTCCGCGCCATCCAGGACGCCCTCGAGCAGACAGACCACTTCTACGCGCTCTACATCGCCGCTGCTGTGTCGGCGATCAACGGCGACCGCCAGGCGTGCCTCGCCTGGACGGAGTCCGCCCTCGAGGCCGGCGCCCCGAAGGTGCTCTTCTCCGGCCCGGAGTTCGCCGCCATGCGTGAGATGGACGGGTTCTCAGAGCTCGTGGGGCGGTGACTCACCCGCCGACCTGGCCCAGGGGTAGCTAGGGGTTCGGCGTGTCTCCGTTGCCGTCTCCGTCGCCGAACGGATCGGCCTCCGCCACCAGGTTACCGTTCTTGTCGTAGCAGTAGATGCTGTAGGCGAACCGGCCCTTGATCGTGACCATCCCGGTCGTGATCAGGTCCGGCAGGTGCGACCCAACCGTGGACGGTGCGCAGCCGAGCCCGCGGTGCATCGGCTGGGTCTTCCACTCGATCACCACCGACTCCACCTCGGGCGGAGCGTCCGGGAACGTCCACCGGATCCCGTCGGGTCCCGTCTCCCAGTAGCACTTGACCGGATCCTTGTCCACGGCCACCGTTCTGTTCTTGGAATCAACCGCCACCTGGACCGCCGCATACGTCTGTGCCATGACAACCTCCTCCTTGGACTGTGCGAACTATAACAGCACACCACGCCGACAGCTGAGACTGTGAGCTGCCAGACACCAGCACGCCACCATCCGACTGTGCACCAACGGTGCACGATTCTCCGCGGCTACGCCGGCGCTGGCTGGCGGGCGGGTGGAAGGGTCCCGGTTCACGAGCCACGCAACCAAGCCTCCCAGGCTTCGCTTCCCCCACCCACCCACCGCGGCTACGCCGTGGCAGGCCCGTCACCGGTACTGGCCCCGCTGCCGCCCCATCAACCTCGCAGAAGCGCCAACCCTTCGGAGCATCCCCGGTACCGGTACTGGTCCCGGCCCCCGTCCCGGCAGCCGGATGCCGGCCCCGGAGCACTGAAGCCCCGGCCATCGGGTCGACCGGCCACCTCACTGGTTGCTCGCGCCTCGGTATCCGCCGTCGGACGGAGGACGACGAAGCACCCACGACCGGGTCGACCTGAACGCACCGTCGTCACCCCATGGCCATCGTCCGGGTCCGGCTGCCGGCTGTCGGGGCCGGGACCACTGACCGGGACCGGGGCCGGGCAGTGCTCCGATCGGTTCGATCATCGATTGCCTCGTGCCCCCCTCCCGGCCCGCGAGACGCGGGCCACTACAATCGGACTGACTGCTCTTCGATTGTGG
>CAZEJK010000289.1:0-6391 GCA_964512045.1 uncultured Thermoanaerobaculia bacterium
TGGCCAGGAGCACCCGGAGAGTCGGTCCAGACCGATCGCTCGCTACGGGGAGCATGAACGAAGCCAGCCGAGCCGTGACCAGCAGCATCAGCAGGCCGACCGCGAGCGCCCACGGGAGACGCCTGAGGAGTAGGAGCCCGATGCAGGAGAGCGCCGTCACGAAGAGGTACTGAAGCTGGAAGTGGACGGTCAGGTCGGCGAGCCAGGAGATCGCAGCCAGCACACCGATGAGCTGGACCGCGGCGACCCCGCCGGTCAAACCCACACACACCCACGCCACGGTCTCGGCGACGAGGCGCATGATCCGCGGTCTCTGGTCTTCCATGGTTTCCAGTGTACGTTGTGCAGGCCGTTGGTTGGCGGAGTGCTGTGAGGATCTGAGAGCAGGCGTGTCGCCGTCTCCGTGAATCAGAGAGCCGGGATCCGGCTGCTTGGGCCGAGACCGGGGCCAGGACCGGTGCCGGGCTCGAGCGTCGTCGCTCCTCGGAGTGAGTCTGGGTGGGTAGGGGAGCCAACGCGGCCGCGTGAGCCGTATCTTGCAGGGGGAGAGTGCGATCGTCCGGGCCGCATCGGCGGCCAAAATGCCGCACCGAGGCGCTTGTCACATTCCTTCACAAGCCGTATAATCCCCAGCTGTGCGAAAGCGAGAGGTCAGGCTGAGTGAACAGTTGAGCAGAACGTGCTCCTGCGGTGATGACGGCGCGTGCCCGGGACACGCTCGGGAAGCGTACGCCATGCACCGGCAGGAACCTAGGAGGGATACAGTATGAAGAGTCTGAAGGAAACTCTGGCCCGGAAGATTGAAGAGCACCGCCCGCGCACCGTTCGTCTGCTCAAGGAGTACGGCGACGTCGAGATCTCCAAGGTGACGATCTCGCAAGCGATCGGTGGCGCTCGAGGCGTTCGTTGCCTGGTGACGGATGTGTCGTACCTCGACCCGTTCGAGGGGATCCGTTTCCGCGGCAAGACCATTCCCGAGACCTTCGAGGCACTGCCCAAGGTTCCAGGCCGCGAGTACCCGTACGTGGAAGGGTTCTTCCACTACCTGATGACCGGCGAGGTTCCGACGATGGAGGAGACCCTCGAGCTGGTCGAGGAGTTCAAGAAGCGCCGCCAGCTTCCCCAGTACGTCATCGACGTTCTTCGTGCTGCCCCTCGCGACACGCACCCGATGACCCTGTTCTCCCAGGGCATTCTCGCCATGCAGCGGGAGTCACAGTTCGTCAAGCGGTACAACGAGGGCATGAGCAAGTTCGACTACTGGGAGCCGATGCTCGAGGATGTCCTGAACTTGCTGCCGAAGCTGCCGATGATCGCTGCCTACATCTACCGGATGAAGTACAAGGCGGACATGCACATCCCGGCGCATCCCGATCTTGACATGGGCGGGAACTTCGCGCACATGATGGGCATCGACCAGCCGTACGACGACGTGGCTCGGATGTACTTCATCCTCCACTCGGATCACGAGTCGGGCAACGTCTCTGCGCATACGACGCACCTCGTGGCGTCGGCGCTGTCGGACGCGTACTACGCTCTGTCCGCCGGTATCAACGGGCTGGCTGGCCCGCTGCACGGCCTGGCGAACCAGGAGGTGCTGAGCTGGACGATGAAGTTCATCGAGAAGCTCGGCAAGGAGGAGCCGACCGCCGAGGAGATCAAGCAGGCGCTGTGGGATACCCTCAACTCCGGTCAGGTGATCCCGGGCTACGGACATGCGGTGCTGCGCAAGACGGATCCGCGCTACACGTCGCAGCGCGAGTTCTGCCTCAAGCACCTTCCGGACTACCCTCTGTTCAAGGTGATCTCCACCATCTACGAGGTGGCGCCGGGCGTGCTCCAGGAGCATGGCAAGGCGAAGAACCCCTGGCCGAACGTGGACGCGCAGTCCGGCGTCATCCAGTGGTACTACGGCCTGACCGAGTGGGACTTCTACACGGTGCTGTTCGGCATCGGCCGCGCCATCGGCGTGCTCACCAACATCACCTGGGACCGCGCCCTCGGCTACCCGATCGAGCGGCCGAAGTCGGTTACCACCGATATGTTGGAAGAGGCTGCTGGCATCAAGTAAGGCCGCGGTACACCGAGCCTGTGTCTTCGGGGCACCCTGCGGGGTGCCCTTTTCTGTGCTGGAGCACCCCGGCTTCGTCCAGCGTCGGGGAGTTTACCTATATGAAGAGGGCGTAAAATACCGAGGTAGGCTGGCAGCTTCGGGAGTGCGACCAGATACAATCCGAGCGCGGTCGCGCTTCGGCCGATGCGGCCGGAGCAATCCGCTCGGGAGGAGGGCGCCAGCACCATGTCGGAGGAGAAGGCACGGCCTTCGGGCTCGGGGTCTGGGCAATCGTCAAGCCTGTACGGCACTGGCGCTCGGTTGCTGTTCTTGGGAGTGCTCATCTACGGCTTCCTGGTCAGCATCGGGACCCTCGGCAAGTCGTTCAAGATGTTCTCGGGTGGCTTCGTCGACTCGATCATCGAAGGTGCGGCGAACCCTGTCGTGGGTCTGTTCGAGGGCATTCTCGCGACCACTCTGCTGCAGTCCTCGTCGACCACCACATCGATCGTCGTGGCGCTGGTGGCCAGCGGCTCGATGTCGGTGGAGTCGGCGATCTACGTGGTCATGGGCGCGAACATCGGTACGTCGGTCACCAACACCCTGGTGAGCCTCGGACACATCGGACGGGCGAGCGAGTTCAACCGGGCCTTCGCGGCCTCGACGGTGCACGACTTCTTCAACATCTTCGCAGTCCTCATCCTGTTTCCGATCCAGATGGCGACTGGCGCCCTGACCAAGGTGGCGGAGGCGTTGACGGATGCCTTCAGCAGCGTGGGCGGACTGACCTTCACCAGTCCGCTCAAGGCGGTCACCGGTCCCGTCGTGGACTGGGCGGCACACCTGTGCGAGGGGCGGGCCTGGCTACTCCTGCTGGCGTCGCTCTGTCTCCTGTTCTTCTGCCTGCGCTATCTGGTGGTCACGCTGAAGTCACTGGTGATGTCGAGGGTGGAGGCGTTTTTCGACACGGTGATCTTCAAGAACGCGGGCCGCGCCATGCTGCTCGGCCTGATTCTGACATCGATGGTCCAATCCTCGAGCATCACCACATCCCTTGTTGTGCCGCTGGCCGGTGCGGGGATTCTGACACTGGAGCAGATCTTCCCGTACACGCTCGGTGCGAACGTCGGAACCACGTTGACGGCGATTCTGGCATCGTTGGCAACCGGTGAGGTGACGGCGCTGACCGTGGCGTTCGGCCATCTGGTGTTCAACATCTGCGGCATTGCGGTCGTCTGGCCGGTGCAGGCGGTGCGTCGGCTGCCGCTTCGGATGGCGCGAGGCCTGGCCGGCGTTGCGTTGCGCAACCGCTGGCTGCCGGTCGTATACCTCATCGTGGTGTTCTACCTGCTGCCGTTCGGTGTTATCTTCGGCTTGAGGTGAGCCATGCTGAGTGAGTTTTTCGATCTGTTCCGTCGCCGCGATCTTCTCAGTGAGGCGTTCAAGCGTTCGACCGAGATGCTGCAGGACAGCCACACGATGATCGAAGCGTCGTGTCGATCGCTGCGCGAGCAGGAGGACACGTCGATCGACATCGACATCTACGCAGTCGATCAGAGGATCAACGCGTACGAGCGCGAGGTCCGCCGGAAGGTCTTCACGCACCTGTCCCTGTCCGAAGGTGAGGACCTCAATGTGGCGCTGATCCTGGTGTCGATCGTGATCGATATCGAGCGGCTCGGTGACTTCGCCAAGAACATCGTCGAGCTGGCGCAGCATCATCCGACACGGCTCGAGTGCGGTGGGTTGGAGGATGCCGTCAGTGAGGTCGAGAGCACTGTCAAGCGCATGTTCTCGATCATGCTCGAAGCGTTTCCCGAGAACGACGAGGAGCTGGCCAAGCAGGTCATGGAGGCCCACTGGCCCGTAGCGCGCAAGGTTAATGAGCGGCTGTGCGCAGTGGTCGCAGGGGAGGAGATCGGGCTGAGTGGCTCCGATGCGGTCGCGACGGTGCTCTACCTGCGCTACCTCAAGCGGATCTCGGCTCACCTGATGAACATCGCCTCGAGCATCGTCAACCCGTTCGAGCGGATCGGCTTCGATCCGCGGCCACGGGAGGAGCGCGAGGCCGCCGAACGGGAGTCGTAGACCGCAGCTGAGTGCCGACTTGCGTGCACGGAGCGTGGGCCTCCTCTGGCGCCCGTATCGGACCGCCTGAATCCTCGCCGTTGCTCGTGGAGAGGGCACCGGAAGTGGTACCCTCCGCCTGGCCGTTGTGGCTGTCAGGAGGTGAGGCGATGTCGTTGGAGAAGCTGAACGCAGCGTTGATTGGCGATGTTGAGACCTTGCGGGAGGAGGGGCGTGCGAAGGCCCCGGAGCGGGTCATCGTCGGTTACCTCCCCCCGTCTGGCGAACGGGGCCCGAGGTACCTGCTGGAGGGCGTGGACCGTCAGTTCGTGCGGATGAACTCCAACAGCTACCTGTCGCTGTCCAACCACCCGTCGCTGATGTCGGCGGCGGATGCAGCAACCCACGACTTCGGGGTGGGACCCGGTGCGGTGCGGTTCATCGATGGCACGTTTCGCCACCACGTGGAGCTGGAGCGGCGTATCGCCGCCTTCATGGGACGTCCCGCCGCCAAGATCTTCAACTCGGCGTACACCGCAAACCTGGGCCAGGCGCTGGCGATCTCTTCGAAGGACGCCTACTGGATCGGGGACGCGCTGAACCACAACTCGATCATCCGTGCGATGCGCATCGCCGGGGTGCCGAGCGCCAACAAGGCGATCTACCGCCACAACGACATGGACGACCTGACGCGCTGCCTCGAGGAGATTCCCGACGGCACGCGGCGGGTCATCGTGATCTTCGATGGGATCTTCTCGATGCGTGGCGACTTCGCGCCGGTGGACGAGATCAACCAGCGTCTGGCGCCGTACCGGGATCGCTACCCGGACGGCGTGGTGACGGTCATCGACGATAGCCACGGCATCGGTGCGTTCGGCGCCACCGGCCGCGGGACCGAGGAGCACGTCGGAGCTCAGGCGGATGTCGTCATCGGCACCTTCGGCAAGGCGTTCGGGGTCAACGGCGGCTTCGTCGCCTCCAGCGAGGAGGTGGTCGAGGCGATCCGGCAGAAGTCCGATACCTACATCTACACCAACCCGCTCGGCGTCGCAGACTGCGCAGCAGCGATCGCGGCACTGGACGTGGCCGAAAGCGATGAGGGTGCCGAGCGCCTGCGACATCTGCACGAGCGGATCCGCCAGTTCCGCGCCGGGATCGATCGGCTCGGCTGGGAGTCGATTCCCGGACCGCATCCGGTGGTTCCGGTCCTGGTTCGCGATACGGATCGGACCCGCGCGCTGGTGCAGCACTTCTTCGAGCACGGTGTGCTGGTGGTCGGTCTGACGTTTCCTGTCGTCCCCAAGGGCGACGAGACGATCCGCTTCCAGGTCAACGCGGCGCATACCGAGGCCGACATCGACGAGGTGCTGTCGGTGCTGAGCGCGTTCTCGGGGTAGGCGCTCGCGGGCCGTCAAAGCCGGCTGCCGGCTGCCCGCCCCGGACCTCCAAAGCCTCAACGACCGTTCAGAGGAAACGGTGGTTGGGGCTTCCAGCCCCGACCGGTGTGCCTACAGAGGAAATGGTGGTTGGGGCTTCCAGCCCCGACCGGGATCGCCGCGGAGACGTCGGCTCGGGGCAAGATGCCCCAACCACCGTTCGGGTTTGGTGAGCGCCTCCAGAGGGGGCGCGCCGCTCGCGCGTTAGCCTTCCTTGACGGCGGCAACCAGGTCGATCATGGCCTTCTTGCCGTCAGAGAAGAACATCAGCGTGTTCGGCAGTGCGAACAACGGGTTGGGGATCCCAGCAAAGCCGGGGCTCAGTGACCGCTTGATGACGACAACGGTCCGCGCCGCGTCCACGTTGATGATCGGCATCCCCGCGATCGGGCTCTGCGGGTCGGTGCGCGCTACCGGGTTGACCACGTCGTTGGCGCCGATGACGATCACCACATCCACCGTCTCCATCGTCGGGTTGATCTCGTCCATCTCCTTGAGCTTGTCGTAGGAGACGTCGGCCTCGGCGAGGAGCACGTTCATGTGGCCCGGCATTCTGCCGGCCACCGGATGGATCGCGTACTCCACGTCGATCCCTCGCTCCTCGAGGAGGTTGCCAAAGTCACGGACAGCGTGCTGCGCCTGCGCAACGGCCATGCCGTAGCCCGGGACGATCACCACTCGCTGTGCGCCGTCCAGCGTCATGGCGATCTCCTCGGCGGAGGTCGACTTGACGGTGGCGTACACGTCGTCTGCATCCGGGGTGTCCGCGGTGGGACCCATGGCGCCGAACAGGACGTTGGCCAGCGAGCGGTTCATCGCCTTGGCCATGAGCTGG
>CAZEJK010000290.1:0-3952 GCA_964512045.1 uncultured Thermoanaerobaculia bacterium
ATCTCGACCTCCTGCTCCAGCCACGCCCCCGCCGGTAGGATCTCGTAGCCGGCGTCCTTGGCCTTGTCCTTGTTGACCGTTCCGAACCGGTCGGTGATCGACAGGAGGAACTGGAGATCGATGCCGTCGCTCTTGCGGTAGGTGTAGGCTGCGTGGTCGTCGTTGTCCCAGCACGACACACACACCACGATGCCACCCATCTCGGTGAACAGCTTTGCGGCGTACTGCGCGACGTTCCCAAAACCCTGGATTGCCGCACGCTTGCCCTCGGCGGTGGTGTTCATCCGGCCGAGCGCCTCACGGATCGTGTAGACGACGCCATACCCGGTGGCCTCGGTCCGGCCCAGCGAGCCACCCACCTCCACCGGCTTGCCGGTGATCATGCCGGGGTAGCGTCCGCCAGTGACCTTCTCGTACTCGTCGAGCATCCACACCATGTGCTGCGGGTTGGTCATCACGTCCGGCGCCGGCACGTCCTGGACCGGTCCAACGTTGCGCGCCACCTGCTGAACCCAGCCGCGACAGAGCAGCTCCTGCTCGCGCTGCGACAGGTTGTGGGGATCGCAGATCACACCACCCTTGCCGCCACCAAGCGGAATATCGACCACCGCGCACTTCCAGGTCATCCACATCGCCAGCGCGCGGACGGTGTCGATGGTCTCCTGCGGGTGGAAGCGGATGCCGCCCTTGCACGGTCCGCGAGCGTCGTTGTGCTGCACGCGGAAGCCGCGGAAGACCTGGTAGCTCCCATCCTCCATCCGGACGGGAACCAGGAAGTGATACTCCCTGAACGGCCATCTCAACAGCTCGCGCGTCCCGGCGTCAAGCTGGAGCTTCTCGGCCACCGCGTCGAACTGCTGCTGTGCCATCTCAAAAGCGTTGAACTCCTGGGTCATGGGCTCCTCCTTCTGCCGCAGGGCACCATACCCCCCTGGATCTGGGGCGTCAACCTCTTTCAGCGGACCACTTGGCTCACTGCGCGGCGGCCTCCAGGAGCGCCTCCGCGAGCGCCGAGACGCGGTCGCTGGGGGGCTCCAGGCTCAGGCGTCGCCGCACCTCCAACAGCACCGGCTCTGCCGGAATCGCGCCCCGCGCCACCGCACTGATCAGGTAGGGAGCATCGTCCGGGCGAAGCCACCGAAACTCCTGCCGCGCCAGCTCCTTCGTCAGCTCCGATCGACGGACCAGCACCATCGCCACGTCGTCGAAGTAGACCAGCGCCCACTGCCGCGGTGGAAACCAGAGCGCTGAGAACCCCCGCTCGCCGAGGGGCCGGCCGTCCGGGCTGCGCACCATCAGCGGCTCGTGGTAACGGAGCAGAGCGACGTCGAGGTCGTGCTCGGCAAGCAACGCGTCCCATCGGCGCGGATCACTCGCCTGGAAGATCGACCAGATCCGGTGGAGCCGCTCGGCGTGGATCTCGTTGCGGTCGTCGAGAAACACCTGGAGCGGCGGGTTCGCCCTCCACAGAAGGTAGCCCCCGAACGGTACATCGTTGTACAGCGGCTCGTCGAGCAGACCGTGCTCCGCCAGGAAGTCACAGGCCGCGACCGGGTAGCGATCGTGCGCAATGCCGAACCCGAACCGCGGCCAGGGCGCCACCACACACCACACAGCGCCGGCAACCAGCACCACTGCCGCCAGCACTCTGATCACCGGCGCCAGCTGCGACCCGGGTCGGCGAGAGAACACCGGCAGCCGTGCCGCCGCCGGCGCCATCAGCACTGGCAGGAGCACGAAGAACAGACCCACGTTGCGCACGTAGCGGACCGCCAAGGCGGCCACCACCAGCATCGGCAGCCACCTGGCCAGCGAGCGCTCCCCGGCGAGCAGGATCACCGCCGAGATCGCCATTGCAGCGTACAGCGCCGGCACGCGTTGGGGAGTGGACACCAGCCACTCGGGGTTGGGGATCGCCTCCGAGCCCACGAGCTCGGTCAGCTGCAAGGGTACCGTCCATAGCCGCCAGGTAGCCGGCGTCGCCAGCGAGGCGACAGCTGCGGCTGTCACCACTCCGGCTTCCTGGAGCAGCGCCCGGCCATCCAGCCGCCTCACCAGCACGGCGTCGAGCACCCTGCCCGCCGCCACCGCCCCGACGAGGGGCACGGCGACGAGCGCGGCGCCGTGGGCGTTCACCCCGACGATGATCACAGCCGCAACCATCGCTGCTCGACGGGCGAGATCGTTGACCCACAACGCCGCGGCAACCGCCAGCGGCACCACGATAAGGGTGATCAGCTCCGGTCGGAGGAAGAACCGCATTCTGGCGCCAAGCACACACACGGAGGTCAACAGAACGGCTGACCACACGCTCAACCCGGCCCGTCGAGCGAGGAGAAAGCTGATCGTCGCCACGGTGGCGGTGAGCACCGCTCGCAGCACGACGAGACCCGCAGGCCCGGAGAGCGCGTCCACAGCCGCCACGATGAGCTGAAAGAGCCACTCGTGATCGAGCCACGGCTGTGGAGAGCCGAGTGCGAACGGGTCCACCTCGGGCACGCGCCGATGCTCGAGGATCCACCGTCCGGAGGCCACATGCCAGCCGATCGCTGTGTTGAACAGCTCAAAGCAGCCTGCAACGGCACCGAGAAGCATCACGGCAGGCACCGCCCACCGGTGACCACCCGCCCCGTCCTCAGAGGCCACGGTTCTGTCTGGGTTCGCTCGGCTCGTCTCCATCTCGGCAGAGTAGCAGGGTCGTGCTGCACAGCTATACTCGTTCAGTGCCCCGGCCGTTGACGGTTGTCCACGCCCTCGAGAAGAACCGGCTGACCACAGGCTCGGTCGTGCAGATGCTGGAGGCCGCCCGAGGGCTCGCCGCGCGCGGCCACCGGATCACCGTTGTCAGCCGACCGGGAGGCGACGTACAGCCTGCCTGCGCCGCCGAAGGCATCCCCTTTGAACCACTCGCACTACGCCACGGGCTGGACGTGGTGTCGGCGCTGCGCTGGCGAGCCCGCTGGCGACGCGGCCGACCGGACATCGTCCATGTCCACAAGGGCCGGCCACATGGAGTGGTACTGATGGCGGCGGCGGGTGGCGGCCGTCGCCCGGTGCTGGTGGTCAACCGCGGCGTGACGTTTCCCCTCGACCGGTTCAACCGCTGGAAGTATCGGCACCCGCGCGTTGCCGCCGTCGTATGTGTCGCCGATGCCGTACAGGAGGTCGTCCGTGCCAGTGGCGGCGTTCGCGACGACCTGCTGCACACGGTCTACGCAGGCACCGATACCGATCGCTTCCATCCGCAGCGCTCGGACGGTCAGAGAGTGCGTGCAGAGCTCGGCGTTCCGCAGCACCAGCCGGTGATCGCGCAGGTATCGGTGCGCGAGTGGAAGGGATGGCGGCATCTGCTGGTTGCGTTCGCGCACGTGGAAGCGGCACACCCCGCGCCACTGCTCGCATTCATAGGCTGCTCGCAGCTCGACATGGAGCGTGTTCGTGCAGCGGCCGCCGAGCTTTCGCTCGGCGATCGCGTCCGCTGCCTGCCGTACCGCACCGACATGCCGGACGTGCTCGCAGCGTGCGACGTGGTGGTCGACGCCTCCACCGCCGGCACCGGCATCACCGGCACCATCCGCGAGGCGATGGCGCTCGAGCGGGCGGTGGTCGCCACCACCTGCGGCGGCAATGGCGAGCTGATCGCCGACGGACACGATGGGTTCCTCGTCCCACCGGAAAACCCCGGCCGCATGGCTGCGGCCCTTGACCAGCTGCTCACCGAGCCCGGTCTGCGCAAGCGGCTCGGACGGGCCGCACGACGACGCATCGTGGAGGGGTTCTCCACCGAGGTCCGGCTCGACCGCTTGGAGCAGCTGTACCGAAGCGTTCTGCCCGCCGGTCCCCGATGATGGCCGCGATTGCGGCGGGGTCGCGCGGCGCGGCACGGGCGATCCGCGCCAGTTCGGCGCTGCTGCAACTGAGCGGCCGGTCAAGCCCGCTGTCGCCGCGCATC
>CAZEJK010000290.1:3962-6329 GCA_964512045.1 uncultured Thermoanaerobaculia bacterium
CACGTCGCGGGCGTCCTCCCACCGGCCTGACGAGCGACCCTCGGGGGCCTCCCGGTCGGCTCTCCGCAGCACCGGCTGTGCGGTGTGCTCGTACCTTTGCGAGCGCCGCTCAAAAACCCGACTTCGAGATCTTCCCAACAGCATCCAGATTCGCTATCGTGCGCCAACCGCCCGACCGATCGGGCCTCACGGCAGGATCGGCGGGCGGAACAACGCAACAGGAGTCGGAGGGGCTGTATGGCTCGGCGAACCGTAGTGACCATGCCTGGGGACGGAATCGGAAACACAGTGCTACCGGAGGCGCTTCGCGTGCTGGATGCCGTCGGGTTCGAGGCCGACTACGTCGAGGCCGGAATCGGCTGGAAGCACTGGGTCGAGGAGGGCAACCCGCTGCCCGAGCGCACCGTGGAGCTGCTGGCCGAGCACAAGGTGGGCCTGTTCGGCGCCATCACCTCGAAGCCGAAGGACAAGGCCGCCGAGGAGATCCGCGCGGAGCTGCGCGATCAGGGGCATGTGTACTACTCCCCGATCGTCGGCCTGCGGCAGAGGTTCCAGCTGGACGTCTCGATCCGCCCGTGCACGGCGTTCAAGGGCAACCCGTTGAACTTCATCCGTCGCGGAGCATCGGGTGAGCCCGAGGAGCCGCCCGTCGACGCTGTGGTGTTCCGCCAGAACACCGAAGGCCTGTACGTTGGCGTCGAGTGGACCGATCCGCCTGATGAGGTCCGGACTGCCCTCGCGACGCATCCGAAGTTCGCGGCGTTCGATCACATCGCGTCCGCTGACATGGCGCTGTCGACCCGGATCTTCAGCCGGCCCGCGTGTCGCCGGATCTGCAGCGAGGCGTTCGCCTACGCCAAGCGCCATGGCTACAGCTCCGTCACCATCTGTGAGAAGCCGAACGTCCTCCGCGAGACCTCGGGGATGATGGTCGAGGAGGCGCGCAAGGTGGCAGCGGAGTACCCTGGCATCGCGCTGTGGGACACCAACATCGACGCGATGATGATGTGGTTGACCAAGAACCCGGAGGACTACGGTGTCATCGTGGCCGGCAACATGTTCGGCGACATCATCTCCGACGGCTTCGCCGGCCTCGTTGGAGGGCTCGGTTTCGCCGCCTCCGCGAACATTGGCCGCGAGGTGGGCGTGTTCGAGCCGACCCACGGATCGGCGCCGAAGTACGAGGAGCTCGATCCGCCGATCGTCAACCCGATCGCCATGATCCTCTCTGCGGTGCTGATGCTCGACTGGCTCGGAGAGAACGAGCATGCGGCTCGGATCCGCCAGGCGGTGGCGAAGGTGATCGCCGACGGCCAGGTCCGCACCTATGACATGCTGAAGCTGCGTGGCAGCGCCCGGGCGATCTCGCAGGGCGCGGCAACGACGACGCAGATGACGGACGCCATCATCGCAGCCCTGGGTTGAGCCGCTCCAGCAGCGGGGCGCCCTGGTGGCGCCGAGGTCGGCCACGCAGAGCGCGGGAGGAGGATCGACCATGTCCGGTCAAGGATCTGCTGGCAGGCGCGGCGAGGATGTTCGCTCCGACCTGCACGTCCTGTTCGAGCCGCGCGATAGCGGCGGAACCACCGTCGCTGTCGAATCGAAGGTTGCCGCCTACTACGGTCAGGCGATCGAAACGCAGGCCCGTGAGGTCCTGGCGGCGTTCGGCATCGAGCATGGCGCTCTCACGATCACCGACCGCGGAGCGCTGCCGTTCGTGATCACCGCCCGCATCGCCACGGCCGTGCGCCGATCCGGCATCGAGGCTCTGAGCCCGCCTCCAGGCCTGCGGGCAGCTCCCGTGCCGACCGACCGCGAGCGGTTGCGGCGGTCGCGGCTGTACCTCCCCGGCAACGAGCCGAAGTACATGGTCAACGCGGGACTCCACGGCGCCGACGCGGTCATCCTCGACCTCGAGGACTCCGTCCACCCGACGGAGAAGGACGCCGCTCGCGATCTCGTGCGCTCTGCGCTCGCCTCGCTGGAGCTCGGTTGTGCCGAGCGGATGGTCCGGATCAACCAGCTCCCTCTGGGGCTGGACGACCTGCAGGCCGTGCTCCCGGCGGCCCCGGACCTCATCTTGATCCCCAAGGTCGAGTCCGCCGACCAGGTCCGTGAGGTCTCCGCCGAGATCGACCGGATTGCCAGCACGCTGCGGTTCGACCGGCCGGTGTGGCTGATGCCGATCCTCGAGTCGGCCAGAGGCGTCGAGTCCGCATACGAGATCGCAACCGCCTCCGAGCGGGTGGTGGCCCTGACCATCGGGCTCGAGGATTACACTGCGGACCTGGGCGTGGTGAAGACTCCGTCCGGCGACGAGAGCCTGTATGCACGCCAGCGCCTGGTGAACGCCGCCCGCGCTGCCGG
>CAZEJK010000291.1:0-6313 GCA_964512045.1 uncultured Thermoanaerobaculia bacterium
AGGACTGGATCGAGCGTAGGGCGCGGGGCGAGCCCGCCCACCACCTCTCAGGACTCTGTCCGTTCTCAGGCCGGGAGCTCGCAGTGGACGACCGCGTGCTGATTCCCCGGCCAGAGACGGAGTGGCTGGTGGCCGAGGCGCTCGCAGCACCGTTGCCAGATCGTACCCTGGTGGTGGACGTGGGGACCGGCTCGGGGTGCATCGCCGTCACGCTCGCGTGCGAAAGGCCCCGTTGGCAGGTGTGGGCCACTGAACGGTCGCCGGCGGCGCTGGCCCTTGCGCGCCACAACGCGCGCCAACACCGCGCGTCCGTGCGTCTTGTCGGCTGCGATCTGCTCGTCCCTCTGGCCGGGTGGTTCGACCTGGTCGTCGCGAACCTGCCGTACGTGCCGTCCGCCCAGCTGTCCAGCCTGTCGCCGGAGGTCCAACGCGAGCC
Organism: uncultured Thermoanaerobaculia bacterium; assembly: GCA_964512045.1. Lineage (GTDB taxonomy): Bacteria > Acidobacteriota > Thermoanaerobaculia > Thermoanaerobaculales > Sulfomarinibacteraceae > CAZEJK01. The sequence goes on from CAZEJK010000291.1 coordinate 437, forward strand.
GGTGGTGGCACTGGACGGTGGGCCGGATGGTCTCGACATCGTGCGCCGGCTTCTGCGCCAGCTGGAGGGACGACTGAGCGCCGGGGCGATCGTTCTCCTGGAGATCGGCGAGGGGCAGGCCGAGGGAGTGGAGCGTGAGGCCGCCCGCTCGGGTCTGCTGCCGTGGCGCCGAGTGCAGGATCTCGGTGGCGTCGACCGGGTGCTCGGCCTGCGAGCAGCGAGCTGAGTTGACACCTTCTCGGCCGGGGAGCAGAATACCCTTTCATCTTGGCCGGGCCCGCGCCGAGCTGTACCGCGGGCGCCGCCGTTTCGGAGGAGCGCCATGACCGATACCTCGAGCACCCATCGACCGGTGGCAGTCATCGCCTTCGGGGGCAACGCTCTCCTGCGTCCGCAAGATCACGGTACCCAGGAGGAGCAGATCACGCTGGCATGGAAGGCCACCCGCTGGCTGGTGGAGATCATCCAGCGGGGTTACGAGCTGGTGATGGTCCACGGCAACGGTCCGCAGGTGGGCAACATCATGATCCAGGTGGAGGAGGCGGTGACCAAGATCCCGCCGCAGACACTGGACGTGTGCGGCGCCCAGACCCAGGGCTCCATGGGGTACATGTTGGCCAACCAGCTGCGCAACCGGTTCAACGAGGAGCAGCTGAACAAGCCGATCGTGGCCATGCTCTCCGAAGTGGTGGTGGCACGGGACGACCCGGCGTTCGAGAACCCGGCCAAGCCGGTGGGACCGTACTTCACGAGCTACCGGGCGAACATGCTCATGCAGGAGCTCGGCTGGCAGATGGTGGAGGACTCCGGACGCGGATGGCGCAAGGTCGTGCCGTCGCCGACCCCGATCGAGATCCTCGGCATGGACGTGATGACCAGGCTGGTTCAGGACATGGGCTCCGTGCTCATCGCCGGCGGCGGTGGCGGGATTCCCGTGTACCGCGATGTTGGCGGTTACTACCGTGGCGTCGAGGCGGTCATCGACAAGGACTACACGGCATCACTGATCGCGCAGCATCTCGATGCGGATCTGTACATCGTCCTCACCCAGGTGCCGATGGTGGCCGAGAACTTCGGTCGGACCTCCCAGCGCTGGCTGCGCACGCTGCCCGTCGCCAAGGCGCGGGAGATGCTGGAGGGGAATCAGTTCCCCGCAGGCTCCATGGGCCCCAAGATCCGGTCCGCGCTGGAGTTCGTCGAGAAGACCGGCAAGGAGGTGCTGATCACCGATGCCGAGCACCTCAAGAGTGCGCTGGCCCGCGAGTCCGGCACGTTCATCGTGGCCGAGGGTGACATCGAGGTGGCGCCGGGCCTCGACTGAGGCCTGGAGTTTTCGAAGATGTAGGCTGCTTGAGTCGCTGACAGGCGGCCCCTGTCAGCGGGCTTCGGTATGATCGCAACGTGATGACGGCGCCGAGCCTCTGGATCTACCGTGCCGTGCTGCACGCGGTGCTACCGGTAGCGATGCCAACACTGGCGGTGTCGGACCGTCTCCGGGGCAAGCTGCGGCCGGAGCTGGCGCTGCGCTGGGGGCGGCAGCTGCCTCGGGTCGCACCCGGTGGGGTGTGGATGCAGGCCGTGTCCGTTGGGGAGGTCGAGATCGGCCGGCGCGTGCTGGCGCGTCTGCGCGAGCGGCGGCCCGAGCTCGGCATCCTGATGACCACCACAACTGCCACGGGGCTTGCACGGGCCAGCTCCACCGCGGCGGGCTGGCAGGTGGCGGCGTGTCCCCTCGATCTTCCCGGCCCCGTGCGACGGGTCCTGGAGTGCACGCGTCCAGGCCTGGTGGTCTTGGTCGAGACCGAGCTCTGGCCGGAGCTCCTCCACCAGTGCGGTCAGACGGGGGTCCCCGTCGTGGTGGTGAACGGTCGCCTGTCAGACCGTAGCTTCCGTCGCTACCGTATGGTGCGGGCGGTCCTGCGACCCCTCCTGCAGCCGGTGGTGTCGGTGCTGGTCCGCGCCGCCAGCGACGCCGAACGGTTCGCGGCACTCGGAGTGGAGCGCGGCCGGATCGAGGTGATGGGCAACGTCAAGTATGATCTGGAGCCGGACCGCACGCCGTTGCCGTGGGCCGAGCGGGCGAGCCAGGGTCGAAGGGTGCTTGTCGCCGGCTCCACGATGGAGGGTGAGGAGCGGACGGTCCTCGCGGCCTGGAGACAGCTACCGCACCGGCCGCTCCTGGTGGTGGCGCCACGGCATCCCGAGCGGTTCGATAAGGTGGCTGCGCTGCTGGATGGCGAGGGGCTTCGCTGGGCTCGCAGAACCAAGCTCGAGGATCACGGCTCCGGGGTGGACGTGACGACAGAGGTCATACTGCTGGACACGATCGGCGAGCTGGCGCGAGCGTATGCGTACGCGACGGTCGCGTTCCTCGGCGGCTCCCTGTCCGGAACAGGCGGTCATAACCCATTGGAGGCGTCGCTGTGGGGCGTGCCGGTGCTGTCAGGGCCAGCGGTTTTCAACTTTCAGGAGGTCTACGACGAGCTGGTCGGCGCCGGTGGCGCCGAGCTGGTGGCTGACGTGGACTCGCTCCGAGACGCGCTGAGGCGGCTTTTTGGGGATCCGGCTGCTGCCCGTCAGGTCGGGCTCCGCGGCCAGGAGGTGGTGGCGGCCAACCGCGGTGCGGTGGATCGTACCGTCGACCGTCTCGAGCAGCTCCTCGAGGGGTCCTGATGAGGCGCTGGGAGTGTGCACTGCTGCCATTGACGCCGGTGTACGCGGGAGTCATCGGGCTTCGGAAGCGTGCGTACGCTTTCGGAGTGCTCCGTCGCCACCGTCTTGCTGTGCCCGTGGTCTCGGTCGGCAACCTGAGCTTCGGAGGCTCCGGCAAGACGCCGACGGTCATCGCCCTCGCCCGTGACCTGATCCATCGTGGTCGGCGCCCGGCCGTGGTCACGCGCGGTTTCGGGCGCGCTCCCGGTCCACCGCAGGTGCTGGTGGGCCCGGTCGTTGACGCCGATCCGCTCCGCTGCGGCGACGAGCCGCTGGAGATCGCGCGCAGCCTGCCCGGTGTGCCGGTGGTCGTGGACTCTGACCGGGTCCGGGGCGGGCGCCGGGCACGCGCCCTGGGGGCGGATCTCGTGCTCCTCGATGACGGGTTTCAGCACCTGCGTTTGCAGCGGAACGTCGACCTCGTGCTGCTGCCCGCCGACGATCCGTGGGCGGGGGGACGCCTGCCGCCGCGGGGCCGTCTTCGCGAGCGCCCGTCTGCCCTGCGCCGAGCCAGTGCGGCCCTCGTGACCGGCCTCGATGGCGGCGATGACGCCCGTCTGCAGACCGTGCGGCGCCAGGTCGAGGTCGTTGCGCCCGGATGCCCGGTTGTGGGGGTCACCTCCAGACTTGTCCGAGTGATGAGCGCGGACGGCGAGCTGGAGGTCGAGAGTCTCCGCGGACGGCGGGTTGTGGCGTTCGCCGGGCTGGCCCGGCCTGACGGCTTCCGACATACGCTGCAGAGGGCCGGTGCCGAGGTGGTCGGCTGCCGGTGGTTCGGCGATCACCACAGCTATCGGCCCGACGATCTGGAGGCCGTTTGCGCCGAGGCCGAGGGCGTCGGAGCACTGGCCGTCACCACCCGGAAGGATGCGGTGAAGCTGCCTCAGGATCCGCGCGTGTGGGTGGCGGAGATCGAGCTGGAACCGCTGTCAGGCAGTTGGCGGGAGCTGTGGTCAGCGTGCGGAGGGGTGCCATGAGCCGCCAACGGAGCGCTCTTCGGAACCGGGTGGAGTTCCTCACGTACCGGCTGGCACGGTCCACCGCGCACGCGGTGGGCCCGAGGACGTTGGCTGGCGTTGGCGCGACGGTGGGCGCGATCTTCCACCGGCTCCGTGGACGCCGGCGCGCCATCCTGGAGTTCAACCTGAAGCTGGCGTACCCGGAGCTGTCCGGGGACGAGCGGCGCGATCTCGGTCGGGCGGTGGCGCGACACTTCGGCATCGTCAGCCTCGACACCGTGCGCCTGCAGCGGATCCAGCCGGACGAGCTGATGGACTCGGTGACCATGGAAGGGCTGGAGAACCTCCGTTCGGTGCTCGATGCCGACAGGGGCTTCTTCTTTCTGTCGGCGCATCTCGGCTGCTGGGAGGTCGCGGCCCTGGTAGCGGGCCTGCAGGTTCCCGGGGGCTTCGCTGTGGTCTACCGCCCGCTCGACAACCCTCTGCTCGACGTGGAGCTACGGCGGCTGCGCAGTCACTGGGGCAACCAGATGCTGGGCAAGCATCGCATCGGCCGAGAGATGGTCGCACTGCTCAACGATCGGCGCGGAGTGGGGGTTCTGATCGATCAGCGGGCTCGTCCGGAGCAGGGCGGAGTTCTCGTGCCGTTCTTCGGTCACCCAGCCTGGACCCACTCGATCGTCGGGAAGATGTGCGCTGCGCGTCACGTCCCGGTGGTGCCGATCTGGGGCCTGTGGGACGCACCGGGACGCTACATCGTCCGTTTCGGCGAGCCGCTGTGGATCGAGCCGCTGAGCGAGGCCGAGCGGACGCCGGAGGCGATCACTGCCCGCCTGACCCTGCTGATCGAAGCGGCGATCCGTGAGCGCCCCGAGCAGTGGCTCTGGTACCACGATCGGTGGCGCCACCTGCGCTGCCCTCCGGACGATGGCGGCGGCCTTGAACCAGCCCCCTCCAGGGGCCACGACTCCTCGACGGGAGCTGCTCCATGACCGACGACGTGCACTTCGACCATCCGCTCTCCGAGCGGTACGCCTCGTCCGAGATGCTCCGGATCTTCACCTCCTGCCACCGCTACACGGTGTGGCGTCGGCTCTGGCTGGAGCTCGCGGAGGCCGAGGCTGAGCTCGGCCTCGACGTTCCGATCCAGGCGCGTGAGCAGATGCGAGCGAACCTGGAGGTCACCGCCGTCGATCTTGCGCGCGTGCGCGATATCGAGCGTGAGACCCGCCACGATGTCATGGCCCATCTGCACGCCTTTGCCGAACGTGCGCCGGCGGCGCGACCGTACCTGCACCTCGGCGCGACCTCCGCGTTCGTCGGCGACAACGCCGACCTGCTGCTGATGGCCGAGGCGATGGACCTTGTCGAGCGGCGCGTACTGGCACTGATCGACGCGCTCGCACGGTTCGCCGAGCGTTGGGCGGACGAGCCGGCCCTCGGGCACACCCACTTCCAGCCGGCGCAGCCCACGACGGTCGGCAAGCGCGCCTGTCTCTGGCTGCACGACCTGCTCCTGGATCTGGAGCGGCTGCGGTTCGAGCGCGGGCGGCTGCGCCTGCGTGGCGCCAAGGGGACCACCGGGACGCAGGCCACGTTTCTCGAGCTGTTCGATGGCGACCATGAGCGCGTCGAGGCCCTCGACCGCCGTCTCGCGGAGCGGTTGGAGTTCCCGGGGACCTACCCGGTCACTGGTCAGACGGCGCCGCGCAAGGTGGACAGCTTCGTGCTCGAGGCTCTTGGCGGCATCGCCCAGTCGCTGGCGAAGATGGCCACGGATATCCGTCTCCTGGCGCGTCTCAAGGAGGTGCGCGAGCCGATGGCCAGCCACCAGGTGGGCTCCTCGGCGATGCCGTACAAGGCGAACCCGATGCGCTCGGAGCGGATCACGGCGCTCGCCCGCTGGCTGATGGTGCTCGCCGCCAACCCGGCGCACACAGCGGCCAACCAGTGGCTCGAGCGCAGCCTCGACGACTCGGCGAACAGACGCCTGTCGATCCCGGAGGGTTTCTTCACCGCGGACGCGATCCTGACGATCGCCCACAACGTCATCGACGGCCTGCACGTGTTTCCGGCTGTGGTCCGGGCGAACCTCGACTCAGAGCTCCCGTTCCTCGCCTCGGAGGCCGTGCTCATGGCAGCCGTGGCGCGCGGGGCGGACCGGCAGACGGTGCACGAGCAGCTGCGGGTCCACGCCCGACGAGCC
>CAZEJK010000292.1:0-6201 GCA_964512045.1 uncultured Thermoanaerobaculia bacterium
AAGCTCCCAGAGCATGCTTCGGGGCGGGAGGGCGGCATTAAGAATTCAAAATTAAGAACTTAGAACTCAACCCAGGCGCTTTGCTTCGAACTTTCGAAGATACGGCTCCGTGGGCCGGCATCCGGATGGCCGGGTCCGGGGCCCGGTCCGGGTTGCGACGTCGTCGCTCCTGCCACGCCTGCTCGTCTCGAGCGGCCCTCACGCCGCGAGCACAGCGAGCTCGGCGTGTCGTGGCCCTGGCAGCACTTGATTCCGTGGCCCCGAAGGGGGCATGATCGCTGCAGTGCGTCCATCAGAGCTGCTCGAAGATTCGAACCGGGATCGAGACTCGGGAGGTGATATGCCGGAGAAGGTCGTCATTGTCGCGGCGCAGAGGTCGCCGTTCGGTCGGTATCTGGGCGCGCTGTCGGCGTTGCCGGCAGTCGATCTGGCCGTGGCCGTCGGGCGGAGCACGCTGAACGTGGGCGACCGCGACCTGACCGATGCGATCGATCAGGTCTTCGTGGGGAACTGTATCCAGGCGGCGTTCGAGACGGCATCGGTCAACGGCCGGCAGATCGCGCTGGCACTCGGTATCGGCGCCTTCGCAACCACCATCGACTCGGCGTGCTGCTCGCCGCTGACAGCCCTCAGGATGGCGGTGTGGGGCCTGCAGCTCGGCCAGCTGCGGTCGGCTTTGGTGATCGGTGTGGAGAGCATGAGCCGCGTGCCGCACATTGCGCGCGGGCTGCGTGGCGGGGTCCGGGTGGGGGCGGTGGAGCTGACAGATCCGATCTACCCGATCGAGTATCGGGGCTACAACCCCGTCTCGGTGGATGCGGCGCGGGGGGCGGCGCGTTACGGGGTCAGCAAGAGGATGATGGACAGCTGGGCGCTTGGCTCACATCAGAAGCACACTGCGGCGAGCCGGCAGGGGCTGTTTGCGGACGAGATCTGTCCAGTGGAGGTGCCCGCACGTCGGGGGAGCGTGCGGGTGGACAGTGACGAGTGTCCTCGGCCGACCACAACGCTGGCGAAGATCGAGGCGCTGCCGCCGGTCTTCGGCTCGGGGACGATCACGGCCGGCAACGCCCCTGGCTTGAACGACGGCGCGGCTGCGATGGTGGTGATGACCGCAAGCCGTGCCGAGGAGCTCGGGCTCGAGCCGATTGCGGAGATCGTCGAGACGGCGGAGGCCACGGACGATCCTGCAGGTATCTCCTGGATTCCGGCGTTGACGGTCCAGCGGGTGCTCAGCCGCGCAGACCTCGAGGTCACGGAGCTCGATCTCATCGAGATCAATGAGGCGTTCGCGGCGATGCCGCTGGTCTCCACGCGGATTCTCGCTGGCGCGGCAGCAGGCGACGACGGCAACGTGGACAACGACCCGGAGCTGGAGCGCCGCTGGCGGAGGCTGCTCGAGCGCACCAACGTCAACGGCGGCGCCGTGGCGATCGGTCATCCCGTTGGCGCGTCAGGGTTGCGGATTCTGATGACGCTGGCCTACGAGCTCCGGCGCCGCGGTGGCGGTACCGGCGTGGCCGCGATCTGCGGTGGTCTGACCCAGGGCGAGGCGGTGCTGATCCGAACGGGGGAGGCGAGCGATGGCTGAGGTGCTCTACGACCTGGACTGTCAGGATGGTGTGGCGCAGCTGGTGATCGACACAGCAGGGCCGGTGAACGCCATCGGTCCGAGCTTCGTCGCGGATCTGGAGGCGGCGTTCGACCGGGCCCTGGCAGCCGGACTCCGGCTACCCGGTCATGCTTCGCTTTCTCGAAGATGTTGCGGCCCGCGGCGGCGTTACGCGTTCAGAGTGTCGTACAACGCGTTGAACTGGCCGGCGAGCTTGTGTCGGGGATCGAGGAAGACCAGCGGCCGGCTCTCTTGATGGGACTCTCGCACCTTCACCGAGCTGGACAGGAACGGTTCGACCACCGGGAGCTTCTCCGCGATGAGCTCGTCGACGAGGCGCTGGGGAAGCCGGGCTCGCGACTGGAACATGTTGACGATGATTCCCTCCACCGTCAGCTCCGGGTTGTGGTCCTCCTGGACCTCCTCGACCGTGGCGAGGAGCGTGTACAGCGCCTGGCGTGAGAAGTCGTCACAGTCGAACGGGATCAGACAGCGGTCGGCGGCGATGAGCGCAGACAGGGTGTAGAAGCCCATGGATGGCGGGGTGTCGATCCATACCTCGTCGTACGCCGACTCCTCGGTGGCGAGCAGCTCCTTGAGCTTGTAGATCTTGTAGCGAGACTCGAGTCGGTTATGGAGCGGTTCCAGCTCGGGATCCGATGGCATGACCGCGAGGCCCTCGAACGGCGTCGGATGGATGAAGGCGGAGGCCGAGTCGCGGAAGATCCGGAAGCCGAGCGTCTGCTCGAAGAACGTCGCCAGCGTCGCCGACGAGTCGTTGACCGGCGCCCCGAGGAGGTACCGCGTGGTGTTCCCTTGCGGGTCCAGGTCCACAACCAGTGTGCGGCGGCCGCGGCGCGCTGCGACGGCAGCGAGGTTGCATGCGATCGTGGACTTGCCAACGCCACCTTTCTGATTGAACACGACGCGTCGCATCTGCGCCTCCCTGCATGCCCCGGGCCTGAAGAAGATCCGTGCTGCCATCAGCGGTGTGGACAGGGCTCCGGGCTGCTGGGAGCGATTATGCCGCATTGCGGCTTGAACGGCAACAGCGGAGCTGCAGGGCAGTGCGTGTCAGCGGGGCACGTGCAGTTGCGGATGGGGGACGTGCGAGTACACTACGCGAATGACGACTGTAGCCGCCGTGATCATCGGGGACGAGATCCTCAGTGGCAAGATCGACGACACCAACACGGGCCACCTGATCGGGCTCATGCGATCGATCGGCGCCGAGCTGTGCCGGATCGTGGTGATCGGCGACAGCGAGGCGACGATCGCCGACGAGGTGCGCCGCGCCTCGGAGCAGTTCGATGTCGTGATCACCTCTGGAGGCCTCGGTCCGACCCACGACGACTGCACCGTGGCTGCCGTTGCCGCGGCCTTTGGTGTGGAGGTCGTGCGGTTGCCCGAGCTGGAGGTGCTGATCCGCAAGATCTGGTCGGGTCGTCTGACCGAGGCGGCGTTGCGCCTGGCGGATGCTCCGGCCGGCTCACGCGTGATCGATGGTCACGACCGGTGGCTGCCCATCGTCGCGTATGCCAACGTGTACATGCTGCCCGGGGTCCCACAGATCTTCCGGGCCAAGCTGGAGACGTTGCGCGGCGAGCTGGCGGGAGATCCGCTCCTGCTGCGGACCCTGTTTGTCGATGCGTTCGAAAGTGACGTGGCGGAGGAGATCTCGCAGGTGGTTCGAGAGCACCCGCATGTGAAGATCGGGTCGTACCCGCGGATGGGCGATCCGGACCACCGGTTGCGGATCACCGTGGAGGGCGGTGACTCCGAGGCGTTGGAGCAGGCGGTCGACAGGCTCCGGGAGCTGCTGCCGGTGGACAGCGTGCTTCGGGTCGAGTCGTGAGCCGACGGACGTCCTCTGCTTCGGATCGAGTGTCCTCTCGAGGTGGCGTCGAGCGGCCCGCCGCGGGGCGGTGTGCGGTCGTGGATGGCGACCGGGGCCTGGCATCGTTGTTGCTGTTGGAGGCAGTGACGGTGATACGACCGTGAGCGAACTCAAGGAGGTTACGAAGATGCGTCAGCTTCAGATCAGCCTGCTCATCGGTGCACTCGCGCTGCTGGTGGCAGCGCCGGTAGCCGCCCAGGGTCTTGGAGAGAACTCGTTCCGGTTCCGGATCGGCCTGTACGAGCCGGAGGCCGACTCGGAGTACTGGCAGGACAAGTTCGACATCTGGACCGGCGATGGGAGCGACTTCGAGGATACCGCCCTCGGTGTCGATTACGTCATGGGGATCGGGCCCCGAACCAGCGCAGTGTTCTCGGTGGATGCATGGGAGGGCGAAGCCACCCAGGCGTACCGCGAGTACGTCGACGGACAGGGGAACGACATCCGCCACACAACCAGCCTCGAGGCCACCTCTCTGAGTCTGGGGCTGCGGTTCGATCTGCTCCGCCAACGCGGTCCGATCATCCCGTACGTCGGGGTGGGAGGCGGCTTCTACTGGTGGGAGCTTACCGAGGCCGGCGACTTCATCGACTTCGGCGTGGAGCCCGCGGAGATCTTCTCCACGGTGTACTTCTCTGACGGCGCGGCGTTCGGATACTACTGGGCTGCCGGCGTCGACATCTACCTGTCGCCGGACTGGGCGGTTGTCCTCGAGGGTCGCTGGCATGACGTGGACGACGACCTGTCCGACGATCTCGACGATCTCGGGACCCTCGACCTGTCAGGACAGCAGATCACTGCCGGTCTCTCGTTCCGGTTCTGATTCATCGGTTTTCGAGCAACCTCGCTGAGGACCGCGTTGGTTGCGGCCCATGGGCGCGTTGGGTGTTCAAACCGGGACCGGGACCGGCGCCGATCCCGGCTCCGAACCTCGTCTACATGCCGGCCGTGTTGACCGGGAGCTTGCTCGTAATGTGCGCACGGACCCAGGCCGGGTCCCACCACTCCAGAGGATCCACCGGGGTTCCGGCGATCAGCACCCCGAAGTGGAGGTGATCGCCTCCCGCGAGCCCGGTCGTGCCCGTCCGGGCGATCGTCTGGCCAGTGCGGACCGCGTCTCCGACCGCGACCTGGATCTCCGAGAGGTGGCTGTACAGGGTCATCAGGCCGTAGCCGTGATCGATCACCACACTGTTGCCGTAGATCCCGATGTAGTCCGCGAAGACCACCACTCCACTGTTGGCGGCGGGGACCCGGGCGCGCTGCACCGAAGCCATGTCGTAGCCCATGTGCGTCTGGTGGTCCACGATCTCACCGTTGTACAGATAGCTGCGGCGATCGCCGAACCGGGCCATGACCTTGGCACGGGGAAGCTGCTCGAAGTCGCCGTTCCAGAGGAGGGCTTCTTGAGTCTGCGCGGTCAGGTGGCGCAAGGTGGCGCCGTTGATGGCGCGCAGCTCCCGGTTGATCTTGAGGTACGAGTCCAGGAGGCTGTCACCGCTCTCCAGCTCGGGAGTGCGCGACAGGATCTCTGGGACCTTGCGCTGCAGGAAGCTGTCGCTCAGCCGGATCGTATCGGCCCGTTGCTCGCTTGGACGCAGTCGCCCGAGGAACCGCAGCTCGCTACGGTTGCCGAGCAGATCCTCCGCCACCAGGCGGATTGCGCTGGCATCGTCAATGTCGACCGGCGCGCTGTACAGCGCGAATCGCTGCTGACCGTCATGGTTCGGCAGGGGATATCCCGGGAACCAGGCAGCACCCGCCTGCACGCCGTCACGAACCGCACTGTCATCGACCCAGTAGCGGATCAGATCGCTGCCTCCGCGGGTGACGCTGGCGCTGGAGCGGAGCTCGATTGAAGGCGGTACGAGATCCACCTCCAGCTCCAGCACCTCGACGACCGGCTCCGGATGCAGCAGCCAGGTCCCCGGTCGTGCGGCCTCGACCCGGATCGTCGCGCGGCCGGTTCGCAGCCACTCCACCGTCTCCGAGCCGACCTCGACCGTGCGCTCCAGCAGCGGTGTTCCGTCGGCCCACAGCGCCCACGGCTGCGGAGGGCGGTGGCCTTCGCGGACGAGCGTGGCGGACTGGTCTCCCTGCACCACCTCGACCGTCACTGGCCCAAGGCCGCGGCCGGTGGCGGCGGCCGTGACGGTGATCGGCGTGCGCACCCCGATTCCGGGCAGCTCCGTGAGGACTGTGATCGTGGCCTCTGGACCGGTCCGGAAGGTGGCGACTCCCGCGAACGCGACCATCACCAACGCGATGACGATCAGGACGAAACGGGCTCGCGAGCTCTGACGTTTCTGGCGCATCGGGCCTCCAGCCGACGAGGGTAGCCGAACCGCCGGCAGTTCGCCATGAGCCCCGCCGCGTCACGAGCAGCTCAGATCCCCACACCTTCGAAAATCCGAAGCATGATCGCCGGGGCCTGGGCCGGGTCCGGGGCTGCTCCGAAGCGTTGTCGATTTTGCGAGGCTCATGGGTCGGGCGGGGGAGCCCCTACCCAACTTCGCGTTCAGCCGCGCTGTCAAGCGTCGTCTGGAACGCATGGTTGGGGCTCGTTGTCGTGCTCCTCCAAATCGAAATCGCTATCGCGATCGGGATCGGATGCGTCTGTCTCGCCGTAGGCCGCGTTGGTCGTCTTACCGCTCGTTCTGGTCGAGGGCGCGCACCATCTCCTTGGTGGAGT
>CAZEJK010000293.1:0-6175 GCA_964512045.1 uncultured Thermoanaerobaculia bacterium
ACCGCATGACGACCGGCCGCCAGCTCATCCGGCTCGTCAACGACCGTGAACACCCCGGCGTCGAGACCGTTGGCGGCGCACAGGGAACGCACACGCTCGCCGTCCCCGACCAGGATCATCTCGGCGATCCCTTCGCCGGCCGCACGAGCTGCAGCCTGAATGGTGTTCGGATCGTGCCCGGCAGCAACGGCCACCCGCCGCGACGGCTGGTCCTTGAGCTGAGCGAGGAGCTGCTCGAGGGAGCGGACCGGTTCCATTACGCGTCCTCCTGCGTCTCATAGCTGCTGTACGAACGGACGGCCTCCTTGCCGTTCAGCACGCGCAGCGCGCCCTTGGCGAGGGCCGCCATCTCGTTCTCGCCGGGGTAGACCGATACACCGCAGCCGAGCGCCGCCACGGACGATTCAATCGCCGCCACCATCAGTCGCGACCGCGCCAACCCGCCGGTGAGCAGGACGCGGTCCACCGGCTCGCCGTTGAACGCCGGGAGCAGCGCGGTGATGCTCTTGGCAATCTGATACGCCATGGCCTCGAACACGGTGGTGGCCCAGGGGTCGTCATCCGCCACACGCTGCTCGACCTCGCGGAAGTCCGCGGTTCCGAGCAGATCGATCAGGCCTCCACGACCCTTGTTGAGCTTCTTCAGCTCATCCTTGCTCAGCCCTCCGGAGAAGCACAGGTCGATGAGCTGGCCTGTCGGGATCGATCCCGACCGCTGCGGCGAGAACGGGCCTTCTCCATCCAAGCCGTTGTTCACGTCGATGTAACGTCCCTTGTGGTGGGCGCCGATGGTGATACCGCCGCCCATGTGACAGACGACGACATTGACGTACTCGTAAAACGTCTCGTTCTCCTCCGCGTACCGGTGCGCCGTGGCGATCTGATTCAAGGCGTGCGAGATCACCTTTCTCCGAATCCGCTTGAAGCCGGTGATCTTGACCCGCTCCGGAGCCTCGTCCACGACCACCGGGTCAACAATGAAGGTCGGCTTGCCGGTGGCGCCCACAAGCTCCCGCGCGATCAGGGCCCCCAGGTTCGAGGCGTGATCGCCGCCCACACCCGTCATCAGGTCGTCGCACATGGCGTCGCTGACGAAGTACGTGCCGTGAGGAATCGGACGGAGCAGGCCACCGCGCGCCGACACCGCATCGAGGTCGCCAACGCTCAGCCCGTGCCGCGCGAGCGCTTCCCCGATGACCTTCTTGCGGAAGCCGTACTGCGCAACGATGCGCTGTCCCTCGAACGGCGCCAGCTCCTCGGCGGGGTGCTGGATCTCCTCCGAGATCCGTTCCTGATCGCCCTCGAAGATGGAGATCTTCGTCGAGGTGGAGCCGGGGTTGATGGCGAGAATCCGGTGTCTCGGAAAGAACGTGTCGAGCGGAGTGCGATCGAAGTCGCCACGCCGATGGAGCCGGAGCAAGTTTGCCTTGACCGCAAGCACCGCATTCTCAGGCGTGCAGTCCAGGGGAAGGTCCACCGCGCTGCACCCCGTTCCGAACAGAACCGCGAAGTGTCCGGCCTCCGGGTAGCGTGTCGCGTACAGGTGGAACAGCATGTTCCCCATGTCGAGGTTCGGCGCGATGATCACGTTCGACACCCGGATGGCCGGGTTCTCCTCCTTCTCGACGTAGTACGCCGCCGAGCGACGGGAGAGTGCCACGGAGACCTTGACCTCGCCCTCGATGTAGATCGAGCGGTACCGCTCTCCCAACCGCTCGATCCTCTCGGCAAGCACCGCCGGCACGCGCTCGGTCGCGGCGCGAACCAGCTCTGCGGACGGTCCCTCATCCGAGCCCTTGTGGGAGTAGGACACGATCGCCCCGTTGATGTCGCTGAGCACCGACTCTGGGATCAGGTCGCGCGCCACCATGCAGGTATCCACGGCGATCTCCGCCAGCAGCTCCGGCGTCATCGTGGCGTTGACACCCACATCGCCGAAGACCGCGATGTTGTGGGGGAAGATCTCCTCGGGATGGTCATCCGGCAGTGCGAAGAGGCCGACCTCACCCACCACCGGGCGCTTCGAGAGGATCCTCAGCAACGGACGGAAGTAATCGCGTGGCGGATGGCGCATCCCACCGACGACGACGTCAGCATGGCCCTGATGTACCGCCATGATCCCGAACCGTGCCGGCTCCGACACCCACTGCCGGGCCAGACGTGGATCATCGGTCATTCGCTGGCCATCTGGCAGCTCGAGGTACGCACGCGCAAACTCATCCACCAGGTCCGGGCGCGCCGCGATATCAACAAAAGCACTTTGCGACAAAGTGAACTCGACACGAGTCGGATCCAGGTGGGGCAGCTGGCGGGCGATCGTGTCGCGAACCGACTCCTCGCTCTCGAGAAACACCAGCCGTGCAAACCGCGGCAGGAAGCACGCAGCCTCCACCATCCGAGGGTCGAACACCTCGGTGAACACCACCGTGGGCCGGTCCTTCTGAAGTGCAACGATCTGCTCGTCAAGCGCAGAACCGATGTCGTACATGACCCTGGGCCTCCTGGACACTACCCCGGCATCAGCGGGGGTCACGAGGCGTCAGGATACCACCCCTGCGGCCGCGCTGCGGCACACCGCCAGAACCCGAGCTACGGTCCGGCGCGTCGAATGACGGGGCCATATCGTCGCAGTCCGGGAGCGGGCGCCACGATCGGCCCGGCCTGGCACGCGCTACCACCGTGTGCTAGACTTTGTCATAGGAGATCAGTGTCGTCGCAACGAGTGCCTGCCAACGCTGCGGCTTTCCCGCGAGCGATTTTTTCTTGTGGCATGTTCAGGACGGTGGCGCCTGTGGCCTCGGGTGGCTACTCGCAAAGCTGTCGGGGATCCCGGCCAAAGGCACGGCCGGGCAACGGCTGACCGACCGGGGTCAGCAGGTGGAGTAGCTGGTATGTCGAAGAGGATCTATGTCGGAAACCTACCGTACAGTGCCACCGAGGATGAGCTGAGAGAGCTGTTCTCTCCCTACGGCACTGTCGAGGCCATCAACATCATCACCGACCGGGAGACCGGCCGGCCGCGGGGCTTCGGCTTCGTGGAGATGGACGAGGAAGGCGCCGATGCCGCGATCCGCGCCCTGGATCAGCAGGAGATGGGCGGGCGCAACCTCCGTGTCAACGAGGCCCGGCCTCGCAACTCTCGGCCGGAACGCTGGTAGCTCACAGTCGACTCCAGCACCACGACGACGCGCCGTCCGGCGCGTCGTTTTCGTCTCCGTCGAGCGAGCCCTCCACCACCGGCCGACAGGCATGACCGGCGGCATATGCACGGTCTCGTGAGTGTCAACGCTGCATGATCGGCACCGGCGGACCGAGCTCGAGCGGATCGTCAGGACGGACCAGGAGATAGCGCGCGATCTCCGAACGCCGCCGCTCGAGGGCACCCCGATCGGCATCGTCGGCCAGGCTATACATCGTACGCCGCTCGGAAGCCTCGTCGTGACGCACCACCCATCCCTCGTGCAGAAACAGCTCCAGGGCGTTGTTCAGCACTGCCGTCGAGGCTGCTTCAGGCCGGAGAATATCCCCTTCCAGAAACGCTCTTTCCGCCACTGATCGCGCTTTTTCTATCCACGTCTTGCGCTCCTTGGCGCCATCGAGCAGGACCTCGAGCGCACCGGCGGCGATCCAGTATCCCTCCACAAGGTGGACCATCAAACCGCGGAGGAGATCCAGTGCCCGAGGCCACGCCGCGCGCCAGCGTCCGTCCTCGCCCAGCTCGATCAGCCGATCGCTGCTGAGCCGACCCAACACCTCATTGAGGTTCTCCTCGAACCCTCCATCCGTCGGGAAGATGAACTCCCGACGGAACCAGCAGCTCAGCTGACGCGTCGCCGCCGCCATCTCGGCCTGGTCTACCCCGTCCTCGCCAGCGCGGATCACCGTCGCCACGATCGCATCCGGCGCCAGGATGGCGAGGATGGTGTTGCGGTGGTAGTCGAGCTCGATCCGCGCCTTGTCCGGAACCGTGTAGATCACCTCGCCATCACACTCAGTCGCATGGATCTGGCGCCTGAGCAGCTGCTGCGCCTCGTCCACGAGAGGCCGCACCGCCACGCCTCGTGCGAGGTGGCCAGTGCGCAGATCCTCGGCGTCCGCCGCGGTGATCCGCTCAGCGGCCTCGGTCAGACGATGCGCGATCGACCGCGACAGCCGGGTCCGACGGCCTTCGAGGAGCCACAGGAAGAAGCCGGTAAGCTCCGTGAGAATCTGAGAGGACACACCGCGCCGAGAGTGCGCCATGAGCGCAGCAGAGAGAAGGGCTGAGGGCGCCACGGTGGTCGCCTCCTGGATCTGGCGCATGACGTAAAACGCCAGCCTCCGGGTGACCTCTCGGGAGCGCTCTCGATCCACCGCAGCGAGATCCTCGACGCCTCGACGGCGCAGGTAATCGGTGAGACGAATCGGTTCCTCGAAGCTGACGTAGACGCGTCCATACTTCGAACGGAGCACCGTCGAGGACTTCACCATCCCGCTCACCGACTCGGCGCGCTTCTCACCACCGGTCAGCTCACGTCGGTAGCTCTCCAGCTCCACGACCTGCTCGTAACTGATGTTGATCGGAACGATCTGCAGATCTCGGAACTCGCCCTGGCGCACGCCTTCGAGCATCATCGCCAGCATTCCGAGCCGGGGCGGAAGGATCTTGCCGGTGCGACTCCGGCCACCTTCGATGAAGAACTCCACCGGATACCCTTCGCGGATCAGCTTCCACAGGTAGCTTCGGAACACCAGCTTGTAGATCGGCATGCCGGCGAACGTTCGCCGCAGAAAGAACGCGCCGGAGTGGCGAAACCACCAACCCAGAGGGAAGAACGACAGGTTGGCGCCTGCCGCGATATGCGGCGGGATGAACTCGTTGCGCATGAACACCCAGGAGATCACGAGGTAGTCGAGGTGGCTCTTGTGACACGGCGCCAGGATCAACGGTGCAGTCCGCGAGAGCTTGGCGGCGTCCTTGATCCGCCGCATCCCTGCGGCGTCCACCTCCACACCCTGGAACACGCGGTTGAACACGAAGTCGAGGATCACGCCGAAGATCAGCAGCACCTCGAAGTTCTGCGCCGCCGCGATCTCACGGAGGTACTTCGCAGCCTTGCGCAGCGCGCCATCACGACTCACTCCCTCCTCTCGGGCAATCTCGTCCAGCTCCCGCACGAACCGCGGCCGGGTCAGAATCTCACGCCGAATGATCGACGGCTGCTTGACGGCTGGTCCCCGGATGGCCATGGCCTCACGGGCCAGGTGCACCCGCAGAACCCGTCGTACCGTCGCGGCAACGCGGCGGTCCGACCAATCCGGATGCTCGGCGATGAACGCCGCCAGATCGACCGGCTCACCGAACTGAACGGACGCCAGCTTGCGGAAACGGATGAAATGTCCGAGCTTCCGGATCTTGCTCGCCGCCTCCACATCGCCGAACACGATGTCCAGAAGACGCCGTCGACGCCACGGCGGCTGGCGCGGCCACATGATCAATGACGGCAGCAGCAGCATCGGCTGGTCCATGCCACGCTGGACTCGAACCAACCGCTCGAAGTACATGGGGTCCGCGCTGCGCTCCGACGCGATACCGCGCAGACGCAAGAACAGCAGCACCGACTTCCCCTGCTGGAGCACACGCTCCAGGCAAGCGGGGGCTGCCGGCCCTTTGCCGGTCAGCAGCCGCCAGAGATCGCGCACCACGGCTGCAGGGGTCCGCACGAAGCTGATCGTCACATCGTTGGCGAATCCGGCGAGAGGCCAGCCCACGCGCAGAAACAACCAGTTGAAGAACAGGTAGTCGAGAATACTGCGTGTCCGCATGACGTACACGACTCGGCCACGCTGCGGCAGCTCCTTGATCCGGGACTCGGTCTCGGGATCCAGGGCAATGTGGCTGAAGAGGGTCCTCCCCAGCCAACGGAGCACCGCCTTCGGTCTGGAGACCATCGCACTGTGGAGCTCGACGGCTGGCATCAGCGGCTCCTACCCCTCCGTTCAAACCTGCTCCGCGCAAACATCCGACGAGGATACCCCACGCGCACGGACAACGACAGCCACGAGCGTCTCTCGAGACACCACTGATCTCCCGTCATCCCCAACGCGCCGCGGGCCGCAACCAAAGTAATGCTCCGAAGCTGCCGGTCCCGCGCCCGCGCAGCTGCAAGCGATTCGGCGTTCGTCGGTAGTCGTG
>CAZEJK010000294.1:0-6158 GCA_964512045.1 uncultured Thermoanaerobaculia bacterium
ATGTGGCGAGCGGAGAGATCCCGCCGGAGAACCGCCGCTTTCCGGTCCCGGTCAACGGCCCCGGGACGGGGCCCGGCGCCGGGCTGGCTTCGTTGGAGATCCCGGGGGAGAACCGCCACCGTCTCGTGCCGGTGCCGGATGCACCCCTGCGGAGCTGCGGCGGGTGGCTGGGTCACGCTTGAGCAGAGCCGGGCTCGACGAAACCGTTCCGGTCGAGCAGGGCGTCCACACGCTCACGCGTGTGCTCCACCGGCCCGGAGGTGTCCACTCTTTCGAACCTGGAATCATCCTCGGGCGGTGGCTCGAAGTCGTGTCGTTGCTGCTCCATCAGCTCGACCCGTCCGTCCGAGCGGGTATCATGACGCTGACGATCCGTCAGCCGGCGGTGCTGCTCCTCCTCGGAGCACACCGTCTGCAGGAACAGCACCTTCGCACCGGCTCGCTCGGCGGCCTCCAGCAGAGGTCTCCGATCCTCCACGGTCTTGTAGGCGCCGTCCACCACCACCGGGAACCCCGCCATGAGCATGTTCTCGGCCCGCTGCGCCACCTCGTCGTACGTCCTCTGGTTCATCTCCGGCGAGTACAGGCCCTCGTTGTACGGCACGTACACGCGGGTGTCCTCACCAACGCCCGCCAGCTGCTTGCGGACGGCGTCAGTGGACACCAGGTTCCACCGTCGCGTCTCGCGAAGGTAGCGTCCGATCCAGGTCTTGCCCGTCCCCATGAGACCGTACAGCACAACGACGATCGGCTTCGACTGTCCGCCCGCATAGGAGTGCGCAAGACCGAAGTACCGCCGCGCCAGGTTGCGCTGGCGCCGCTGCTCTGGCTTGTCCAGCGACGGATCCGACTGCGTGAACGCGGCGATCTTCCCACGCACGTATGCCCGGTACGCAGAGTAGAAGTCCATCAGCTCGGGAAGCTCGCTATCTCCGGAGACCTCCACATAGCGCGTGACGAGGTACTCGGCCATCTCCGGCCGCTCGTGGAAGTCAAGGTCCATCTTGAGGAACGCGAGATCCACCGCCACATCGCCGCACGCAAGGCGCGGGTTGAACTCGATACAATCGAACACCACTGGCTCGTCGAGGAAGAAGATGTTGCCAAGGTGCAGGTCACCGTGACTCTCCCGAATCCGGCCATCGGCGATTCTCCGCGCGAACAGATCGCCATGCTCCTCGAAAAAGCGGTTGGTGGAGTCGCGGATCTCCTCGTACCGCGGCCGCGACAGCAGCTTGCCGACGTACGCCTCGGTTTGCGAGAAGTTCTCGTCGGTGTTGAACTTCACCGCCTCGACCGTCCCGTACTGATCCACACCCTCGCCTGTCGCTGCGTTCTCGTAGAACGGGACCAGCTGCTCCACGAGCTGATCGAGATGCTCCACGCTGAGCTCGCCTCTCTCCTCGACACGGGTACCGAGCCGCTCCTGGTCCAGCTGCTCCATCACCACCACCCAGTCGACAGGATCGCCCTCGCCGCCGACAACGGCACGGCCATCACGCACCGTGACCGGCTCGACTCCCAGATACACCCACGGCGCCAGCCGGCGGTTCAGCTCCACTTCCCGTCGGCAGTAGTGCTCTCGCAGCTCGAGCGTCGAGAAGTCGAGAAACCCGAAGTTCACCGGTTTCTTGAGCTTGTAGACGCGCTCCCCGGTCAGAAAAACGACCGAGATGTGGGTCTGGATGATCTCGACAGCGTCCACTGGATGACTGTACGCACTCGTTTGCTTGAGCGACGCGACGATGTCCTGGTGCTGCACGGGCCTCCTCCTCCGCCTCTGCCCGGATGTCAGCTCCACCGTGCCACGAGGCTGCGACCCCGTCAACTCCGTCCGTGACGGACCGCACCGCACGGCGCGCTCCCGGAGCACTTCCGCACAACCACTTACGCCGTCATCTCGGCCGAGCCACCGTGACCAACCGGAGCACCCCCAACCTCGCAAGCAACCGCACCGCCTCGGGTTCCGGCGCTGAGCAACCCACTCACGGGCGTACAGGTACCGGACGAGATGACGGCGTGAGCAAATGGGCGCACGTCCTTCGGGAGGACTCCGCGAACGCACTCTTGCGGACGGAACGCTCCGTGCTTGCTGCAGTGCAAAGAGAACCGGGCGGCCCGCGGGCCGCCCGGTGATCATGTCAGCAGACTCTGCGTGGGACCGTCAGAACGACAGGCGCACACCGAGGCGCACCTCGCGGGCGTCCTCGATCGCCAGCGGCTGCTGGTACGAGGAGCTCGGGTCGAATGCGCTCTCCTCCGGGTGGGCATCCCACACGTAGTCATAAAAGCCCCAGCGCTCGGAGACCGCGAGGACCGTGTCCGAGTTGAACACGTTGAACACGTCCACCATCAGCGTCAGCTCCATGTCGGAGGTCAGTGCGAACGCCTTCTCCAGGTGCAGGTCCACCAGGTTGCGGTCGTCCAGCTGCTGCGACCCCAAGGAGGTCAGGTTGACGGTGGTGCGATCGTTCTCGAGCAGGCCGTAGATGGTCACGTACGGCGTCCAGTAGGTGCCGGAACGGTACAGGTAGTACGCCGAGGCCATGATGTCCCATGGCAGGTCCACGGACGCGTTGACCTTCAGCTCCCACTCCGAGTAGTTGGGGAGATTCCCGAAGTTGTTGACGAGGCCGTTCCAGTCCTCCCAGGCACTCTCATAGCCGTCCACGTCCGAGGTGTTCCCCACGAGGTCCGACCACACCAGCGACGCCCGCAGTGACCAGCCGTCCGCGTACCGCCGGTTGAAGCGAACGATCAACGAGTCGTACTCGCGGGTGGCCTCGTCCGGGTTGGTGAGGACAAAGTCCTGCGGCGACAGCAGCTCGAAGAACGGCAGGTCGCCACCGGTGATCGGGTTGCTCGGCGCCACCAACGCGTCGTAGTCGTCGTTGGTGTTGATCATCGCGATGATGTCCGAGTTCTCACGGTATACATAATCGAGGCCGAGCAGCATCGTGTCGGTCAGCTGGTGCTCGAAGCTCGCCACGTACTGGTCGACGTACGGATGGGAGATCTCCGAATCCATGATGGCGCCGCCCGACGGACGGCCGCCGGCGTAGTACCACTCGCCCGCATCGAAGTCCCAGTCCCAGAACTCGAGATCCGAGAACACGTCTCCAGAGATCTCACGATCGTACATGAACGCGAACAACCCCTCGTAGTAGCGTCCGTAGTGGACCTTCAGCGCCGTGCTGCCGCGGCCGCCGACGTCCCACACGATCCCGAGGCGCGGCGAGATCATGTCGTCGGAGTACACGTCCTCATCACCGCCGTCAAAGCCACCCTCGTACGAGGTGTAACGAACTCCGAAGTTCAGAGTCACGTCCTTGTACTTGAGCGAGTCCTGGGCGTAGGCGTGGAGGCCGGTCTGCACCGCATGCAGATCGATCTCGTCTCCCCGGTCCGACGAGAACAAGGCGCACTCCGGATTCGCGAAGTAGTCCTCGACCGAGTCGCAGTAGTACGAGTCGTCGTAGTAGGAGAAGCCGCCGTTGCGGGTCCACACCTCGTCCTGGCTCGAGTCCTCGTACACCACGCCGAACTTGAAGGTATGGGAGTCCTCCGCGGAGAGTACCCCGTCTGCGAACAACGACCATGAGGCATCCAGGTTGACACGCTGCTTATCGTTGTTGACGGTCCACTTGTAGTTATCCCACTCCAGCCCGGTCCAGTCGTCCTCTCGGCCCGGACGGTCACTTCCGAACGGCGGAAGACGATCGTCGGTTCCGTCGAAGCCAGTGAGCTTGACCGTCACGAAGTTTGAGTCGTTGACGAGCGACTCCCATGTCGCGTTGTACGCCCAGTTCGGCGAGTCCTGAGTCTGAGCGCCGGACGCCATGACGAACTCGCCGAGACCGCGCCGATCGTGCTCCACGCCATCGTAGTCTGCAAGCACGACCAAGCGGTTATCGTTGTCGGCTTGGTACGTCAGCTTGCCCAGGTACCGCGACCATGAACGGTCTGAGGTGTTGCCCTGCTCGAACAGCGGGGCATCGCCAACGTAGAACGGGTCGACCGAGCGCTCACGCTCCTGACCCGAGACGAAGTACCACAGCTTGTCCTGGATCAGCTTGCCGCCGAGCGACACCGACGCATCGAGGTCCGAGTCGAGCTCGTTGACGCTCTCGGTGCCCTCCGGCGAGTTCTCGTCATTCAACCCTGCGTCCGAGTAGTACAGCGACACATCGCCCGAGAGCTCATTGCCACCGGAGCGTGTCACCAGGTTCACCATGGCGCCGGTGAAACCGCCATACTCGGCGTTGGCGCCGAGGCCGGTCACCTGCACCTCCTCGACCCAGTCGAAGTTCGGCAGGATCCACTGGCCGCCGGAGCCCGGATCGGACACATCGACGCCGTCCAGGTTGTACGCGCTGCCCTGCGACGACGGCGAGCCGTACGCCAGACCGGCGTTGACGCCGGGGGTGTAGTTCATGAGGTCCGTCGCATCTCGGGGCAACGGCTGCCGCTTCAGAAACTCCTGGTCCAGGTTATGGGCCACGGTGTTCGACACGGTGCTCACCGCCGTGGCCTCGGCGACCACGACGATCTCGTCGGTGGTCTCGAGCATCCCCATCTGCAGGTCCACGGTCATCGCGGTTCCGAGAGAGACCTGGACATTTTCACGCCGCACAGTGCGGAACCCGTCCAGGCTCGCCTCGAACACGTAGGTCCCCGGTGGCAACGACGGGAATCGGTAGATCCCCTGCGCGTTGACGAATGCCACCAGCTGCCCAGCCACCAGCGCATCGGAAAGCGCTCGCACCGTGGCGCCCGGCAGAATCCCTCCGTCCGGATCGGTCACCGTGCCGCGCACGCTCCCGGTGGTGGTGCTCTGCGCTCCCGCGGGCAGCGCCAGCGCCACCACAGCCAGCAACACCGACATGTTGATCCAACGTCCTCGCATTACGTCCTCCTTGCCTCATCTCATCGCACACACGCGGGCCAACAGCCCATCCGCCCGCCACCACGGCGGGCAGGAAGAAATCTCAAAGCCCAAGCTAAACGTACGCTGAAAAGAAACGGTGGGTCTGGACCAGGGTCGCCCAGTTCGGAAGTCGGTCGACGTCCACAGCACCAAGCTAACCTCAGTCGAGTCAGCTGTCAACACACGCCGTGAGCCGACTCGGCGAGCGTCGCTGCGAGCGGACAGCCGTGGCTCAGTTGACGTAGCCGAGGGCTCGCAGACGATCGAGATCCTTCTCGTCGAGAGCCTCCCACGAACCGGAGTGCTCCTCCATCTCGAGCCCTTCGAGCTCGGCCTCGACGCTCTGGAGCACCATTGGTCGCTTCTCCGACAGGTCCGTCAGCTCTCCTGGATCGTCGACGACGTTGTACAGCTCTCGCTGGCCAGTGTCGGTATTGCGGATGAGCTTGAACTTCCCAGAAAGCCACGACTCCAGATTGTGCGGAGCCTGTGGCTTGGCCGTCCAACCGCCGTGCCTCGGCGCACGTTCTATGTTCAATCCGAGGCGAGCCTTGCGAATCAGCGGAACGAGGTTCCTGCCGCGCTGCTCGAGCTGAAGGTCGTGACCGGTCATCGTAGCCACGGTCGGCAGCAGATCCACAAGTGACACCGGCTGCCGCACCACCACCCCGGCCGGCACGTGTCCTGGCGCCCAGAGAATCAACGGTACGTGCAGCAGAGAGTCGTACAGCTGGTTGATGTGGCCCCCGAGGTTATGCTCGCCGAGACCCTCGCCGTGGTCCGACGCGAATATGACCAGGGCGTCATCGAGCCAGCCGCCTGCCTCGAGCGCAGCCAGGAGGCGACCGATCTCCCCGTCCACGAACCGAACCTCGTCCGCATACGCTGTCCGGCTCCAGGGGTCCGCGGGGTCGCGTTCGATCGCCTCGAACTGGACGTTCACACGCTCGGCGCCCTCGTCGCAGCCGACGACGTTGACCGTTGCTGGCCACTCGGCGGCCCAGAGCGTCGAGTGGTCGCCATGAGGGATCACCTGCATCCCCTCCCCCGCCTCGAGCGTGCAGCCACCCCACACCTTGCCACCCGTCATTCGCACCGGCCAGGCTTCCCTGGCCACCCCCTCCGGCTGCTCGGCGTAGAAGGTGACCGAGCCGCGCTGATCCTCGAGCTCGACCGGCACCCGGACGACCCGTCCGTTGCACTCGACGACCGTCGGCTCGCCGCGCTCTGG
>CAZEJK010000295.1:0-1512 GCA_964512045.1 uncultured Thermoanaerobaculia bacterium
CCGGAGGCCGGCCCGCGGCCCCCGGCGAGGCAGCTTTGGTAGCGAGCTTTGTTCAGTCTCCGATGAGCTTCCAGGTCATCGCACAGACGCGATCCATCAGCGCCACGGCCTCGTTGGCCTTGCGGCGATCGATCGCGTCGATGTCGGCGAGCATTGCAAGAGCCACCTTGGTTTCCTTGGCGGAACCGTAGGCGACCCGACGGAGATGCCGGCGGTCCTTGCCGGTGCGGCCATCACTTTCTTAGAGGTTCAACGGGACGCTGGAGGCAGCCCGTATCGCTTGGTCAACGAGACTGGACCAGCCTCGCTGGGCGCCTTTGACGGCGTGGACGGTGGCGACGAACGCGCGCTGGGCAAGCTCGAGTGCGGTGTCGGCGTGATCGGTCGGTGGTTGCATGGGCGTCTCCTCCTTGAGCATGCTCACCCCTTGGCCATGCCGATGGTGCCGGCAGTGTCAAGGCTCGCCGTCTGCGGCGACCTTTGGTCTGCCTTGACACTGCCGGCACCATCGGCTACCTCTTCGAGACCTCAAGGAGGAGACGCCCATGCCGCCGGCCACACAGCGGGCCGCGCGGCTGCAGCACCTTGTGGCGTGGATCTCCAGCTCCGCTGACCGCGTGCACATGAAACCCACAGCAGCGCTCACACGAGCGTCTTCAGAACTAACACAATGCAGGAGCCTTACGGGATTTCCACAGCGTCCGGCCGGTTGCGCACCCCCCAGACCCCCCGAACCCCAGCGCGACAACCAGGAGCGCCGTCAGCAGGGACCACCTCAAAGCCGGGGCCATCATCGGTTCAGCTTGCAACGGGCACTCCTTCCCATCGAGCTCCTGCCAGAGCCGAGGCATTCGCAGCGGCACCAAGGAAGACCTGCAGCATTTCATCGCCGACGTCGAGCGGTTTCGCCACGATGCGCCGCCCACCACCGGCAGTGGACCCCTCCCCGCGACCCTGGGGGGCAAGCCATTTTACTGAAAAAGAGTGATTTCATCATGAGGAGCACTCTCGTGCCTCCAAGACGTCTGTTCTGCCAACGCGGCCGAGCAAACCTCCTAACCCGATCCCCCCGGGTCCGGCGTGCATTGGACCGACTCACGCTACAGTACCACCAAAACATCGTACCCGGTTGCCCGTTGGGCCCTTGCATCCTCAGCTCAACGGGTGTCTACTCATGGTCATGCCTGGTATCTGCCCAGTGTCAGATCAACACGAATGCCGTAACAGCTCGCGCATCGAGCACTCCGCTGCAGGCAGCCAACGGCGACGCACGGACAGGCGAACACGGCTGAGCCCGTTTCTCCCCCGCGCCGCCCGTCATCCGTTGTTCCGCCACGGGAGCAGCCCTTGCCATGACGGTGAGTGCCGCGGATGGTGAGGCGGCTGCAGTGAAAGAGCACCCGTCCGGCCTGTACGAGACCCTGGTGACGATGGGCCTCGAGCGTTCGCTCGCTGAGGCGCGAGCCGCCGGCTGGCGCGACGAGATCAGACACCTCGATCCTGCCGAGGCCC
>CAZEJK010000295.1:1522-6139 GCA_964512045.1 uncultured Thermoanaerobaculia bacterium
GTCTGCGCGGCGGTGCTCACCGAGGCCCCGGCGGTGCTGGCACGCTTCGTCCACGATCTGCTCGCCCCGCTCCTGGAGAGCCTCGGGGGGCCAGAAGCCCTCAGCAGCCAGCTGG
Source organism: uncultured Thermoanaerobaculia bacterium (assembly GCA_964512045.1). Classification (GTDB taxonomy): domain Bacteria; phylum Acidobacteriota; class Thermoanaerobaculia; order Thermoanaerobaculales; family Sulfomarinibacteraceae; genus CAZEJK01. The sequence continues at coordinate 1,638 of CAZEJK010000295.1, forward strand.
CAGTTGTCGATCGACTGATCGCCGTCCTCCGCGCGGAGATCGAGGACTCGCCCGTGCTCCCCGACGACGCTCCGTCTCCTCCCGCCCGCCAACTGCTCTCGCTGGCCGGGCCCGCGCGCAGCGCCTTGGCAGCTCCCGAGGCGCCCGAGCGGCCTGGCATCCCCCTCTCCGTCAGCCACCTGCTCGTCAACGGTCCACGCGACCGCGGCATCGTCTCCGAGCTCGTGCGCGAGCTCGCCTCCGCCGACCGTGTGGCCTTGCTGGTCTCATTCCTCAAGTGGTCCGGCTGGCGTCTCCTGCGCGAACCTGTACAGCAGTTTCTCAGCCGCCGCCCGGGCGCCTTGCAGGTGCTCACCACGACCTACCTGGGTGCCACAGAGCGCCGTGTCCTCGACGATCTGGTGCGCCTCGGCGCCGAGGTACGGATCTCCTACGACACCCGGCGCACCCGTCTGCACGCCAAAGCCTGGCTCTTCTTCCGCCAAACCGGCTACTCCACTGCCTTCGTGGGCTCCTCCAACCTTTCCTCCGCCGCCATGGTGGACGGCCTGGAGTGGAATGTGCGCCTCTCGCAGGTGGAGACTCCGCACGTTCTGCATCAGGTCCAGTCCGCCTTCAATCAGTACTGGGAGGAGGGTGAGTTCGAGCCGTATGCCCCTGCCCGCGACGCCAGCCGTGTGGACCGCGCGCTCGATCGCGAGCAGAAGAGCCCATCCGAAGGTCTCGCGTTGCACCTGGACGTGCGCCCGTACCCCTTCCAGCAGGACATTCTCGATCGCCTCGCCGCAGAGCGCGCTGGCGGCCATGCGCGCAACCTCGTCGTCGCCGCCACCGGCACCGGCAAGACGGTGGTGGCGGCCCTGGACTATAGAGAGCTGAGACGACAGCACGGCCCCCTGTCTCTCCTGTTCGTCGCCCACCGACGAGAGATCCTCGATCAGAGCCTCGCCACCTTCCGCGCGGTGCTGCGGGACAACAGCTTCGGCGAGCGGCTCTACGGAGGGCGCCAACCCGTCCGCGGTCTCCACGTGTTTGCCAGCATCCAAAGCCTCAGCGCGGAGCGCATCGCTGGGCTCGCACCGGACGCCTATGAGGTGGTCATCGTGGACGAGTTCCATCATGCCGCCGCCCCCACCTACGACCGCCTCCTCGAGCAGCTGCAACCACGCTTCTTGCTGGGGCTCACCGCAACGCCTGATCGCGCCGACGGCGGCAGCATCCTGCACCACTTCGACGATCGCATCGCCGCGGAGCTGCGTCTGTGGCACGCCCTGGATCAGCAGCTGCTCTGCCCATTCCAGTACTTCGCCGTGACTGACGATAGCGACCTGCGGCATGCGGGTTGGCAGTCCGGCCGGTACCGGACCGCCGACCTCGAGAACATCTTCTCTGGTGACCACGCTCGCGCCCGCAAGATCCTCCGCGCAGTTGCCGACACGGTGCGCGATCCGCACACCATGCGCGCACTCGGTTTCTGCGTTTCGATCCGCCACGCCGAGCTGATGGCCAACGAGTTCACCACGGCCGGAGTCCCGGCCGCCGCTCTTACCGCCTACTCCAGCGAGGACGAACGGAGCGCGATCCTTCAGCGCCTGCGCACGCGCCAGCTGAACATCGTGTTCACCGTCGACATCTTCAATGAAGGCGTGGACATCCCCGAGGTGGATACGGTGCTGTTCCTGCGGCCGACCGAGTCCGCTACCGTCTTCTTGCAGCAGCTCGGCCGCGGCCTTCGTCTGGCCGACGACAAGGAGTGTCTTACAGCGATCGACTTCGTCGGGCACATGCACGTCAGGTTCCGTTTCGACCGCCGCTTCCGCGCCATCCTCGGAGGCACGCGACAGCAGATACTCCGGGAGGCTGAGCACGGCTTCCCACGGCTACCGCCGGGCTGCGCGATCCACCTCGAGCGCGAGGCTCAACAACGGATCATCGCCAACATCAAGCACACCTTGGGCGCCGGCTGGTCCGCCCTGGCAGAGGACCTCCGCTCACTCCAGGGTCCGGTGACCCTCGCCCGCTTTCTGGCGGCCGCCGACGTGGACCTCACCGAGCTGTACTCCGGCGGCGACAAGGGCTGGACCCGACTGCGGCGCGCCGCTGGACACCGCCTCCCTCCAACGACAGGCACGGAGAGAGCCTTGAGCCGAGCCATCGGCCGCGTGATCCACGTCAACGATCCAGCGCGCCTCCAGCTCTGGCTCGAGACGCTGGAGCACGGCCAGATCCCGATAGCATTCGACCTGAACAAGCCCCAGCACCGGCTCCTACTTATGCTCTCCAGCATGCTCGATCCAGCCAGGCGACCGCTTGCCGAGCAACCCCGGGTGCTCTCAAGGCTCCTGGACCACCCCCACCTGGCTGACGAGCTCCGCCAACTGCTGGCCCTACTGTACGACACTGCCACACGTCCTGTCCGGCGCCTCGAACTCGGTCTCGCAGCGCCCCTCCAGCTCCACGCCGACTACCAGCTCATCGAGATTATGGCGGCGTTCGCCTCGATCAGCTCCGACTCCGGCAAGCTCATCCGCCCTCAAGCTGGAGTGTACTGGCATCAGCGCGTCCAATGCGATCTGTTCTTCGTCACGCTCGAGAAATCAGAGCGTGACTACTCTCCCACCACCATGTACCGGGACTTCCCGATCTCTCCCACGCTCTTCCACTGGCAGTCGCAAAGCAACACCCGCGAGGACAGCCCCACGGGGCGCCGCTACCAACAGCACGCCAGCAAAGGCAGCCACGTCCTCTTCTTCGTGCGCCGACGCAACAGGGACGACCGCGGCGAGACCGCCCCCTACACATTCCTCGGACCCGCCACCTACCAGCACCACAAAGGTGACCGTCCGATGTCCATCACCTGGCGTCTCCAGCACGCCATGCCCGCCGTGCTTTTCGAAGAGATGAAGGTGGCAGCAGGATGAGCCGAACGGCGCCGCCGAGGTCTCCAGCTCCGCGTTGGCGACCGACAACCCCTCGTTGTCGACCGTTCGCCCGAGCGGCGTGCTCCACCACTCCGGCACCAGGTCGTTGATGTCCTGCACCACCCACCGGAACGCGGAGGTCTCGGTCTCGTTGACGTGCGCCCGCAGCCGGAACGTCTCGTCCGGCGCCACCGCGAGGAAGCCCGTGGGTACGGCATGTCTGGCACTGATGTACTGTTGTGGAGGCACCGTTGCAGATGATGCTACGAAGGCACCGGTTCACCGCCCGGCTGCGCGACCGCCTCGCTGTTCATTGTTGTTGGGGCAGCGATGCTCTAGCCTGATAGAGTCACTGCGAAGAGAACCTCGACCCGTCGGAGCGGAGGTGGGACGTGTTGAAGCGACTGTATGTTGACAACTTTCGCTGTCTCTCGAACTTCGAGCTGACACCATCGGCTCAGGTGGCAGCGTTGGTCGGACCGAACGGAGGCGGGAAGTCCGCCGTGTTTCACGTCTTCCGGGCTCTCCAGAGCCTCCTGGTATCGGGTGAGCAGGTCGATCGGGCGCTGCCCCCCTGGTCGCTGACGCGATGGGATAGCCGCCGAACACAACGGATCGAGCTCGATGTGGAGGTCGCCACGCAGCAGTTTCACTACACGCTGGCTGTGACCCAGTCAGAGGATCAGCGTGGCAGCCGGATCCAAGCGGAGGAGTTGCGCTCGGGTTCCGACATCCTCTATCGGATGGCTGACGGCATCGTCGAGCTTCACCAGGACCAACGAAGCACGTCAGCCCCAACGAGCTTTCCCTTCGTCGCCACTCGCTCGTTCCTGCCGCTTCTCGAGACCAACGCTAAGAACGACGAGATCCGCTCCTTCAAGAGCTGGCTGTCGAGCATCTTCCTGTTCGCGCTCAACCCCTGGGCGATGCAGCCGGTTTCCGAGAGTGAAGGGGACGGTATCGCCATCGACGGAATGAACTTCGTGTCGTGGTTCAGGACGCTTGTGCAGGAATCGCCGGAGGTCGTCGCGCAGCTGACAGAAGATCTGTCGCCGGTCATCCCGGGCCTACAGACAATATCCCTACGCCCCGTAGGTCTGAACACCCGCGCCTTGGTGCTCGCCTGTCAGCTCGGAGGCCGGAAGTTCGATCTCAACGTCGGCGAGCTCTCGGAGGGGCAAAGAGCGCTGCTTGTCCTGTACACGGTGCTTCGCACAGCAGCACTGCGTGCACGTCTCCTCGTGTTCGACGAGCCCGACAACTTCATCACCCTGTCTGAGATCCAACCCTGGCTCTCTGCCCTCCGCGAGACCGTTTCCCTGACCACCCAGGGCACGCTGCTTGTGATCTCACATCATCCGGAGGTGATCGACTACCTGGCTGCGGATCAAGCGCTGTACCTCTGGCGGAGCGACGACGGCCCAACACGCATCACGTCGGTTGCTTCGGTGCTCGACAGATCGGACGGCGTGCTCGTCTCCGAGTGGCTCCGGCACGGTGGATCCAGTGAGTAAAGTTGGCCTTCGGGTGGAGCTGCTCTGTGAAGACAGTGAGCACGAGGCTTTTGCGCGACGGCTCCTC
>CAZEJK010000296.1:0-6137 GCA_964512045.1 uncultured Thermoanaerobaculia bacterium
GTGGACCGCAGCGTCGACCAGCTGAAGCCGGGTCTCCGGGCCACGGCACAGGTGCCGAGCCGGTGGTCGCCAACGAGATGCACGCGGAGCTGGAGCGGCTCCTGCCCAGCATCGATGCGAGCGTGGATGCCTCGGTCACTGTCGACGACACCACCGCGCGTCGCCTTGCAGCGCTGGGCTATGTCGGAGCGGCAGGGAACGCCCGAGGACCGATCGAGGAGCGGCTCCGGACCGATGGCGACCCGCCGCAGGATCACGCCGGCGAGGTCAGCGCGTACAGCCAGGCCAGGGCTCATCTGTTCGCCAACCGTCCCGTCGAGGCGCGTGAGCTGATCGGGGACCTGCTGCGCAGCGATCCTGACAACCCCGAGTATCTCGAGCTGCAGGCGAACGCCGGCCTGGCCCTGGGCGAGACCGCAGCAGCGCTCGAGATCCTCCGCCGGCTCAGCGACCCGGACGCAGGGCACAGCGCCCCCGAGCGGATGGGCTCGGCGCTCGCAGACCTCCTGCTCCGCCAGGGTCAGCTCGAGGAGGCGTATCAGGCACTCGAGCGCGCCCAGGCGATCCGCGCCACGGCCGGCGGCCAGTACCGGCTCGCCAAGCTTCATGAGCTGCGAGGAGACTCAGCCGAGCAGCAGCAGGCGCTCCTTCGCGCCATCGAGCTCGAGGCGGACCACGCTCCAGCGCTCACCGACCTCGGCATCTGGTACGCGCAGCGCGATCGAGCCGCCGAGGCCGAGAAGCAGTTCCGGCACGCGATGACCTCGAACCCGTACCACCCGCGCGTCTGCTACAACCTCGCCGTCTTCCTCGTCGACCAGCAGCGGCCGACCGAGGCGCTCACTGTGCTCGAGCGGGCGGTGGAGCTCGATCCGCACTACGTCCAGGCCCACGCTGCGCTGGTGGAGCTTGCGGTGCTGACTGGCGACCTCGAGACAGCGGAGGACGCCTGCCGTGCCCTCGAGGAGCTCGTTCCGAACAGCCCGGCGGCGCGCGACGCACGCACCATCCTGGAAGGGCTCTCATGAAGTACGCCTTCGCGGTGATCAGTACAGCACTCGTGGTGGTGGCTTTGAGCTGTAACCCGAGCCATGAGCCAGGGGACACCGTCATCGCCACGGACCGGCTCGGACCGATTACGGCCTCGGAAGTCGACCGTTTCGTGCTGAATGACCCCACGGCGCGCCAGCTGTACACGGGCCTTCCGGCTGACGAACGCACCACGGCCATCGTCCGCCGGCTGGCCGTCCGCCGTCTCCTTCTGGATCAGGCTCGCCAGCTCGAAGACGACGCGGAGCTCGAGAAGATAACGCGACGCGTTCGGCGTGAGGCGTACTCCCGCCACTACATCGCCTCGCTCGAGGACACCGCCGAGCCCTTGACCGACGACACCCTCCGTGAGCACTACGAGACCCATCGCGAGCAGTTCGATCGGCCCGAGCGGCGCAGCGTGCTCCACATCTACCAGAGGTTTCCGGCCGACGGGGAGCGGCAGCGCGTCCTCGAACGGATGGACGCTCTGCGTGAGCGGGTCCAGCGGGGTGAGAGCTTCGCTCTCCTCGCGCGCGAGCACTCCGAGTCTGAGACCCGCCACCAGGACGGCCGTCTTGGCTACGTCGCCCGCGGCTCGATCAGTCCGGCGTTCGACGAGATCGTCTTCAGCCTCGCCAAGAACCGGCCCAGCGAGGTGGTCACGACCGCCGACGGCGCCCATATGTTCCTGGTGGAGAGCGTTCTCGAAGCCAACACACTCTCGTTCGCTCAGGCCCGGCCGGTGATCGCCAACGAGCTCAATCGCGAGCGCCAGCATCGGCAGCTGGCCGACGTCGCCGCCGGGCTACCGTCGCCCGCACCGCGCCACGAGCTCAGCCCCTCGGAGCTCGTGGCCGCGCTCGGCGACGCGAGCCCCGAGGCGGTGCTGCTCCGTCTCGGCTCGTTCGAGCTCCGGCTGGACGACCTCGTCGAGGAGGTCTCGCACCGCCGGCGCGAGCTGGGGCCGCGGGCGACCGAGGACCTTCCGGTCCGCGTCTACGAGGAGATCCGAGACCGTGAGATCATCTACCAGCACGTCCTGAGCACCGGGTTACCGGACATCGATGCAAGCGACCTCTCCACCGAGCGCGACCGGCAGGTCGTCGAGCATCTGCTGGCCCGCAACATGGCCGAGATGGTCTCCGAGCAGCCCGAGCGGGTCCGTCGCTTCTGGGAGAGCAACAGAATGCGGTTCACGACGCCGCTCAGGCTCCAGCTGACCTCACTCGAGGTCCCGCTGGGGGAGAGCCCGACCGACCGTATGACCCGCCTCGAGGCCGCTCGCGCGAAGCTCGATGCGGGGTCCACCACCGTTGAGCACCTGGCCTCCGAGCTGGGTGGCGCCCACCGATCGACGTCACTCGCACCGCTCGCCCAGCTGCTCGCGCACGACCCCCGGGCGCTGCAGCTGGTCGCTCCGCTCCAGCCGGGCGAGCACACGCCACCGTTTCGCCGCGGCAACGTGCTGGTCGTCCTGCGAGTGGATGTCCGCAGCGAGCCGTCCCCGTTACCGCTCAGCGAGGTTCGTGAGCAGGTGGAGCGCGAGTATCTCAGCAGCCACTCCGCCGAGATCTACGAGGAGTACACCGACGACCTCCTCGACGCAGCGGGCTTCACGCTGTACAGCGAGCGCCTCGAAACGATCACTCTGGTGGGAGCCCCGAGCCAGCCGTCTGAGTGAGCTCGATCTCGAGCTGATCGAGCAACCGTGCTGCACGCTCCTCCCGTAGCACCGCAGCCCGTTGCGCGCGGAGCCGCCGCCTGACGACCTCTCGCGCTTCTTCGAAGCTCAGCGGTCGCCTCGCCTCTCTTTCGCGCAGCTCGACGAGCCAGAGCGCACCGGCGTCCCGGACCACCTTCGACTGGCCGCCGACCTCGAGCCGCTCCACCGCCCGGTAGAGATCAAAGCCCAGGCCGGCGAGCGCCCGGTCCGAAACCCAGCCCACGTCGCCGCCGTGCTCCGCGGACGGATGCTGTGACCAGCGGCGTGCAGCCTCGGCGAACGTCACTTCGCCGCTCTGTAGACCATAACGGATCTCCTCGGCGTGCCGGTACGCAGCTCGCAGGTCCTCGCCTTCGGAAATCCGAATCACGGCCAGGTGATGGTGCGGGGGGCGGATCAGCGTCTCTGCATTGGCACTGTAGTACCTTTCGATGTCCTCATTCGTCGGCTCACTCAGCTCCTGCTGAACCTGCCGGCCGAGCGCCTCCTTGGCGACGACGCGCCGCCGGGTCCAGTCCAGCCGGGCTCGAAGCGCATCGTTCCACAGCCCCTGCAGCTTCGCCTCCCGCTCCATCGCTGCTCGCATGAGGTACCGCTCAGTAAGGCGCGAGATCTCCTCGCGAGAAACCTCGGACAACCCCGCATCAGAGCCGCTCTGACGGAGCAGCTCGCGGACAACGCCCACGCTCAGGGACTGCCCCAGGAAGCCCACGGCCACCACGTCATCGCGAGCGTCCACCTGGCGGATCAGCTCCCACTCGACCTGTGGCGTCACGGAGGAACGAAGCCGATCCTCGAGGTCGTTCCACCACGCCTCGAACGCCTCCCGCGCCACCGCACGCCGGGCCGCAGCGCGGATCTCCTCATCGGGCCTGGCGACGGCGGGAACGATCCTCTCGCAGTAGAGGATCGTCAGCCCCTCCGGCTCCTCGAGAATCGGGCTGACCTCCCCGGGCTCGAGGGCGGTCGCTGCCGCGTTCGCCGACGGCCGAAGCTGACCTGCGCGCACGTTGCCGATGAGCCCACCACGAAGACGCGTCTGGGAGTCGGAGGCCTCACGGGCGAGCTCGGCAAACTCCTCACCCGCCAGCGCGCGACGCCGCAGCGCCTCCATCTCGCTCCAGACAGCATCGCGCTCGGCCTCGGATGCCTCGGGAGGAAAGCGCCTGAACAGGTTGCGCAGCCGCCACCGCTTCGGTTTCTCAGCCCGTCTCTTGAGCTCGTGGTACCTCTCGTCAACCGCGGCATCGGTGACCTCGATGGCCTCCCTGCCCCACTCACGCAGGGCCGTGCGCAGCACGTCGGCCTCGGCTCGTGCCAGCTGGATCTGAAGCCGTGGCTCGTGATCCATGGCGAGACGCTCAGCCTCCTCGGCCAGCACGCGGGTCAGCACCAGCTCGCGGATCTGAGCCGCAACCGTCTTTGGCGCATCATCGCCGCGGAGCTCGACCCAGCTTTCCAGCTCCGACGCGGTCACCACCTGGCGGTACGAGGCGATCTCATGCGCGCTCGTCTCTGCGCCGCTCACGACCAGCAGCATACCAACACAGCAGACAACCCATCGAACCCGTCGGCTCATACCGTTACGATACCAGGCCGCACACGGCGACGTCCCGCCTCCGCCGCATGCGAGCCGAGTGCTCTCCTCGGCAGCGCCGGCCGGCTCGTTCCTGTTCGTCTCTTCGCCTCAGCCAGTCGACTCATCGGCGGGTCAGCGTGCTGGCAACGCGATCCCGAGCTGGGCGAGCTGTGATTCGGCGTGCTCGGCCCAGCCACGGTTCGCCAGCGGGCTCGCAGGGCTCGGATGGAGGATCCGGCCGATCTGAACGTCCAGCCCCTCCAGCGCCGCGTGTGCCCGCCCCTCTGCAAACGCGCCGATGCCGACAACCCAGTCCGGCGGCCCGAGCGCCTCCACAGTGGCGCGCAGCGCCCGATCGCAGGCGTCGAACAGCGGCTCCCGCTCCGCGGCCGGAAGCTTGTCGGGTGTCCGGTTCCGAGCCGAGGCCTCCATGAACACCAGAGGGCAGTAGTTGGCTACGAAGAACCGTTCAAAGAACCGGTCCGGCGTTCCGAACCGCCGCCGCGCCCACCCCCACAGGCGCTCGCCACTGACCTCGGAGCGCGAGCACTCGAACCCCTCCACCGGTCGCTTCGGATGCTCGGCGTCCGGCTTGCCCACCGGCTCGTGGATACCGAGCCAGTCGCGCACGGCCGCCACCTCGCCGAACGGCACCCCGGTCTGGGCCATCCCCCACGGTCCGGGGTTCATTCCGATCAGCACGACGGGCTTGGCTGAGTCTCCGTAGCGCTCGACGTACGTCTTGTAGGGAGCCCAGGCGTAGCGCAACGGGTTGTACACCCGGTCGACGGGGGCTGTAAACGACAGCTGATCGACCGCTGCCGCGAGCTCACACGCGATCTGAAGCAGCGCTCGCGCACTCATCTCGCGCCTTCTTCTATCGACCCGAGGCGCGACCTCCGAAGCTCCCGACGCACCCTACTCCCCGGCCAGCTCACCCACCAGGCGCTCGAGCTGATCGACCCGTTCCTGAAGTGCCTGATTGGCCTGCTGCAGCTCTTCCAGCTCCTCGCGCAGCTCGGAATCCGCAGCGGTCGACCTCGCGCCGCCTTCAGTCAGCGTCCCCGCAATCACCAGGTTCCCGAGCCGATCGACCCGGAGCACCTCGCCCCCGCGGAACAGGAGCTGAAACACCCCCGCCGGAGAGAGCACCTGCTGAGCACGATCGCCGGGCCCCGAGATGATGAGCTGGCCATTATCGTTCTCCAGCAGCCAGTCCACGCGGGACGCGACATCCGACATCAGCATCCCGGCAGGGCCATTGTTCTCCAGGTGTAACAGGATCCGAGAGTCCTGAAAGGACGACGCTTCCTGAATGTGGACCTTCGCCGTCCCGTCACTGCGACGGACGTGCACGGTGGAGTCCGGGGAAAGGACTCCGACACCGACGTCGCTATCGTTGTCGATCACCAGTGAGTTGCTCACAGCGCCCGGTCGGATCCTGAACGGCAGCGTCGCGTCGTTGGTGGCGTCACGGACGAAGAAGCTCGTCTCGTTGCCAGCCACATCCCAGGTTTGCGGCGCGAAGCCGGACGAGCCATCCTGCTCGAGCCGAAGCGTCGGCGTGTCACCATCCACTGTATGGAGCTCCACGACCGGGTCTCCTGTGCCAAAGCCGACATTGCCTGAGCTCTCGACACGGAGCGCATTCTGCGGAGCACCTGCGTCGACTCGAAAGAGCAGCTTCCCGCCGGCGGTGATGTCTTCGAACGCCAGGAAAGAACCACCACCGTTCAGATTGCTGTTGGCAACAATCCTCCAGTCGTTCGCGGGAAAGCCCGCCGCCGTCGAGGTGTCCTCGAA
>CAZEJK010000297.1:0-6137 GCA_964512045.1 uncultured Thermoanaerobaculia bacterium
CAGCTCTCGACTGGTCATGCCGATCCCTGTTTGGCTCCGGCTCGTCCGGGTTATGTATTGGGTATGAGCTCCCCCGCCCGCCCAGTCTCACTCGCAGGAGCAACGACGCCACAGCCCGGTCCCGGCCCCGGCAGCCGGATCCCGGACACCGCTGCATGCTTCGGATTCCCGAAGATGTGGGATGCTTGAGTCGCCGGCAGACTCGCTGACAACCTGCGTCCCGTCAGTACAGCGGAAAGCGCGCCGCCATCGCGTGGACGGCTTCCTTGACGGCGTTCACCTCGGCGTTGAAACGCTCCATCTGGACCGGGTCGTCCTTGACCTCGTTGGCCCGGAGCACGCGATCGATCAGCTGGGCGATCTCGCGCATCTCGTCCGGTCCCATTCCGCGTGACGTGATCGCCGGCGTCCCGATCCGCAGCCCGGAGGTGATGTACGGCTTGCGAGTATCGAACGGTACGGTGTTCTTGTTGACCGTGATGTCGGCCAGGCCCAGCCACCGCTCGGCCTTCTTGCCCGAGATGAAGTCCGCGCCGAGATCCACCAAGAACAGATGGTTGTCGGTGCCCCCGGAGACCAGCCGCCAGCCGAGATCCGCCATCGCGGACGCCAGTGCGGCCGCATTGTCGACGACCCGCTGCTGATACGCGTGCCACTCCGGCCGCAACGCCTCCGCAAAGGCGACCGCCTTGGCGGCGATGACGTGCATCAGCGGACCGCCCTGCACCCCGGGGAACACCGCCTTGTCGATCGCCTCGGCCCACTCCTCGGTGGTCAACACGATACCGCCGCGCGGACCGCGCAACGTCTTGTGGGTGGTCGAGGTCACGAACTGGCAGTGCGGCACCGGTGACGGGTGCAGCTTCGCGGCCACGAGACCCGCGATGTGCGCGATATCCGCCATCAGCAGCGCGCCCGCCTCGTCCGCGATGGCCCGCAAACGCGCGAAGTCGATCGTTCGCGGGTACGCGGAGGCGCCACAGACGATCAGCTTCGGCCGATGCTCGAGCGCCAGCTCAGCGAGCCGTTCGTAATCGATGGTCTCGGTGTCCTTGCGCACGCCGTACGACACCACGTTGAACTCCTTGCCCGAGTAGTTCAGCGGATGCCCGTGGGTCAGATGGCCACCGTGGTACAGATCCATCCCGAGGAGGGTGTCTCCAGGCTGCATGACGGCGAGGTACACCGCCATGTTTGCCTGCGCCCCAGAGTGCGGCTGCACGTTGGCGTGCTCGGCGTCAAACAGCTTCTTCACGCGCTCCCGCGCCAGCTCCTCGGCGGTGTCCACATGCACACAGCCTCCGTAGTAGCGCCGGCCCGGGTACCCCTCTGCGTACTTGTTGGTCATCACCGAGCCCATGGCGGCCAGCACGGCCGGCGACACGAAGTTCTCGGACGCGATCAGCTCCAACCCCTCCTGTTGGCGTATCCGCTCGGCTGCAAGTGCAGCCGCAATCTCGGGGTCGGCGTCGTGCACCAGGCGGTGGTGCGTGTCGAAGAGCTGCGCAGTCAGCGACTCGGTCATACTTCCTCCCTCAAGCCGTCGGCTCTCGTCCACAGACGCCGCGGCTACCGTTGATCTTCAGAGGCTGGGCCGTCGATCAGCTGCACCCTTCTGGCGTGGCGGCCTCCCTCGAAGCGCGTATCCAGAAAGACCCGCACGATCTGCTCGGCCACGCCCCATCCCAGCACCCGCCCGCCGAGACAGAGGACGTTGGCGTCGTTGTGGCGCCGGGACATCTCGGCAGTGTAGGCATCGTGACAGAGCGCCGCACGCACCCCGGGCACCCGGTTGGCCACCATCGACACGCCGATGCCGGTGCCGCAGATCACGATGCCGCGGAGACTCGGATCCGCCGCGATCTCCTCGGCGAGGCGTCGCGCGATCAACGGGTAGTCCACCGGATCCGGCGTCTCGATCCCCAGATCGCGGCACGGCATCGAGCTCGACTCCAGAAAGAGCCTGATGTGGTTCTTGAGCTGAAAGCCACCGTGATCCGAGGCAAGGACAATCACCGTACGTCTCCCATCCGTTCCTGGCCAGGGCTCGGATGCTCCAGCGCGTGGTACTCCTCGAGCGCGAACCGATCGCTCATCCCCGCAATATGGTCCGCGATCAGGCGCGCGAAGCCCGGAGAGGTATGGTAGCGAGCGGCCACCTCGTTCGCAACCGACGGCCGCGGCAGGTCCCTCAGGTAGGGGAAGCCGAGCTCCTCCGTCGCCCTCAGCAGCACGTACGATGGCAGGTTCAACGGGTTGATCCAGAACGCCCTGAACAGACCGCACAGCACGCGCCGGGCTCGCCAGTCCTGCCGGTTGACCTGCGGATGGTTGATGATGAAGCGATAGATGAACGTCTTCAGCTCGGCAAACAGCGCCGCGATGGGATCTGAGAATGCCAAGGTCGTGGACGACAGCTCGTCCCGATGTGCCGCAAAGCCCTCACGGGTCGAGATGCTCCGTTCGTCCAGAAAGCGCTCCAGCCGCCCGGCGGACGCCGTCACCGCATCGGTTACGAAGAGATGGATGATCCCCCGAATCAGCATGTTCTGACGACGGTAGTGGCTTCGCTGACCAGTGTACGACGAGCCCATCCGCTCGATGATCCGCCGCGCCACACCGAGCTCCTGGACAGCCTCCAGCTCCACCGAACCGGCGCGCAAACCGTCCTCCAGGTCGTGGGCCTGCTGTGCGATCTCGTCCGCAAGGGCGACCAGCTGCCCCTCCAGATGCGCCGGATGCTCCAGCCGCAACCCACCGACGTCCGGAAGCGGAAAGTCGAGCTCCTTCCGCCACCCAGTGTGCTTCAAAATCCCCTCGCGCACCTGATCCGTGAGGTTCAGTCCAGGGCGCGCGTAGCGCCGCTCGAGGAGGTCCACGACCCGCACCGACTGGAAGTTGTGCTTGAACGTCCCCACCTGTCGTGCCACCGACTCTGGCAGGGCCACCTCGCGATCTCCCGCGAGGATCTCCTGCAAAACCGCCTCACCAGTGTGCCCGAACGCAGTGTGCCCGAGGTCGTGACCGAGCGCGATTGCCTCCACCAGATCCTCGTTCAGCGCCAGGGCGCGCGCGATTGTGCGCGCCAGCTGTGCCACCTCCAGCGTGTGGGTCAGCCGCGTGCGTGGGTGGTCTCCCAGATGGGGCACGAAGACCTGCGTCTTGTGCTTGAGGCGACGAAACGCCCTCGAGTGCAGAATCCGGTCGCGATCCCGTTGAAAGGCAAGACGGTAGTCGAACGATCGACCCTCATCCTCAAGGCGGTGCCGACGGCGCGCAGCGCTCGAAAGGGTCGCGTACACCGCCAGCGCTTGCTCCTCTCGCTCTTCGAGGGCAGCACGATCGAGCAGAAACCGATCCATGCTGCGACGGTAGCGCGATGTGCCCCCTGGAGCAAGCTGGTCCTACCTCGAAATGGCTCGGTCGCCGCAACGAACGCGAGCCGCCCGTTCACCGCGAGGCAGCCGAACGAGCAGCGACCGCGGGTCCACCGTAACGCTCACCGGCAGCTCGCCAGCGACGTCCCCATCGATCTGGTACGGCACCCGCACGCCGTCGGGCGCACGCATCGTCACCGATTCCCCTCGCCAGCGCACGACATCATGCCGCTCCACGTGGCGTCCCCCGGGGATCGAGGCTGCAAACGCAAGTGCCGGACACCTACCAGCACTGCGCTGCGCCACCACCTCCACGTCACCCCGAAACGGATCTGCGCCCGGCGTCGCAGCGAACGGACCGGCATAACAACGGGACTTGCCGACAATCGACCATCCACACGTATACGTGCTGTCACCAACCGACAGCGAGAACGATGGCATGCGCGATCGAGCCAGCTCCATGATCGCCTGCAACGCGACCCCGACCCGTCCTCCGAGCCGTTTCAGGCTCGGCAGCAGGCGATCGAGGATGATCGCATCAGGACCCGCCGAGAGCATCAGGAGGATGATCTGACCGGTTCCCGTTCGAGCGGCACGCATCGGTCGGTTCACGCCTGCGAGCAGCGCATCCAGGGCGTCGGCGGCCGGCCTCGGTACCGACAGCTCGTAGGCGAGAACCGAGGTCGTACCACCGGGCAGCACCCCGAGCGCCGTCGTACTCCCGATCAGCCCCTGTGCCACCTCGTTGTAGGTCCCGTCGCCGCCGAACGCCAGCACCAGGTCGACGTTCAGGCGAACGGCTTCCCGCGCAAGCTCGGCGGCATGTCCGGGCGCCCTGGTGGGCCACCACACCAAGGTGGCTCCGTGCGCCGCCGCAAGCCCATCCAGCGCCCCGCGACGGCTCGCATCCCGGCTGTGTCCCGCCACCGGGTTGAAGACTACCGGCGTGACCCTGGTCATCGCTTCGGCCATCGCACCAGCTGCTCGATCATCGGTCTGCCGACGGATCCGCACCCGCCCCTTCTGCGAACAGGGACCCGTACCGTCCTTTCGGCCCGCTCAGGCCGAGATGCTCGTACGCCCGACGGGTGGCAACCCTCCCGCGTGGCGTCCGCTGGAGGAAACCGATCTGCAGAAGGTACGGCTCCTGCAGATCCTCCAACGTTCCCCGGTCCTCGCCGAGCGATGCCGCCACCGCCTTGACCCCGACCGGCCCGCCGTCGTAGATGTCGATGATCGTCGCAAGAAACCTGCGATCCAGATCATCGAGCCCGAAGGCGTCCACCTCCATCTGCTCCAGGCCCCAACGGGTTGCCTCGAGATGGACATGCTCCGAGCCGAGGTGGTGCGCAAAGTCGCGCACTCGCCGGAGCAACCGGTTGGCGATCCGCGGCGTCCCCCGGGACCTGCGTGCGATCTCGTCCGCCGCGTCATCGTCCACTGCGATCCTCAGGATCCGGGACGACCGGCGGACGATCGTTGCCAGCTCCTCCGGCGGGTAGAAGTCGAGGCGGTGTGCGATTCCGAACCGGTCTCGCAACGGTGCGGTGATCAGCCCCGCCCGGGTCGTGGCGCCCACCAGCGTGAACGGCGGCAGCGGCAGGCGGACGCTGCGCGCCGCCGGACCCTCGCCGATCACCAGATCCAGCTGGAAGTCCTCCATCGCCGGGTAGAGGATCTCCTCGACGGAGGGGGACAGGCGATGGATCTCGTCGATGAACAGCACATCGCCTTCCCCGAGATTGGTGAGCATCGCCGCGAGGTCTCCCGCACGCTCGAGCACCGGTCCCGAGCTTGTATGCAGCTCGGCTCCCATCTCCGCCGTCACAATGTGCGCAAGGGTTGTCTTGCCAAGGCCGGGGGGCCCGAACAGCAACACGTGGTCCAGGGCCTCACCGCGGTCACGCGCCGCATTGATGTACACGCCGAGGTTCGCCGTCAACCGCCGCTGCCCCACGTAGTCGGCCAGGGCGCGCGGGCGCAGGCTCTCCTCGTGCGATCGCTCGCCCGGCAGGAGAGACGGCTGCAGACTCTCGTTGCTCATCGTGTCAGCACCGACAGGGCGCGACGCAACACCTCACCGAGCTCGTCAGAGCCGCCGCTGGTGCGGACACCCTCGACTGCGCGCTGTGCATCTCTGGCGCTGTAGCCGAGGTTCACCAGTGCGGACACCGCGTCCTCGACCATCGAGCCCCCTGCCTGCGTCCCCAGGGAGGTCTCGATCCGACCCTTGAGCTCGAGCACGATCCGTTGGGCAGTCTTCTTGCCGACGCCCGGAGTTCTTTGCAGCCGCTGGAACTCGCCGTCGTTGACGGCGGTCAGAAGCTCCTCACAGCTCATCGCCGAGAGCACCGCCAATGCGATCCGCGGACCGACCCCTCCAACCGAGATCAGCTGCTGGAACGCGTGCAGCTCGTCGAGGTTCACAAACCCGTACAGCTCGATCTGGTCCTGGCGCACCATCAGATGGGTCCAGAGTACCACCTCGTCGGCATCGCTGAGCTGCTCGAACGCCCGCAGGGTTGTCCGTACCAGGTACCCGACGCCCCGGCAGTCGACGATCAGCTCGCCGGGCCGGTGCTCGCAGACCTTTCCCTGCAGCCGTCCGATCACGGGACCTCAGCCGGTCGCCGGAGCGAACCTGTCCACCAACCTCTGGTTGACGGTGACCACCTCTTCCCGCCGCCGCTCGTTGATGATCGATTGCAGCAGCTCCTGGCCGCGCTCCGCCCGCATCCGGTCCCGGGTGCTCGGGAGGTT
>CAZEJK010000298.1:0-6121 GCA_964512045.1 uncultured Thermoanaerobaculia bacterium
CGAAGCCCACGAACCCCCCAACCCGTCCCCTTCACCGTCGCTGCACGACCATCATCCGGGACCGGCTGCCGGCTCTCGGGCCCGGGGCCGTTGACCGCTGCCGAGGCCGGAGCGCCATCGTGCTCCAACGGGATCTCTCCGCTCGCCAAGCGCTGCGATGAGCTTGCTACGGGAGTGTGCTCCACCACCATCCGCAAGACCACGGAGGCTCGGTCGAGATGACGTGGTGGGCGGCGCGAGAGGTTCTTTCGACAGATGCTCTCGATCCACCCAGCTTCGCTTTCCCAGCCGCCCACCCGGCATGCGAGACGCAGGCCGCCACAAGTTGGTCCTCCCGTTCTTGTAGGAGCCTGCGCTGGCCACGGGGATCCACCAGCGCGCTGCTACGGTAAACTCGAGGAACGCTCGAACCTTGGAGGTTGCAGCGACATGGCAGGACCAGTACCGTGAACGAGCTCCTCACCACCATCTCCCCGGAAGCGTTCGGTTTCCTGCTGACGCTCGGGCTGTCGCTGCTCATCGGCTTCGAGCGGGAGGAGAACCGCCTCCAGAACCTCGGCGGTACGTTCGGTGGGGTCCGCACGTTTCCGCTCATCGGCGTGTCGGCGTACCTTCTCGTCACAGCGTTCCCCGACACCCGGCTACCGTTCGTCGCCGGGCTGATCGTGTTGGGCACTCTGCTCGCCATCTCCCATCATCACAGCATCAATGTCGAGTCGTGGGGCATCACCAGCGAGTTCGCCGGAGTGCTCACCTATGCGATCGGAGCTGCCTGCGCCGTCCAGCTGTACTGGCTTGCCGTGGCAGCGGCAGTGGCGGCGGTGATCTTGCTCCAGGAGAAGCAACGTCTCAAGCAGCTCGTCACGGTCGTTCCTCGCCGAGAGCTGTCCACTCTGGCGAGGTTCCTCGTGCTGTCGGCGGTGATTCTGCCGATCGTTCCGGACACCAGCTACACGCCGTTCGAGATCAACCCGTTCAAGATGTGGTTGGTGGTCGTGGCCGTCAGTGGAGTCTCCTACCTCAGCTACCTGCTCCAGCTGCGCTGGCGCCATCGTGGCATTCTGCTCGCTGGCATCCTCGGAGGCGCCTACTCCTCCACCGCCACAACCGTGGTCCTGGCACGGAAGTCCAACCAACGGAAGGTATCTGCCCAGGCCTACGCCGGCGCGATCGTCGCCGCCACGGGGATGATGTACCTGCGCCTGTGGATCCTGGTCCTGCTGTTCGCCGCTCCGCTGGCATCGCCACTGACCGTGCCGTTCCTGGTGATGGCGGCGCTCACGACCGGGTTCGGATGGCTCTTGAGCCGCCGCGGCGTCGCGAGCACTGAGGCCGAGCCCACCGAGGAAGGAGCGGCGGCCAACCCTCTGGAGATCACATCCGCGCTCACCTTTGCCGCGCTGTTCACCATCGTCCTGGTTGCGACGCGCTGGGTTGCCGAGCGTTTCGGCGACACCGGAGTGCTGATTCTCGCGGCCGTGATGGGAGCCGCGGACGTCGATCCGTTCATCCTCGGCCTCACGCAGACAGCCGGCGAGAGCGTTCCGATGACCGTCGCTGCCATCGCGGTGCTCATTGCAGCGGGCACGAACAACCTGATGAAGGGGGCCTACACCATCATCTTTGGTGACCAGAAGGTCGGCCTCCAGGTCATCGTCACCCTGTTGATCGCAGCCTTCGGCAGCATCCTGCTGTACCTCGTGGTTCCGGGATAGACCCCCACCCATCCACCCTCACTCGCAGGAGCGACAACGCCGCAGCCCGGCTCCGGTCTCGGTCCTGGCCCCGACAGCCGGATCCCGGCCATCCGGTCCCCGGAGGATGCCTCGCGTTTTCGAAGATGCTGGATGCTTGAGTTGCTACGAGCTGTTCGATATCACTCGTACTCGACCCGAGCCCGAGCCAGTGACACAGCCGATGATCGCGAACGTGACGTCGAGCTCCCTGCTCAACCGTTGCAGCTCCTGCTCAGCTTCGGCCGGTACTGCGGCGAGCAGGCCCCCGGACGTCTGGGCGTCCGCCACGATGAGTCGCGCCGACTCGTCAACAGCGTCTGCGAACTCCGTCCACGCCTCGGCGAAGCGAAGATTGGACCGCGTCCCGCCGGGAACCTCTCCGATTGCAATCAACCTCGCCGTGTCCGGCAGCACCGGCAGCGACTCCACGACAACCTCCCCGTCCATTCGTGAGGCCGCCAGCAGCTCATGCAGATGACCGAGAAGCCCGAACCCCGTCACGTCAGTCACGGCGTGAGGCCGGAGCTGGCGCACGACGTCAGCTGCACGACGGTTCAGGGTGCGCATCATCGCCTGTGCCGCTGTCCAGCCGGCCTCCGGCGCCACTCCGTGCTTGGCTGCCGTGGACCAGATCCCGGCACCGAGCGGCTTCGACAGCAGCAACAGATCTCCTGGCTGGGCACCCGCGTTCCTCCAGAGGCCCGACCGCTCGACCCTGCCCGTCACCACCCACCCGAACTTCGGCTCGGTGTCCTCGATGGTGTGTCCGCCGAGCACGGCGATCCCGGCCTCCTCGGCCACCTCGTTGGCTCCTGCCAGGATCTCCTCGAGCACCGACTCCGGCAAGGTCGCGATCGGGAAACCCACGATGTTCAACGCGAACAGGGGCTCAGCCCCCATGGCGTAGATGTCCGAGAGGGCGTTGGCAGCAGCGATCGCACCGAAGGTGCGGGGATCGTCGACCACCGGCGTGAAGAAGTCGAGGGTCTGCACCAGGACCGTGCCATCCGACAGCTCCCAGGCACAGGCGTCATCACTCTGGTCGGAGCCCACCAGGACCTCGGGCCGATCCGGAACCGGCATCCGTGCGACGATCCGCTCGAGCACATCCGGCTGCAGCTTGCACGCGCAGCCGAGACCGTGGGTATAGCGAGTCAGGCGAACCTTCTCGCCAACGCTCGTCGTACCGTCGGGCTCTCCCCGGTCGCCCGCCAGCTCCTCGACGACCTCGAGCACCCTCCGGCTGGCACGGTCCACCTCATCGATGGTGGTGAACCGTCCGACCGAAAGACGGACCGTCCCCATCGCCACCTCTGTCGGCACCCGCATTGCAGCGAGCACCAGTGAGACCTCGACCTGATCGCTGTGGCACGCAGCCCCCACCGACAGGGCGACCTCATCCGCCAGGCGACTCGCCAGCAGATCCGCCGCCACTCCGGGGAACGCTACGGAGAGCGTGTTCGGCAAGCGAGGTGCTCCTTCAGCGTGCACACGCAGGGCCGGCCAGCCAGCGCGTAGCTGCTCGTGGAGTCGATCGCGCAGAGCGCCGAGCCTCTCCACCTCGTCCTCGACCTCGTCGGCTACCAGCGCACACGCCACCCCCAGACCCACGACCTCCAGCACGTTTTCGGTACCGGCGCGAACGCCCATCTCGTGTCCCGCTCCGCGGATGAGCGGCTCGAGCCGGACGCCCCGTCGGACGTACAACGCTCCGACACCCTTCGGCGCGTAGAGCTTGTGACCCGCCACGGTAAGCAGATCGACCCCGAGCGCGCCCACATCGACGGGCACCTTCCCTACCGCCTGCGACGCATCCGTGTGCACCAGGCAACGATGCGAGCGACACGCCTCCACGATCTCCGGGATCGGCTGGATCGTGCCAACCTCGTTGTTGGCGAGCATGATCGTGACGAGCACTGTGTCCGGCGCCAGCGCGCGCACGACGGCTTGCGGATCCACCAGACAGTTGCCATCGACTTCGACAACGGTCAGCCGGATCCGTCCCTCCAGCTCCATCGCCCGCACCACCTCCATCACCGCCGGATGCTCAACCGCCGACGTGATCACGTGCCCCCCACCGGCGGCCGTCACGACACCTCGGATCGCGAGGTTGTTCGACTCGCTACCTCCCGACGTGTGGATGATCTCCTCCGGGCTCGCGCCGAGGCAGGCTGCGATCTGGCTGCGGGCAGTCTCGATCGCCATCCGAGCCTCCCTCCCGAGGCGGTGCAACGACGATGGGTTGCCGTAGACCCCCGTCAGATAGGGGCGCATCGCCTCCGCAACCCGAGGGTCCACTGGGGTGGTGGCGTTGTAGTCGAGGTACAGGAACGGCTCGCTCATGGTGCGCCTCCGTTGACGAGGATACAGCGCTCGCGGCCTCGGTAAACGCTCTCTACGATCCGGCTCCGCTCTCTCGTTGGTCTCGGTGAGAGTCCACCGGCTCTCGGCAGCTGCCGGGTGGGTGGCGCCCTCCACTCAGCACCTTCAACTTCGAGCGCATCATCGGGTTTGCCCCGGTTTGCGCTCGTGTCGTTGAGGCGATACCATCGCCCCCGCAGCGCACGCTGCACCCCTGAATCACGCTGTATGCGACCCAAGGAGGTGTCCAATGCCGAACGGAATCTTCCCAACTCCCACACCGGTCAACGAACCGGTGCACATGTACGAGCCGGGGACTGCGGAGAAAGCCTCGCTCAAGGCCAAGCTGAAGGAGACCCTCTCTCAAGAGATCGAGATCCCGCTGATCATCGGCGGAGAGGAGGTCCGGACGGGAGACACCGCCAAGGCCGTGTGCCCTCACGACCACCAGCACGTGCTGGCCACCTACCACAAGGCCGGTCCCAAGGAGATCGAGAAGGCGATCGAGGCCTCACAGAAGGCGTGGCAGGAGTGGTCGGAGATGGACTGGCACCATCGCGCGGCGGTCGTGCTGCGCGCCGCCGACATCATCGCCGGGCCGATGCGCGACACGATGAACGCAGCCTGCATGCTCAACCAGTCGAAGACCGCGCACCAGTCGGAGATCGACGCGGCGTGCGAGCTGATTGACTTCCTCAGGTTCAACACGTCGTTCATGCGGTTCATTTATGAGCAGCAGCCACTGTCGGTGCGCGGCCACTGGGACTACGTCGAGTACCGCGCGCTGGAAGGCTTCGTGTTCGCAGTCACGCCGTTCAACTTCGCCGCCATCGCCGGCAATCTCCCCACGTCGCCTGCGCTGATGGGGAACACCGTGCTATGGAAGCCTGCGTCGTCGGCCGTGTTCACCGCCTACAACCTGATGAAGATCTTCGAGAAGGCCGGCTTCCCGCCAGGCGTCATCAACTTCATTCCGGGCTCTGGTGGTGCGGTGGGTCGCCCCGTGATGGCCAGCCCGCACCTTGCGGGAGTTCACTTCACCGGCTCGACGCCCGTGTTCCAGAACATGTGGAAGACGATCGGCGAGAACATCGCATCCTACAAGTCGTACCCCCGGATCGTCGGCGAGACCGGCGGCAAGGACTTCCTCTTCGCCCACCCATCAGCCGACGTCGCTGCTCTGGTGGCTGCAACGATCCGCGGCGCATTCGAGTACCAGGGTCAGAAGTGCTCCGCGCTATCGCGGATGTACGTCCCGAGGAGCATCTGGTCTGAGTTCAAGGACCGGCTCATGGCCGAGATGAAGAGCGTCACCATGGGCTCACCGCTCGACTTCCGCAACTTCATGTGCGCCGTGATCGACGAGGGCGCATTCAACGACATTACCGGTTACATCCAGTACGCGAAGGACTCCAACGACGCCACCATCCTCGCTGGCGGCAACTGGGACAGCTCGACCGGGTACTTCATCGAGCCAACGATCATCGAGACCACAGATCCCAAGTTCAAGCTGATGGAGGAGGAGATCTTCGGCCCCGTGCTGACGCTCTACGTGTACGACGATGCCAAGCTCGACGAAACCCTCGAGCTGTGCGACACCACGTCGATGTACGCTCTGACGGGCGGCATCTTCGCCGACGACCGCGCAGCAGCGGCCTCCATGGCCAACCGGCTGCGGCACGCCGCGGGCAACTTCTACATCAACGACAAGCCCACCGGCTCGGTGGTCGGTCAGCAGCCGTTCGGCGGCGCCCGCGCCTCGGGCACAAACGACAAGGCGGGGTCGTTCTTGAACCTCGTGCGCTGGGCCTCACAGCGGGCGATCAAGGAGACCTTCGCACCGCCAACCGACTTCCGGTACCCGTTCATGACCGAGGAGTGATCCCTCCGACGCTCAGGCTCCAGACCCGGTCGCACCCGCGCGACCGGGTCTTTTTTGGCAACTGAAAACCGCCGTATCTTCGAGAAGTCGAAGCAAAGCGCCTGGGTTGAGTTCTAAGTTCTTAATTTTGAATTCTTAATGC
>CAZEJK010000299.1:0-4724 GCA_964512045.1 uncultured Thermoanaerobaculia bacterium
GCTCGCTGGCACCGCTCCACTCCATCAACGGCGGCAGGAGCTGCTCACGAAGCTCGCTCAGCTCCCCAGCATCCACACCCGCCCCGGCAAGGACCATCCCCACGAGAACCGTCGCTACGAGTCGCTGCATGGCCACCGCTACTCCCCCTGCCCGTTGTGGGCGGCGACATTGTAGCGCTCCCGATCCACCGCGAGGCTCTCCGCAGAGATCTACTGCGAACCCGCGCAGGGCGCAACACGCCGAGATTTCCTTTGACACACCTTTTCCTGTCGGCCTTCGCGGTCTGGTGGTGACCGCTCTCCCTGGCCCCGGGCCTGACCCGGATCAGCCGCGGACAGGTGGCTCGAGCTTGCCGGTGGTCTCGTACTCCTTCGTCCACTTCTTGACCTGGCCGGTGAGCAGCAGAATTGAGATCAGGTTCGGCGCCGTCATCAACCCGAGCGCCACGTCGCCGAACGCCCACACCAGCTCGAGCGAGATGATCGCCGCCACGAACAGCACCAGGCAGAAAACGATCCGGTACGGGATCACCGCCTTGGTGCCGAACAGGTACAGGACCGATCGATCTCCGTAGTACGACCAGCTGATGGCGGTCGACAGCCCGAACAGGAACACCGCAACCGTCACCAGCAGGTCGCCGTGAGTGCCAGCAACCTTCCGCAGCCCCTTCTCGAACGCCCAGGACGTGAGCGGTGAGCCGTTCTGCATCGCTTCGCCGCGCATGACCAGCGACAAGGTGACCGGTTGCTCGCTCCGATCGAGCAGCGTCGCCCGTGCGATCAGACCGGCCTCCTCCATGACCACAAAACCGTCGAACGGCTGACCGGCCTCACGCAGCACATCACCTGCAGAGATCTCGAGCTGCAGCGCATCGACGGTGGCGTGGTTGCGCACGAGCTGAAAGCCGATCGGGTCGCCTTCGACCACCTCGAACCGGCCCGTGGCCATGTCCTCAGGCCGCACCCGACCGTTCCGCTGCACCTCGGCACCATCGACGATCGCGACGATATCCGCCTGCTCGTTGAGACGCACGACCTGCTCCTGCTTGTCCTTCCAGACACCTGTGGTGACGATCACCAGGCCGGTCATGGTGCAGACCACGAGGGTGTCCACAAACGGTCCGAGCATCGCCACCATGCCCTCGCGGATCGGCTCGTCGGTCTTGGCAGCCGCGTGCGCAATCGGCGCCGAGCCCTGTCCCGACTCGTTGGAGAACAGACCGCGCTTCACGCCCCACACCAGCATGAAGATGAACCCGCCTCCCGCGAACCCGCCCACCTGAGCGGCAGGCTGGAACGCCGAGGTCACGATCTGCGCCAATGCAGCCGGTACCTCCGCCGCGTTGAACAGGAGCACGATCAGCCCTCCCAGAACATACAGCACCGCCATGACCGGCACGAGCTTCGACGTCACCGCGCCGATCCGCTTGATGCCACCGAGGATCACGAGGCCGACGAGGGAGGCCATGATCAGGCCGATCAGCCAGGTCGGGGTGCCCAGATCCTGACGCATCTGATCGGCGACGGTGAACGACTGCACCGCGTTGCCGGTACCGAATGAGCAGATTGCAGCGAAGCATGCAAAGATGATCGCCAGTGGCTTCCAGCGGTTGCCCAGCCCACGCTCGATCGAGTACATCGGTCCGCCGGCGACCTCGCCGTCCGGCATCAGCGTGCGGTACTTCATCGAAAGGGTGCACTCGGTGTACTTCAGGCCCATTCCGAACACCGCGGTCACCCACATCCAGAACAGGGCGCCCGGTCCACCGTAGTGGATTGCGGTGGCCACTCCAGCGATATTCCCGATCCCAACCGTAGCCGACAGCGCGGTGCTCAACGCCTGGAAGTGCGTGATGTCGCCATCGTGGCTCGGATCGTCGTACTCGCCTCGAATGACCCGGACTCCGTGCAGAAACCGACGGACCTGCACCCAGCCGAGACGGAATGTTGTCACGATGCCCGTCCCCAAAAGCAGCACGACGATCAGGGGCATCGCCTCTGGCCAGCCCCACACGTAGCCGCTCAACGTCGAGATCACCAGATCGAGAACGTCGTAGATCGCGTCCATGCCACCGTTCCTTTCCCGCCTTTCGGCTCAACGAGCACTGATCAGCGATCCTAGCCGATCCTCCCACTGGTGAGCAAACGTCGCCTGCCTCCAGTGGTCGATCAGGACACGATGAGCAACGCGCGGGAGACGTTTGCAGCCGCCGACGCTCGACGCGACACGGCTGCCGCGATAGAGTTGGGCGACTCGCGGTGACGGCCCAGGCCCCACCGCACGACAACATACAAGGAGACACGATGCGATACTGGACGCACCTGACGACCATCGTACTGGTCGTAGCACTCACAGCCATCCCGCTGGCCTGCCAGGCCGGCAGCGAGTCCGAGAAGCTTGACGAGAACAACGAGAAGCACGAGGTTCTCGCGGTCGTGGACGGTGAGAAGATCACGAACGCCGAGGTCGAGCAGCTCATCGCCTCGCAGCTGCTGCAGCTGCGCCAGCAGGAGTACGACCTGAAGAAGGCCGCGATCGAGCAGCTGGCGTACGAGAAGCTCCAGGCCGACGCTGCCGAGGCGGCTGGCGTCTCGGTGGAGGAGCTCCGCCAGAAGAAGATCCTCGATCAGGTTTCCGACGTGACCGAGGAGCAGATCCTGCAGACGGTGGAGCAGTACCGCTCGCGGCTTCCCCAGGACGAGGACGAGGCGCGGGCACGGGTCCTGCAGTACCTCGAGAATCAACGGTTGCAGCAGGAGGAGGAGCGGTTCAAGAACGAGCTGATGACTGCTGCGAGCTTCCGAGTTCTCCTCGAGCCTCCTCGGCTCGAGATCCCGGTCGACGGCGACGACCCGGCCGACGGTCCGGCAGACGCGCCGGTCACGATCGTCGAGTTCACCGACTTCGAGTGCCCGTACTGCCTGCGGGTCCAACCCACTCTCGAGCGGCTGAAGTCCACCTACGGCGACAAGGTCCGCCACGTCTTCAAGCAGCTTCCACTGGACATGCACGCCAACGCTCAGTTCACCGCCGAGGTGTCGCTCTGCGCGCAAGCCCAAGGGAAGTTCTGGGAGCTCCACGACTGGATGTTCGCGAACGTCAAGCAGCTGGGAGAGCCGGACGCAGTCTACTCTGCAGCCACGTCGCTCGGCCTCGATGCGGAGGCCCTGAAATCGTGTGTCGACAACGACGAGATGGCTGCCGAGGTCGCCAAGGACCTCCGCGAGGCGCGGAGCGTCGGCGCCAACTCCACCCCGACGTTCTTCGTCAACGGTCGGCTCCTCCGCGGCGCCCAGCCGTACGACGAGTTTGCCGCCATCATCGAAAGTGAGCTTGGTGAAGGCTCGACGGACACCACGGAAACCGTCGCAGAATGATCCCCGCGATGGGCCCTGTGGCCCGTGTCGCTGTGTGTGCCACCGCCGCCGTCGCGATGGTCACCGCCGCGGTCGCCACGGACGGTGGGCCGATGCGTGTGGGCATGGAGCAGTATGAGCAGTACGGCTCACCGCATCCCTACCCGCCGAGCAGCAGCTCCCAGACACCTGTCTGGAGCGACATCCTGCACGTGCCAGGCGCCACCTACATTGCACCCCACTTCGCACGCCTCGACCTCGGTCCTGGTGACCGCGTTGTCGTACGCTCTCCGGACGGTTCCCGCATGCGCGTGTACACGGGAACCGGCAAAGGGACGCTCGGTCGGAGCGCCGACGGCTTCTGGGGCGTCCACATCGAGGGGGACACCGCCGTCATCGAGCTGTTCAGCAGCCCGAGTGGCGGCGGCTACGGGTACGAGATCGACAGGCTGGCCCGCGGCTTGGAGGCCGTCGGCGAGACCTCCAGCCGAACCCGCAGCGTGTGTGGCGCCGACGACTCCGACTGGGCTCCCTGTTACGCGGGGGCCCATCCCGAGATCACCGAGCACTCGCGCGCGGTCGCGCGCCTGCTCATCAATGGGACCATCGCGTGCACCGGCTGGTTGCTGGGCTGCAGTGGCCATGTCATGACCACGCAGCAGTGCATTTTCGACGAGCTCGACGCCGCGAACACCGACTTCGAGCTCATGGCCGAAGGTGACACCTGCGACACCGACTGCAGCGGACCACTCTTCTGCCCCGGCGCCATCGAGGCCGACACGAGCGCTCTGATCCGCTCGAGCTGGGACCTGGACTACAGCCTCGTCAGGCTACCGGTCAACCCGAGCACCTCCTACGGCTTTCTCAGGCTTCGTCTTGCGGGCGCCGTTGTCGACGAGCGGATCTACATTCCACAGCACCCCAACCTGTACGGCAAACGGATCGCGCTGAGCTCGACTGCGCCCGCCGACGAAAGCGGAGTTGCGGAGATCTTCAGCGTCACCATGACCCCGTGCACTGGAGGCACCGGAGATACAGGCTACTTCGCCGACACGACCGAAGGGTCCTCCGGAGCGCCGGTGATCGCCGTGGACGACAACAGGGTGGTCGCTCTCCACCACTGCGGAAGCTGTCCAAACCGCGGCGTGCCGATCGGCGCCATCATCAAGGACCTCGGCGACGACCTCCCCCCGTGCTCCATCGGCATTGGCTGCGAGCCCTCCTTCGCCGGCATCGGCGCCCTCCAGGAAACCTCGGGCGCCCTCCAGGGAATGTCTCTGAGCTGGGATGCTGCGACTCCTTGTGCGGGCCTCGGCATCCACTACCGGGTATTTCATGGGCCCACGGCGGATGGGGTCGACTGGTAC
>CAZEJK010000299.1:4734-6116 GCA_964512045.1 uncultured Thermoanaerobaculia bacterium
AGCACTGCTTCGGGGTCCGCGCGTACGAGGGAGACGAAGGCGACCACGACTTCAATACGACGGTGCTCTGCCGGACCGGGACCGCCGTGTACGTGGCGGGAGACACCGACGTCGACTCTGATGTCGACACTGACGACCTCGATCAGCTCGTGGCGGTGCTGTTCGGCGCCCCGGACATGGGCAGTGGAGTGGTCGCTGCCGACGTCGATGCCTCCGGTGCGGTCGATGCCGGCGACTCCGCCACCGAGATCGACTACCTCAACGACGCGTTCTAGAGCAAGCCCACAAACTGGTGCAGGAGCCCGTTGCACCTGCGCAACGGATTGGCTACGCTCCACATCATGCAGCTACCGACGATGGACGAGCTCCTGCTCCTGAGCCGTGAGGAAGCGGTCCAGCGGGACTTCGACACCTCCAACTTCCTCACGCTGCGCTGGGTGCTCGGGATGCTCGGGCTGATCCTCCTGTGCTACCTCACCATCCATGCCATCAACGTGTCATGGTGGCTGGCGCCGGTGGCCGCGAACCTCGTGGGGCTGTTCGCGGTGTTCCGGCTGCGCCGATCGGCGTGGTTCAGCCGCAGAATTCGTGGACTGGTGCTCGTGACCCTCGTGGTTCAGTACGCACTGTTCGGGCTGTACCATATGTCCGCCCACGGCCTCGGGCCGTGGGCATACCTGTTCCCGTTCGTTATCGTCGTCTTCCGCTGCACCTCGGCCGAGTACCTGCTGCTGTGCTCCGTGTTCCTCGGTGGCCACACTCTGGCCGCCATGAGCGGGCTGCTCATCCAGGACAATCAGTTCAACCTGGGGGGCATCATCTCGGCTGCGGTGGTCAATGTGCTCGCGTACACGGTCGCGATGGCGATCTCCTACCGGCACCGGCGCCGCTTCGTCGAGATCTGGCAGATGGAGCAGGAGCGCCAGCGCGACCGGATCCGGATGAAGCAGGAGCTCGAGCACGCCCGCGAGATCCAGCTGAGCATGCTGCCACGCACGAGCCCGGAGAACGACTGCTTCGAGGTGGCATCGGTCTCGCTGCCAGCGACAGAGGTCGGTGGCGACTACTACGATTACTTCACCGTCTCCGACGATGAGCAAGCGATCGTGGTCGGGGACGTGGCCGGTCACGGCGTGGCCAGCGGTCTGGTGCTCTCCGGCGTCCGATCGTGCCTGCACCTACTGTCTGACCAGATGCGGTCGCCGGCCTCGGTGATCGACCGTCTCCACGCCACCCTGCGCCACACCACCGCCCGACGGATGTTCATGACCATGGGGTTCCTCATCATCGACTGCGAGGCCAGCTCGGCGAGCTTCGCCTGCGCGGGCCATCCACCGATGCTCCACTGGCACGCCGCTACCGGGGCCGTCGAAGAGATCGGC
>CAZEJK010000300.1:0-6048 GCA_964512045.1 uncultured Thermoanaerobaculia bacterium
ATACCTGTAAGGAGTTACACCCTCTGCTACCGGTGGAAAGCGTAGGACAAGGACAGATGGGGGGATATCCACCAACGGTCAGTGCGCGATCTCTCCGCTCGCCGTGTTCTGCGCTGGATTCGATCTGTGCCGATCAGTGCCACGTATCCCAGAGCTGCAAAGTCGTTGGTTGAGGGTCCAAGATTCAAGGGATCAAGTGCTTGCGACCTTTAGAACAATGGGATGCGTGGCACCAGGTGCTTGTCACCTTGCTTGACGCTCATACCTGCTTATGGGATTTTGGAATTGGGTGTTCACTTCCCATTATTCGGGGTGTGAAACTCGATCGCTCAAACAGCCGGTACTCGTCGTCGGTCGTGGTCGCGAGAGCGATCTCGGGCTGATGGGATGTGGGTGTTCTCGAAACAAAGGGGGAGATGATGGGAATCGATTGCCGCAGAACCTTCTGTGTTCTTCTGTCCACCGCAGGGCTTGCCCTGGCCGTGCCGTTCGCGGCCGCCGACTACACGATCAGCCAGGAGACCTCGGTTGGCGGCGGCAGCGGAGGCTACCACGGCCAGTCGTTTACCGCGGTCGATTCGGGCCTGCTGACCCAGGTCGACGTCGAGCTCGGCGAGTTCAATACGTGCCAAGCGATCGATCTGAGGATCTACGCCGGCGACCAGAGCCCGAACGACGCCGGGCTCGCGTTGGTCAGCGGATGGCAGAGTCTGGCCTCCCCGTACACCGGGTGGCAGATCCTCGTGCCGTCGTCACCGGTGCAGGTCGACGCGGGGTCGCAGTACACCTTCGAGCTCGTTGGCGGCACGTGCAGCGGGGCCTTCCAAGTCAGCATCCAGACTTCGGACGTGTACGCGGGCGGTGCAGGAGCTCGAGACGCTCGGGCTCGCTCCCGGTCGGTTGCTCACCGAGCAGCTGCCCGACCTGGCTGGCACCGTAACCGACGCGCATCAGCCGGTGGTGCACACTCACCTGCGTAAGCTCGGCTCTGCGCTCGGCACGATCGTCTACCTGGTCGATGCGTTGCAAGAGCTGCCCCGCGACCACCATCGCGGCAACGTCAACCCCTGCGCCACCAACGGCGCACCGTCGGCGGACCGTATCCTCGGCTGCCACCGGCTCGTCGGCGAGGCGCTGACTGCGATCCGCACCGCGCTCGCCGGGCTTTTGCTGCGTCGTCATGCCGAGCTCCTGCACCAGGTCCTGCTGCAGCGCTTGCCGGCCGTCGGTCTTCGCTCGACCGGCCTCGCGCTCGCGTTCGCGGGCGACGGCGCCGGCGGGTACGACAGCAGCTGCGACTGCGACTGCCCGTGCGACTGCCAGGAGCGGTGCCGCCTCCACACTTCCACACATGTGCACATCGGTGCGTCGCACCGCGTTGTGGTGTCGTGGCGAACCCGGTGGTCGCTGTGCGAGGGGATGAACCCCTCGCCACGAGAAGAGGGTGCGGGGAGGGTTTGGATGGCTGCGTGTTCTCCGCGAGGTCAATCCTGCGGACGGGACGTCCGCGTTCCCTTTGGGTTTCGAAGGCCCAGCCGGGGCAGTCTGCGTGCTCGCGGACCTGCACATAGGGGTAGGGAGAGCCGGTTGTTACCCCGGCTCCCCCTCCCTCCGAACCGTGCGTGCGGTTTTCCCGCACACGGCTCTCCGGTTGGTGGTTCACCTGCGAGAGGACTGACACGCCGCCTCATGGGCTGCTTTGAGGGAGAACAGCCCATGATCGGCGAAGAAGGCATTTGGCCAGCGATTATGATCGCGGCCGTGACCGCGCCCCTTCCGCTTACGCCGGCGTCTCAGGATGCCACGTAAGCGCATCCTGATCCACTGATCCAACGGCTTGAACGTGGTCTTGTGGCTGTGCTTGAGCGCTAGCCAGAACTGACCCCCCGTTGCTCACGAAAACTGACCCAGTAGGGAGTTGAGGCGACGCCTGTCGGCTGGCGATGGCTGCAGCATGGTGAATGGCCAGGGCGAAGCCGTGCAGCATCTGTCGGAAGTGGTTCCAGCCGGACGCTCGAGTAGGGGCGCGGCAGAAGACGTGCTCGAAGGAGTGCAGTGACGGACCACCAAGGGTCCGATGCACCTCGATCGCCGCCGCCACGACCACCTTGCTGATCTCGTTCTCGGTCATTCAACTTCTCCTTGCGCCCTCGCGCCGTGGCTCCTTTGCGTTGATTAGGTCCGAGAACCTACCACTCCCAGCGGTCAGCACCCCCCGAGCATGCCCCTCTGTCTGGCTCCGGCTCGTCCGGTTTATGCAGCAGTAGGTGCTTGCACGGCGGCCCCCGGTTTCTATACTGGTTCCATGACGTTTCGAGACCGTCTTCTGGCCAGCTTGCGAGCGCTGCAACCTGTGTTGGCCATCGAGGGTGTTCTGGTGATCGGATCGGAGGTTCCGAACCTTCTACAGGATGAGGCTGCCTCCACTCTTGTGGTGTCGCAGGATGTGAACATCGGCGTGCCTGTGGATCGTCACGACGATGTCAAGCGCGCGCTTTCAGAGGTGACGGGACTGGCGCCCTCGGTCGAAGAGCCTTCCGTTTGGGTGGCGGGTGACGTCGATCTGCTCGAGGTGAACTTTGTTGGGATGGATCCGAAGCTGACAGACCCAGCCGAGACGTACATCCTGAACGACCCGGTCCTGCCGTTGCTCGTCTTTGCCCATCTCTCGCTGATGCGTCCCGGAACGACGATCGAGGTCGATGGAGTACTGGTTCCGTTGCCCCGCCCCGCAGGCCTCATTCTCGAGAAGCTGTTGACCGATCGCTCCGGAGAGAAGGGAGAGCGGGACCTTCTCGTGGTGATCGGTGCGCTCCTCGAGGCCTCAGCAGACGATCTTGCAGAGCTGGAGCAGCTGTACTGGCAGCTTCCGGAGGAGTATCGGTACGCCGTCCGGTCCAACCTGACAATCCTCTCGTTGCTGCGGCCACACAACGAGATGCCAGACCCAACTGCCCACCGTGAGCTCGTGAGGCGCCTCCTGTACCGGTTGGAGGCAGAGCCGGCCGATGGGGGGTGATCTCGAACGTCGTGCGCGCCAGGTCCGCGGCCGCGCGGCAGTCCGTGCCTGGGAGTACCGCCAACGCAACCTTTCGAGAGGCGTGTGGTACCGCCTCCGGCGGCTGCTGGTCGATGCTCGCGAGTGCTGGGAGATCTCGTCTTCTGAGGCGGAGCGTCTTGTCGTCGAAGGGCATGAGCCCGAGCCGGTCGGCAGCGAGCTGCAGCCGCCAAAGCAAATCTTCGTGGTCGGTGACGATCGCTGTGCCGCGATCGAGGATCGTCGTCAGCTCGACGTGCGCCTGTCGAGCGAGCTGCTCGCCGCGACGCACCTCGTG
Organism: uncultured Thermoanaerobaculia bacterium; assembly: GCA_964512045.1. Lineage (GTDB taxonomy): Bacteria > Acidobacteriota > Thermoanaerobaculia > Thermoanaerobaculales > Sulfomarinibacteraceae > CAZEJK01. Next base: position 3,336 of record CAZEJK010000300.1, read on the forward strand.
CTGGTGCCGTTCGAGTCGCGTTGAACCGACGGTTCGTTGCTACGCGTCGGCGGCGTGCGAGATGACGTCGTCCAGTGCCCAGTCGACGGCGCGCTGCGCGTGGATCGTGGTCGTATCGAGGAGCGGGAGCGGGACGTCCTCGGACCTGACCAGCAGCGGAATCTCGGTGCAGCCGAGGATCACCGCCTCGGCGCCGCGGGAGCGCAGGTCCTCGATGACCTGCACGAACGCGTCGCGGGAGCTGTCGCGGATGACTCCGCAGCAGAGCTCGTCGTAGATCACCTGGTGGACCGCGGCGCGTTGCTCCGCGAGGGGGACCAGCACCGAAAGGCCGTGCTGGTCCTCGAGGCGACCGCGATAGAACTCCTGCTCCATCGTGAACCGGGTGCCGAGAAGCCCGAGCGTGGACACGCCCATGGCGCGTGCGGCATCGGCTGTGGCATCTGCGATGTGGAGCAACGGGATGCCGATCGCGCGCTCAATCGAGGGTGCCAGCTTGTGCATCGTGTTCGTGCAGATGACGAGGAAGTCGGCGCCTGCTGCCTCGATCCGTTGTGCGGCGGCGGACAACGTCGCTGCAGCCGCGTCCCAGTCGCCGCGGTGCTGCATCGCCTCGATCGGCTGGAAGTCGACGCTGTACAGCACGAGCTCCGCCGAGTGCAGCCCGCCGAGCCGGCCGCGCACCTCCTCGTTGATGCACCGATAGTAGGTCTCGGTGGACTCCCAGCTCATGCCGCCGAGCAAACCGATCGTCTTCATGGCACCTCCCCTGCTGCGTCCGATGGTCATCGCGTGAACGGCACCACCGGAGAGCCGTCTCGGCTGCGATTCGGAGCGGTGTCAGGTCTTGAGCTTGTAACCGATGACGCCTGCGGCGGCGCCGGCAGCCATGATCTTGCCCTCCGCCTCGAGCTCGCCGAGGATCTTCATCGCCTCGCGACGTTTGAGCCCGATCTTGCTGATGATCCGTCCCGGGACCTCCACGCCCTTGCCAGGCACCTCGGCGAGGATGTCGAGGATCTGCTGCTTGATCTCCTCGTTGCTGTCAGCCATCTCGTTGCCTCCTCCGCGCTCGGGATCTGTACGTGCCCAGCTCATCGCGTCATGAGCGGTGCGCGCGTAGTGCTCCCCTCCTGGAACGGTAGCACAGACCGGTTGGGGGGCGGTGTCGCTGGCTCGAGACCGGCGGGCACCGACGCTACAGCCCTCGGGGGACGATGATCAGCGCCTCGCCGGTGACTGCAGCGGTTCCATCCGAGCGAGTAACGACAGTGTCGATGCGGGCACGGCCCTTCTCCAGACGCTCGCGGATGGTCACGGTCACCGTGACGGTGTCGTGGACCAGCACTGGCGCCGTGAACGCCAGCTCCTGTGAGACGTAGATGGTGCCCTCTCCGGGAAAGTGGCGCCCGAGCACCCGCGAGATCAGGCTGGCGAGGAACATCCCGTGCACGATGTTCGCCTCGAACCGTGTCCCCTGCACGTACGCCGGATCGATGTGGATCGGGTTGTCGTCGCCCGTCAGCTCGGCAAACGAGCGCACCTGCTCTGCGGTGAACGTGTGCTCCAACGAGTAGCTGTCTCCTGCGCGTAATGGCTCCATCGGGACCCCCTCGTGGTCGTCGGTCTCACGGCTAGCGTACTACGCTCCGCGTGGTGCGGGCTGCCGACACAGCTCGTGAGGCATGTGGCCCGCGAGCAGCTGCCACGACCGGGTAGCCGCGATGTGCAGTGGGCACGACGAAAGAATATCTAGCACTCGTCATGTGTGGTACGTTGAGTGTACAACTCGAGTGAGCGCGAGTGAGCGACCTTCACGAGGGGGTGGCGTGGTGTCGGACAACTCCGTTGGCACCTCCTGGTGGTTCTCTGGTGAGATGGAGGGTGAGCAAGACGGCCATCACGAAGCGGGGGAGTCTCTGCGATGGACCGGGCAGCTGCACCTGTTCAGTCCTGCCTTCGGTCCGGATACGCAGCCTGGTGAGATCACCGTGGGTGGTCGTGGATACCTGGCTCTCCTCGCGGACGGCGACCGGCGGGTCCGCGAGGCAACGTCACTGCACATGTCGACGGATCTGACGCCCACAGGTTTCCCGATTCAGTCGGCCCGGCTACTGCGGATCGACCTGGACGCCGACCTCACAGTCGGCGAGCTGCAGGCTGCCGGAGATCACGAGCTGGTGGCCCACGGCCGACGGGGGCTGGACTGTCTGCAGTCGCTGCCGGCGAGCTGGTTCGTGCACAGTCGCGATCTGACCTTCACGGGTGGCACCTGCCACACCTATAACCCGTTCTTTGCCGGTGACGTCATCTGGAGCCGGATCGAGGATGTCCAGTGGGGTGCGGACTCGCTCCTGCTCGGTGCGAGCTTCAGCGATGCTGTTGGCAACATCGAAGACGAGTATGTGGACGCGCTGGAGCAAGCGGTCGATCTGCAGACTGGTTCGCTACTCAGCGAGCGGGTGGCGGCCGGCGAGATTCCTCCGTACTCGCTGACCTCCTCCGGCAGGATGTGGCGACTGTTTCCGGAGGAGACAGAGTACCGGGTGTACGCCTACGGCTCGTCACAACGGCCCGGTGTCCGCGTGCGCGAGGCGGTCAGCGACGACACGTTTCTCGGCGGCTACTGGCGCCTCGATACTCTGTACGACGATCAGCCGGGCGTCGGGCTGCGCGGAGATCAACCGAACGACTTCAAGTTTCAGTATGTGGG
>CAZEJK010000301.1:0-6041 GCA_964512045.1 uncultured Thermoanaerobaculia bacterium
CGGCGGACGGTGCTCGCCAACCGCGAGCGGTACCCTGCGACGGCCCGCCTGTACACGCTCCTTCTGGCCGGCGAGATCGGCTACCAACCACTCACCACGGCCGAGCGAGGACCCCACATTCTCGGGCTCCGGCTGCCGGTGCAGCTGGCCGATGAGAGCTTCGTCAACTACGACTTCCCCCGGGTCGTCGTGCTCCAGCGCCTCGCCGAGCTCGACGTGGACGCGGTGATCTCTCGCCTGGAGCGGCCGCTGCCGTGGCTGGAGGAGCTCGGCCCGGCGGCGGTGGAGCGTCGGTTGGTGGATCCGCTACCGAAGATCCAGCCGGCTCCGTCCGCCCTCCGGCAGCTCCTGGACCTGACAGTCTGGATCGTGGTGCTGCTTGCCATCGGCGCCGCTGCCTGGGTCCTCCTGCTGCCGCTGCTGGCAAGCTTGCCCGATGCCGGCGCCGGTCTGGCGCTGACCACCGGCTGGATCGGGTTCTCGTGGCTGGTGTGGTTCGGATCCGAGCTCGGGGTCTGGAAGGTCTCCGCCGTCACCGTCTCGATCCTCCTGCTGGCGGCCATGGCGGGAGCCGGGATCGTCGCGTGGCGGCGCCGGTGCACCGTCCTGCGGGTTGCACGCCGGAGCTGGCCCGCGATCGCCCGGGTAGCGGTCGTCACCGGCGTCGTGCTCGCGCTGTTCCTGGGGCTGCGGCTGATTCAGCCGGCGGTGTTCTGGGGCGAGAAGCCGATGGACTTCTCGTTTCTGAACGCGTTCGTGACAGCCTCCGAGTGGCCCCCCGGCGAGCCGTGGATGGCCGGGATGCCCCTGAACTACTACTACTTCGGCGAGGTGCTCGCCGCCACGCCGATCCTCGCCTCCGGCGCCAGTGCCGGGGTCGGGTACAACCTGGCGGCCGCCACCGTACCAGCGATGGCCGCCGCGGCACTGGCGACACTCTCGCTGGCGTGGGCCCGGCGGCGCACGCTCCTGTCTGCTGCCCTCGCTCCCGGGCTGGCGCTCCTGATCGGGAACCTGTCGTGGCCGTTATGGCTCGCGCTCGCCTCGGAGAAGGGATGGGGGTGGTTCGACCTCTGGTGGGCCACATCGCGCGTCATTCCGGGGTTCGCCATCGACGAGTACCCCCTCTGGACCGCCAGCTTCGCTGACCTGCACGCGCACCTGCTGGCGCTACCGGTGGTGGTGGTGGTTCTCGCCTGGGGATGGTGGACTCTTCGACTCCGAAACCGGCGCTGGTGGACCTCCGCGGCGATCTGCGGCGTTGCAGCCGGTGTCGCAGCCGCCACCAACCCGTGGGACGTGGTCACCCTGTCGGCGACGTTCGCGTGCGTGGTGCTGCTCGCCAGCCGGCAGAGACTGCGATGCCTTCTCCGACTCGGCCTGGCTGCCGCCGTGGCCGCCGTGGCCGCCGGTCCGTTCTTGGTCGAGCTGGCGCGGTGGCTACGCGCCGGTATCGGCGGCGGCTCGGTGGTGCTGAACGTAGCCGGCTTCGCACCGGCGTGGGCGGTGCTACTGCACTTCGGTGTGTTCCTGATCCCACTGTCGGTGCTGGCGGCTGGCGTCGCCGGGCGCCGCCGACCGCTTCGCACGCTGGCCGCAGTCATCGCTGCGGTCGCAGCTGGCCCGCTACTGCTCATCCCTGTCGCGTCCGTTCTCGCCGGCAAAGGGCTTCCTCCCGCCGAGCTCTGGCTCCAGCTGTGGCTACCGTTTGCCGACATCAACGAGACCCTTGGCCACCTCTCGCTTGGCAGCGGGGACGGCGCCGTCTTCGAACGGCTCCTCACCTTTCCGGCCTCTGCCGTCCTTCTCGGCATCGCCGGGCTTGCTGCCGCCGCCCTCTACCGGGCGCGTTCCCCGTTCGCACGGCTCGGCTGGAGCCTCACCCTCACCGCCAGCGGTATCGCGGCGGCGTGCGAGTGGCTCACCCTCATCGACCGGATGAACACGGTCTTCAAGGTGTACAACACCCTGTGGGTGATCCTCGCCCTTGCCCTGACGCTCTTTCTGCTCCGCACCGAAGGTCGCCGCCAACGGGTCGTCGCTGTGGTCGCCGTCCCGCTCATCGCCATCGGCGCCGGTGTCATCCCGCTCACTGTCGCCCAGGCGTGGGCCACGCCGCGGATCGAGTCCCCACGACCGACCCTTGACGGACAGGCGTACCTCGACGCGGCCCGTCCGGAGACGTGGCGGATCGTCCGCTACCTCACCGCGACGGCCGAGCCAGGGGACGTGGTCGCCGAGGCCGCGGGCTCCAGCTACGGGCCGTACACGAGGATCACCATGCACACGGGCCTACCGATCGTGGTCGGATGGCAGTGGCACCTGCAGCAGCGGGGACAGCCGGTCGAGGAGATCCGCGCGCGCTTCGCCGACCTGGAGACGCTCTACCGCGACGGAACGCCGCAGCAGCGCCGGACGATTCTCGATCGCTACCGTATCCGCTGGCTCGTCGTTGGCGATCTGGAGCGTCGAACCTACACCATCGGCGCCGCCTCCGACACGTTCGAGGAGATTCCGGGGGTCACCGCCGCGCTCTGGGACCCGAACGGCCGGCCGCTGGTCTACCACGTACAGCCCTCCTCGGTCGCGGGTCACCAGACCTCGGAACGACCTGCTGCAGACGCCGAGCTGCCCGCGGACGTGGCGCCTTTGACCACGTTACCGGCGCCGCCACAACCTCGAGTGCGGGCGCTGAGCATCAACGATGAGGACGGCGGCGTGATCGTGTTGGCGGACGGCTCGGTGGCGCTCGCCGGGCTCGGCGGCCGCCTCGAGCGGGTCGGCGCCGCACCGTGCGACGTGATCGCCGGCGCGCACTACGCCTCGGAGGCCTGGGTGCTCTGCCGCGGCGGAGGCCTCCTGCGCTGGGCCGAGGGCCGGCGCTGGCGGAGGTCGGGGCACGTGGACGACGCCACCGGGCTCGCCGCCAACGGCCGGCTGTGGGCGTGGGGTCCGAGCGGCGCCTGGAGCAGCAACGACGGCCGCCGATGGCAGCCGCTCAGCACGGCGCCGATCCGTGACCTCGCGAGCAGCTCAGAAGGCACCGTGCTGCTCACCCAGGACGAGACGCTGGTTCGTTTCGATGACCTGGCTGTGCCGACGCCGCCGGTCCCTCTGGCTCGGATCGCGTGGAGCGGAGGCGCCCTGTGGGCTGTGGATCAGCGCGGCGCTCTGTGGCGCAGTGGCGGCGGAATGCTGCCGTGGCGCGTCCCGCATCCCGATCTGACCGGTGTCGCAGCGATCGCTGGCTCCGAGCGGCGACTGTGGTTGGTGACTCGAGATGGCGTCCTCGCCGAGATCCAGACGCCGCCTCCAGTGAGCCCGTTCCGCACGACCGACAGCGACGCCCTCGGATCGTTCCGGGAGCCTCGGGCGATCGCGATGGCGCCAGAAGGCTGGATGGCGGTGGCTGACACTCGTCACTACCGGATCCAGTTTCTGGGCGCAGATGGATCGCCGTTGGGGGCGTTCGGACATCAGGGCACTGCACTGGGCGAGCTCGAGGACCCCGCCGGCGTGGCCATATCGGCGGACGGCAGAGTGGCGATCGCCGACACCTGGAACGGTCGTGTCCAGATCCTGGAGCCGGACGGCTCGGTCGCCCTGGTCGACGCGAGCCTGTACGGCCCTCGGGCCGTGCTGTGGAGCCCGGACGGTGCGCTGCTCATCGCGGACACCGGGAACTCGAGGGTGCTCCGCTGTCCTCCAGGCAGCCTCCGTGCAGAGCCGTTCGCGGACACCGGCGGCCGTCCGATGGGCATGGCGTGGACCCGAGAGCACCTCGCGGTGGCAGTGCCGGATCGGGAGGAGGTCGTCGTCTTCGACGCCTCCGGCCGAGAGGTCTCGACGGCTGCGCTGCCTGCGTGGGCGGAGCCCGAGTCGCAGGAGGCGTTTCTCGCCAGCCGCTCCGATGGCACCCTGCTGGCCACCGCGCCGGGACCCGGCGAGCTCTGGCTGCTGGACCCCTTCAGCGACGGCTCGGCGCGTCTTCTGGCCAGCGGCCTCAACGGGCTCACAGGCGTGGCGGTGCTCGACGATCGTACCGCCATCGGCGCTCTCACCTGGGACCACCGGCTGGTGCGGCTACGGATCGCACCATCGGAGTAAAACGTGGCCCGTGGGACACGGCTCGACGTGCGCCTCGTGGCGGACGGTCTGGCGCCCACGCGCAGCCGCGCGCAGTCGCTGATCATGGCCGGCAAGGTCCGGGTGGACGGCCGTACGGTGACCAAGGCTGGAACCGCTGTCCCGGAGGACGCAGCCGTCGAGCTCGTCGCGCCGGACCACCCGTACGCCTCCCGTGGAGCGCTCAAGCTCGAGGCCGCCCTCGATCGCTTCTCGATCGCCGTGGACGGCTCGAGCTGCCTCGATGTCGGCGCCTCCACCGGCGGGTTCACCGACCTGCTCCTGGCGCGCGGTGCGCGCCGGGTGATCGCTCTCGATGTGGGCCGAGGTCAGCTCGACTGGCGACTGCGGACCGATCCGCGGGTGACCGTGCTCGAGGGTGTGAACGCCCGCCACCTTGGCGCTGACGACCTGCCATGGCCCGTCGACCTGGCCACCATTGACGTGTCGTTCATCTCGCTGCGCCTGGTGGTTCCGGCCGTCCGCCCGCACGTGCGTCCGGGCGGCGCCCTGATCTGCCTGGTCAAGCCGCAGTTCGAGGCGGGCCGCGACCAGGTGGCCTCGGGCGGCGTGGTCCGCGACACGGAGGTGCGGGAGCGGGTCGTCACGGACACGATCGGGGCGATCGCCAGCATGGGTTGGATCCTGATCGGCCGGATCGCCTCGCCGGTCCGCGGCCCCAAGGGCAACCTGGAGGAGCTGGCAGTGTTCTCGCGTTGCGAGCGGTCAGGGTAGGATCGCGGTATGGAGCAGACTGCGGTGCTCGTGGCCAACGGCCCGGTCGTCTGGAGCACGGCTCTCCGCCGGCTGGTGGGCTCGGCGGTCGAGGTCGTGGCGGCGGACGGCGGAGCGAACCATCTCCTCGAGATCGACCTGCGCCCACGCGCTGTGATCGGTGACCTGGACTCGATGACGGCCGCCGCGCGCCGCTGGGTCGGCGAGGAGCGGATCGTGCACCGGCCCGACCAGGAGCACACCGACCTCGACAAGGCGCTGGAGTGGATGTTCGAGGAGGCCGGGATCACCACCGTCAGCGTCCTCGGAGCCCTCGGCGGGCGGATCGACCACGCGGTCGCCAACCTGGGTCTCCTCGCCCGGCACGCCAGAGGCGAGCGGCTCACGTTCCGGGACGAGCACACCTTCGTCGTGGCCGTCACCGGTCACGGCGAGCTGGTCTCCAGGCCCGACGAGACCTGGTCGTTCGTGACGTTCGACCCATCAGTGCGCGTCACCGTCCGCGGCGTTCAGTGGGAGGTCGTCGCCGGCGACCTCGCGACCCACACCACGCCCTCGGTGTCGAACCGCGCCACCGGCTCGCGGGTCACCATCGACGCCGATGGTGGAGCGGTCCTCGCGTTCCGCACGCTGCAGCCCGGCTGAGTGCTCGGCAGGACCCTGGACATCACCCACAACGTCATCTCGACCGAGCTGTCGCGGGTCATCTGCGTGTCGGCAGCAGACGGCTCTGTTGTAGCGGCGGAGCACCTGGCGAGCGGAGAGATCCCGTCGGAGCACCTCCGGCCTTCCGGTTCCGGTCCCGGTCGCCGGTCAACGGCCCCGGACCCGGCAGCCGGTAGCCGGCCCCGGATAATGGCCGTGCAGGAGCCGAGGAGCGTGCAGGTCGACCCGACAGCGGCAGCGCGTTCGGGGAGGCCAGATGCGCACTCGAGAGACGCTGCTGCGGCAACCAGAGCGGCTTCAGGTCTACCCGATGGTCGGGGCTTCAGAGCTCCGGGGCCGGCATCCGGCTGCCGGGTCGGGGACCGGGGCCAGTACCAACGCCGGGGAGGCTGCGTTGCGTGGCTCGTGAACGCGGACCCTCCCACCCTCCCGCCGGCGAGACGCCGGCTGCCACAATCGAAGAGCAGCCAGTCCGGTTGTAGTGGCCCGCGTCTCGCGGGCCGGGTGGGTGGGTG
>CAZEJK010000302.1:0-6033 GCA_964512045.1 uncultured Thermoanaerobaculia bacterium
GAGTATCCGCGACGACACGCCTCCTGGCCCAGAGCCTGAGCCAGGTGGCTCTTGTAGAACTCGACCTGCGTGGGCGTGGCTCCAGACTCCGGGTTCGAGGGCGATCCGCTGCGTCCGGCGAGTCGACGGTAGCCGGCTGGCTCCAGCGACCGCGACAGATTATCACCGGTTTGCCAGCCGGCGCAACGGGTGGTCTCAGCCGGGCGGTCGCCGCAGCAGATCGGTATCGGACGCGCCGGCCCAGACATTGAGCGCTGCCAGATCCTGCGGTGCGACCTCGCCGGCGACCACGGCCAGAAATCTGGTGCTGCGAGGGCGGACCAGGTAACCGGCGGACCGCAGGTCTGCGGTCAGGCCGGGCCCGGCTGCGGCGATCTGCAACTCGGCGCTCGTGGTGGTCTGAGCGCCGGAGGCCAGGAGCGCCGGAACCTCGCTTGCGGGTGCGAAGAGGTCGAGGACGTGCTCGCGGTCACCGTCGCGGCGGGTGATGAGCACCCCGTCGGCCGCAGGCCCGGCCGCGACGTGCCAGCACTGATGATCGCGGTAGACGGGGCCTCCGTAACGCCACCGGATCCAGTCGGCCCACGTCCCGGCGCTGGCGGGTCGGCCCTCTTCGCGCGCCAGCGTGTCCGCCTGGGTCGCGGCCGCGTCCAGCGCGAGGGGCTCCCGGCGGGACGACGACGTGCGCGATCGCAGGCGTGGCCGCAGCCAGGCGGCCAGCTGGCCGGCGAGCCGCCTTGGCGGCGCGACCTCGGGGAGACGCCGGCGCCAGCACCCGAGCTGGGTCGCACCCAGGTCTCGCGTCCGGAGCTGCCTGTAGACCGCGGCCATCTCCTCGCTCTGACCGGAGGAGAGGCTCAGCGGAAACCGCTCGAGGCGCATGCGCAGGATCTGGACGGCGATCCCGCGCCGGCGCATCCGGCGGGCCACCATCATGTCGACGCCGAACGCCGCGAGTGCGGGCCGTCCGCCGAGCGTTACCGGGTACGGGAGATGCCCGCAGGCGCCGACGATCTCTTCCTGATGCAGGCAGAGCGCCACGTGCAGCCCGAGGGGGTTCTCCCAGAAGAGCCACCGGGCGCGATCGGGGATGGCCTGGACCGAGCGCGGGCCGTAGGCCTCGGCCAGGAAGGCCTCGTAGGCCGGGAGGTCTTCGGGCGTGGCCCAGCGGAAGTCCAGCGCGTCGCTCATGCGGGCCTCCTGCGGCTCACCGGCCGACCAGCAGCTTGGCGAAGCTCTTCCAGGTCCTCTTGTCGTGCATGCGGTGCCCGAGGGCCCGGCGGTAGTCGCTCCAGGCCTCGCTGCGCCGGCCCACGCTCGCCAGCCACTGTCCGCGGGTGGTCAGGGAGTGGGCCCAGGCGTGGCGGGCCTCCGCCGCCGTGACCGCCTCGGGGTGATCCTCCAGGAACTGCTCGAGCAGCCGGAAGAAGTTCTCCATGCGCTCGCCGGTGCGGTGCGACATCTGGCCACCCCAGATCCGGTACGCGACCAGCGGCTCGTCGATGTAATGGAACTCGTGCTCCAGGGAGATCTGCAGCCAGAGGTTGTAGTCGATGGCCATGCGTAGACGCTCGTCGAAGCCGCCCACCTTGTCGAGGATGCGTTTCGGCGTGAGGGTGGTGTTGAAGGTCACGAAGTTCCGGATCAGGAGCTGACCGGTGATCTTGCCGCTGAGGCGCTGGATCTTCTGTGGCGGCAGCGGGTTGTCGTCGCCGTCGATCAGGGCGATGTCGCCGTAGACCACGCCCACCTCGGGCCGTGCGAGCAGCACGGGCACCTGGCGCGCGAGCTTGCCTGGCAGCCAGCGGTTGTCCGCATCACAGAAGCCGATCAGCTCGCCGCGGGCGGCTGCCAGGCCGCGGTTCTTGGCCACCGTCTGGCCGGCGTTCTCCTGGTGGATCACGGTGACCCGCGGATCATGGTCGTACTTCGCGAGGACCTCGCGGGTCTGGTCGGTGGAGCCGTCGTTGACCACGATGCTCTCGACGTTGGGGTAGTCCTGGGCCAGGACAGAGTCGACCGCCTGGGTGACGTACTGGTCCATCTCGTAGCTGGCGGTGATCACGGAGACCAGGGGCTGGGAGGTCACGGGGACTCCTCGGATCGCTGCTTCGGGACGGTGGGCGCGTCGGCGGCGGTCTCACCCGTTTCGGGCCGCAGTTCCGCGGAGGGCGCCACGTCGGGCACTCTCAGCCCGAGGCGTCGTTTGATCCTCGCGACCAGGTGCTCCGCGCCGCACAGGGACCACCGGAAGTTCGTCAGGTCCCGCGAGGCACTGTAGCGCGGAAGCGTGTAGGGGTCGTCGGGATCCGGCGGGGCCGTGTGCGCAACGTAACAGCCACGAAACCGCTCGGCCACGAGGTTCCGGTCACGCCGGGTGTAGTCGATGGGGCCGCCCTGGGGGTAGCAGAACCAGGAGATGGGCATTCCCAGACGGTCGGCGAGCGTCCGCTGCGAGCCGAAGATCTCTTGCTGCGCCCGCTCGGTATCGACCCGTGCCAGGATCACGTGGGAGAGCGTGTGCGCGCCCACGCCGAGCCCCTCGTCGACCATGGTGCGCAGCTCCTCCCACGTCACCGCGGCGTAGGGCTCGGGCGCCGCGTCCGGAAGCTCGGTTCCGAGCGACGCGGCGACCTCGGCCACCATGGCGTCCTTCTGTGCGTCTGGCAAGAGGCGCCCACGGTCGGCGACCTCGTGCCAGGCGGCCGTTCGCCCGGACGGTGACCGCAGGTCCACGGTGACCGGACCGCTGGAGAGGTCCAGGTCAGTCCGCCGCGGTGCGGCTGCGGTGAAGACGTGCGCCAGCTTGTCCCACCAGAACCAGTTGGCTCCGTCCACGAAGCCGGTGGTCACGAAGAACATCACGGGGATCCCGGCGTCCCGGAAGACGGGAAACGCCACGTCCAGGAAGTCGCGATAGCCATCATCGACGGTCACCACCACGGGGCACCGGCCGCCCGGCCAGTGACGGCCCACGACGGCGTCGTGGTGCTGGTCCGGGGTCCACGCGGTGTGGTGAGCCCGCAGATAGGCCACCTGCCACTCCAGGGATGCACGGTCGAGGTGGCGGGGGTCTTCGGTGGCATGCCGACAGAACCGGTGATATAATACGGCGCGCACGTGGCGACGCGTCAGCCACCGGCACAGTCCCTCGAAGCCGGGGCAGGCAAGCAGGACACGTTTGACGAGGTCTTTCATGGACTTCCCGGCTTCGTGATCAAGTCCCCGGCCTCCTCCGCCGAAGCTCCATTATAGAGGGTCAGGGGCTGCTGTCCACCGGACGTAACGTCGGCCGCCGCCAGCTGTTGCTGAAAGGCGCGGAGATCCGTGTTCCGCTGCCGGACCCGCCGCGTCCCATCTTGAGAGAGGTGCCTGTCCGTGATCCGCGTCCCCGACCGACTGGTCGCCGACCTCTTCGAGCCCCTCTGGGACCGATACGAGGGGTCGTGTCGGCTGCAGACGGTCGAGAGGCTCCAGCGGAGCCAGTGGTGGGATCCTGACCGGCTGGAGGAGTTGCGCCGTAGCCGGCTGCAGGAACTGGTCCGCCATGCGGCGAAGACCTCGCCCTTTTACGCCGAGCGCTTCGCCGCGGCGGGCATCGATCCGAGCGGCGTGCGGGCCATCGAGGATCTCGCCGGCCTCCCTCTGTTGACCAAGGACGACGTCCGCAAGCACCTGCCGCGCATCCTGTCCACAGAATACGACCGGGGGCGCCTGGTCCCAGCCAGGACGGGCGGCTCCACCGGCGAGGCGCTCCACATCTACTGCGACCGGCGTGGCGTCGAGCAGCGGGCTGGCGCCGCCCTGCGCGGGGACATCTGGTCGGGCTGGCGCCTGGGCCAGCCCATCGCCTCGGTCTGGGGCAACCCGCCACGGGCGCGGACGCTGAAGAACCACATCCGCCGGACGCTCAAGGACCGGGTCTTCTACCTAGATACCATGCGCATCGACGGGGAGGCCATCGACCGGTTCGTGTCCGACTGGCGCCGCTGGCGCCCCGGTCTGCTCTATGGCCATGCACACTCGCTCTACATCCTCGCCGAGATGCTGCGCGAGCGCGGCCTCCACCTTCCCGTCCGGGGGATCGTGGCCACCAGCATGATGCTCATCCAGCCCGAGCGTGCGGTGATCGAGGATGTCTTCGGCGTGCCGGTGACCGACCGCTACGGCTGCGAGGAGGTGAGCCTGATCGCCTGCGAGTGCGAGGAGCATCATGGCCTGCACCTGAACGCCGAGCACGTTTACGTGGAGTTCTTGCGTGACGACGGATCGTCCTGCACCCCGGGCGAGGACGGGCGCATCGTGGTCACCGAGCTGGTCAACCACGGGATGCCCATGATCCGTTACGAGGTGGGCGACCGCGGCGCGCCGAGCGACCGCCAGTGCCCCTGTGGGAGGGGGTTGCCGCTGATGGAGGGACTCACCGGACGCAGCGCCGATTTCCTCGTGGCGACCGACGGCTCGCGGGTGGCGGGCGTGTCGCTGATCGAGCGGACGCTGACCCGGTTCACGGGGATCCGGCAGTTGCAGCTGGTGCAGGAGGCGCATGGGGCGGCGCTGGCCAACGTGGTGCCGGGGGATGGTTGGTGCGACGAGATCCGCGAACGGCTGGTGAGCGAGTTGTGCGAGCACCTGGGGCGAGATTTCACCGTGCAGATCTCGGAGGTCGATCGCATCCCGCAGGAACGCAACGGCAAGTACCGATTCTCGGTCTGCAGATTATGAACGTTCAGACGCACAATGCGGACCCTCGCGACGATCGGTTGATCTCACCGCGGGTCTCGATCGTGATCCCCGCTTACAACGTCGCGAAGTACGTGGGGCGCACGCTCGATGCTGCCCTGGAGCAGACGTACCCCCATTGCGACGTGACGGTCGTGGACGACGGGTCCACCGACGGCACGGCGGAGGTGCTCGCCGGTTATGCCGACCGCGTGCAGGTGATCCGCCAGCCCAACTTCGGCGGCCCGTCCCGGCCCCGGAACATCGGGATCGCGGCGACGAACGGAGATCTGGTGGCCCTCTGCGACGGGGACGATGTCCTTAAGCCCGAGGCCATCGCCAGCGCCGTCGATGTGTTCGCGAATCTGGGCGGCATCGACCTCGTCTGGGGAGATTTCGCCTACGTCGACGGACACGGGAATCCGGACGGGCTGCACTGGTCGGACAGGTACACGGATGTTCGCGAGTCGTTGGTGATGACCGATCTTCCGGGATGTTTCGCGCTTCCTCCCGACGCCGCGTTCGTGAATCTCCTGCGAGGGCTGTTTCTCGGCGCGTCTTCCGTCGTCATGCGCCGAACGACTCTCGACCGGATCGGTCCTTTTGACGAGTCGTTGCGCAACGGAGATGACCGAGACATGTGGCTACGGTTCGCGCGCTCCGGAGCAGGTTTCGCGTTCCGGCAGACCGTCTGCTTCGACTATCGGATCCACGCCGGGAGTATCAGCCGCCGCGGCCACGAACGGCTGCCCGCCATGATCAGCGTGCTCGAGAAGCAGCGGCCGCACATCCAGGATCCGTGTATCCATCGAGAAGTGATGGACAAGATTCATTATCTCCACGTCTCGTTCGGCCTTGGCCTTGCGCGCAATGGCGAGGGCCGAGCTGCACGGTCCGTTCTCTGGCGGTGTTTTCGTGAACGCCCGTCCTGGGCCCCGTTGCGTGGTATCCTAAGATCCGTCGTTAAGCCTCGCTGAGCGTGCTCCGGATTCGGCTCAGGGACACGTCCTTCGCTTGAACGAGGTCTGTACGATGCAAGACGGCCTGAGGGTGAGACACGCGGCACGCGGATGGCTGCGGCCACAACCGATGATCCAACGTGATGGCGCGGGGCCCGGCGGGCGCCACGGCGCGCCTCGTGAGAGTCCCTTCGTTCCTGGACTGGCAACTGCGCTCTTCCCCGCGAATTTCGAATCATGACGGCATCTCCCCCGCCGGAGGGCCTCGTTCGCGGCACCTTCCGCCACGCCGCGATATACAGTGGCGCCGGGATGCTCGCGCGCATGATCAGCTTCATCATGCTCCCGTTCT
>CAZEJK010000303.1:0-6018 GCA_964512045.1 uncultured Thermoanaerobaculia bacterium
TCAACTCAGGAGCTTTGCTTCGAATTTTCGAAGATACGGAGTTTTGAGTTGCTAAACCCCCGCATGCCTGAATGTCGCCTGATCGGTCGAAACGACGCGATCATCTGTAGTGCGCACCCAGACGCCGACCGCTGGCGTTGAGAACGCTGACGAAGGAGGAACCTCGTGGACCGCATGGTACAGACGTTCGTCACAGTAACTCTCGTGCTTTCAGCTCCGGTGTCTGGCCTCGAGATCCCTTTCTCGGTTGCCAGCGCCGCAGCAACCTTTTCCGGCGTGCGGCAGGTCGCGGTCGGCGACGTGAACGGCGACGGTCGGCCCGACCTGGTGGTCACGGCGGACACCGCAGATGAGGTCGCATGGCTGGAGAACACCGGCAGCTCTTGGGTGGCCCACACCATCGCCTCCTCCATTGACGGAGCGTGGGGCGTTGCCGTCGGCGACATCAACAGCGACGGAACCCTCGACGTGGTCGTTGGGGCCCGCGACGCCAACTCTGTCGGTTGGTGGTCGAACGACGCCGGCGACGGCTCCTCCTGGACTGTCGAGGTGATCGCCGCTACTGCCACTGGCGTGCTCGACGTGGAGGTCGGCGACATCGACGGGGACGGTGACCTCGATGTCGCCGGTGCGGTCCCTGGCGCAGACGACATCCGCTGGTGGCAGCAGACGCCGAGCGGATGGACCGGCCGTGTGCTCGCGGGCAACGCGGTCGGAGTCAACGAGATCGAGCTCGGCGATGCGGACAGCGATGGTTACCTGGACGTGTTTGCCGCTGTGCCCGGGTTCGACATGATCTCCTGGTGGGTCAACCCCCGGCCGGGGGTCGGCGTACCATGGAGCCGCACCGATCTCGGCACAGAGCAGGACGTGGCGGCATTGGAAGTTGTCGACTTCGACCGTGACGGCGATGTCGACGTGATCGCCGGTGATCGCCTCGACAACACTCTGGCGTGGTGGGCTAACGACGGCACCGGAGCGGCGGGAACCTGGACGCGAACAGCGTTCGGGCCGGCGTTCGGACCCACGTCGGCACACGCGGTCGACCTCGATCTCGACGGCGATCTGGACGTCCTGGTCACGGGCGACCTGGCCGGTGGCGCCGTGGGCTGGTACGAGAACGACACGCAGACACCGCAGTACGTGTGGCGAGAGATCGCGACGGGCGGGGCGCCGGGTTTTGCGACCGCTGCGGACCTGGATGCCGACGGAGATCCTGATGTCATCTCCACGGACACGACCGCGGGAACGATCGATGTGACTACCAACCTGATGGCGCACCGCGGCGCCACCTTCGACTTGCAGCATGCAGGAGCCTTCGGTCCTGGCAATCAGATTCCCGAGCCTCCGGCGCGCGGCGACATCGACGGCGACGGTGACCTCGATGTCGCCGTGCTCGATCAGGACACGCTTAACGGTGGCTCGTGGCGGCGCGTGATGTGGCTGGAGAACCCTGGACAGCCGAGCCAGGACGGCTTGGCGTACCTGATCTCCCATGTCGTCGAGGCCGGAGTGGCACCCTGGTACGGCTTCGAGAACGCCACCGACGTGCAGATCGGCGATCTCGACGGCGATGGCGACGGAGATCTTCTCATCGGCCAGCAGGGGGCCGTGAACCTGTTCTTGACCTGGTGCGAGAACACTGCCGGCGACGGCTCGGCCTGGACCTGCGCCCCCACTTGGGAGGCCACCACCGGCTCCGAGCACGACATCGAGCGAGACATGGCGCTGGGGGACATCGATGGTGACGGCGACCTCGACATGGCCGCCTACATCGAGTGGTGGAACCTGAACGGCACCTACGGGCTGCGCTGGTTCGAGAACCTCGGCGACATGTCCCAGTCCGCCAACTGGGCCTACCACGAGATCGACCAGATCCAGCTGCGCGACTCCATCCAGATCATCGACATCGACGGCGACGGCGATCAGGACGTCCTCGGCTCCGAGGACGGCCTGAAGATCTACCTGAACAGCGGCGGCGGCACCTCGTGGACGCAGGTCAGTATCGGATTGGACGAGCCGAGCTTCGCCTTCGGCGACATCGACCTCGACGGCGACCTGGATATCGTCAGTCACACATCCTCTGCGTACCGGTGGTGGGAGCAGGTCAGCCCCATGAGCTGGACGCAACGCGACATCGAGGCTCTTCCATTCGGTGGCGGTGATATCCCGAAGGTGGACGCGCCCGATCTTGCGGACATGGACCTGGATGGAGACCTCGACGTGGTCGGCAGCTACGAGATCACAAACGGTGGCAGCTTCGTCGACGGGGCGTACGTCTGGTACGAGAACATGCTCCGCGAGGTTGCCTTCCGCCACGACCGGGCACCCGAGACGGGTTGGAGACGGCACGACATGGCGTACGGGGAGGCAGCGCCGGCATACGCCCTCGATCTCGACGGCGACGCGGATCCGGAGCTCATCATCCACGAGCTCTCGTTCTGGCAGTTCGTGTGGACCAACCTCGGCGCCACGGTCGGGGTCTCGCTGACCGATCTCATCAACGGCGGCGAGGTCACCGAGCAGGAGGACACCGCCCTTGCCCAGCTCTCGCTCGAGCACCAGGGCCGCCTCGGTGACCGGGAAGCGGTGCTGAGCCGCCTGCAGATGCGGTTCACTGGAGGCACTGGGACGCCGTTGACTCAGCAGCAGCTCGATACCCTCGTCGGCTCCCTCCGAATCCGCAGCGACGACGGTGACGGCGTCGCCGAGCCGAACGATCCAGAGATCACCACTCTGAGCTCGGCAAGTGTCAGCGACGGAGTGCTCGTCATCTCCTACACGGGGGTCACGGCCGACAGAACCATCCCCTGCTGCGAGGAACCGAAGCCGTTCTCTGTATGGCTCGAGCCCGCTGCTGGAGCTGCCTCCGCCGGGCTTCCCAGCCCCGTCCGGATCTCTTTCGAGGGCAGCGTCGTGAATGCTATTGATGCCGTCGACGAGCTGCCGATCACCGCCGAGCCGCTGTTTGCGAACGATGCGATCGAGCTCACCCTCACCGACGGCGCATCATCGTGCACAGGAGACCCTGCGAGCGGCGACAGCGACTCCGATGGGCTCTGTAACGATATCGATATCTGCCCGAGCAATCCGGATCCCGGGCAGGAGGACACCGACGGCGACGGTTCCGGTGACGCGTGCGACCCGTACCCGACCATCTTGGCCGGCGACGCCAACTGCAACGGCCTGCTCGAGGCCGACGACATGGCCGAGATCCTGATCGCACTGCCAGCCGGGACCAGCGACTGTGACGGCGCCGACACTGACAATGACCTCGACGTGGACAACGAGGACCAGATCGCACTGCTGGTGCTGCTATTCGACTAGTGCGACGAGTCTCAGGTCGCATCCCGTCTGCAAGGGGCGTGCAACCTCGCTGCACGCGCAATCCTGCGGAGAGCACCCGAGGATGCATCGTGGCGCTCAGTAACCCGCTGCGCATGGAAAACGTCTGCCAGCGTTCGAGCGACAGGCCGGCGTGCTGGCTCATCCGAGCGCTTCGTCGCATCCTATGAGCTGGAGAGTCAGCTCTCGTACACGCTCTCGGATCGCGTCATCGGCGGCGAGGCGTCGCAGCCTCTCCGATGCATCTGTAGTATCGTCGCGCTATGGGCTCAGGGCAGAACGACGTTACCGGCTCTCCTCGACGCCCCCGGCGCACTCCGGACCCCGATGGAGGAGCCACCGGAGAGCAGGCTCACAGCCGTCGCAGGCTTCGGAAGCGTCGCGTCTGGCTCGAGCTGCTCGTATGGCGGCACCGCGTCCTCCACCCTGTCTCCACCGCACGGACCGAGATCGCCCGTCACCTTCCGTACCGCTGGCGATCTCGCCTACTGAGAGCTCTGAGACACCGCGGAGCCCAGCCGCGCTCGGTGCATCACGCCGCCACCCGACGCGCGGACACTGACAGCGCCACGGGTACACACGAGGCTCCTGTTCGGCCAGTGATCGTCTGTCTGCCAGTGATTCCCTGGGAGTTTCGCAAGCAACGACCCCAGCACCTTCTGGAAGCGATGGCACGCCGCGGCTGGCCGGTTCTGTATGTGCGCCTGCGCCCACATCGCGATTCCGACACACACACCATCGACGAAGTACAGCTCGCTCCCGGCATTCGAGGCGTCGCCCTGCCGGTCCTGCGAGAGCTCGACATCAGCTCTGACCGGTTGCGGGAACGCGACCTGGTGCGGCTCCTGGACGACCTCGCCACCATCCGCCAGAGCGCGAAGATCCATGAGGGCGTGGTTCTCGTCCAGGCCCCGTTCTGGAGGCCTTTGGCAGAACGTCTGCACCAGCGGTTCGGGTGGCCGGTGGTGTACGACCGCATGGACCGGCACGGTGCGTTCTCCACAGCGGGCTCCTGGACCGAAGAAGAGGAGCGGCGGCTGTTCGCTGCCTCGCACGGTGTCACCGTATCGGCCCGGTCACTGACGCCACCCGCAGCGGCTCAGGATCCTCCGTGCACGGTGATTCCGAATGCGTGTTGCCCTTCAGACTGGGAACAGGCCGCCGTCTCGCCGGAGCTGGATCCCGTTCCGAGGCCGCGTATAGGGTACTTTGGCGCGATCGCCGAGTGGGTGGACACCGAGCTGATCCTCGCGCTGGCCCTTGAGCGACCCCAGTGGTCGTTCGTGCTCGTGGGCTCGACCTGGAGCGGACACACCGCCCGCTTGGAGCAGCTCGACAACGTCTTCTTCTTGGGTGAACGTCCCTACAGCGAGCTGCCGTCCCTTGCCGCCGGTTTCGACATCGGGATCATTCCGTTCCGGCGCTCCGCTCTGACCGACTCCGCCGATCCGATCAAGGCGTACGAGATGCTCGCCGCCGGCCTCGAGGTCGTCGCGACGCCGCTCCCCGAGCTCGAGCCAATTGGGGATCTGATCCGGCGAGCCGATAGCACCAGCAGATTTCTCCACGAGATCGAAGATGCTCTCCTGGAGCCGAAGTCAGCCGCCGCTGTTGCGGCTCGACGCCGCTTTGCCCGAGCCAACAGCTGGGACCACCGCGCGGCACTGCTCGAGGCGGCTGTTGAAGCGACATTCCCTCTCGTCTCCGTTGCGATCGTTACCCACGACAACCTCGAGCTCACCAAGCTCTGCATCGAAAGCCTGTATCGGACGACGGTCTACCCACGCTTCGAGGTGATTGTGGTGGACAATGCGTCGGCAGATGCCACGCTGTCGTGGCTGGAGAAGGAAGCGCAGCGCCGTCCGAACCTCCGGGTGTTCGGCAACAATCACAATGCGGGTTTCGCTGCAGCCAACAACCGAGCGTTCCGCGAGGCGACAGGCGAGATCTTCTGCCTCCTCAATAACGATACGGTGGTCACCCAGGGCTGGCTCTGTGCGCTGGTCCGCACGCTTCGGCACGATCCCGACGTCGGCCTGGTGGGTCCCTCGACGAACGGCTCTGCCGATGCGGCCCGAGTCACCGCCGGGTACTCAGACCTCTCCGAGCTGGACTCATGGGCCGAGCAGTTCGTCTGGCAGCACGATGGTGACAGCTTCCCTGTTCCGGGATTGGCGCTGCACTGCGCCGCTCTCCGACGGGAGGTGTGGGAGCAGGTCGGCGGCCTCGACGAGCGGTTCAAGGTTGGCATGTTCGAGGATGACGATCTGTGTCGAAGGCTCCTCAACGCGGGCTACGAGATCCGCTGCCTCCGCTCTGCGTGGATCCACCACTTCCAACAAGCAACGTTCGCCAACCTGGACGCAGCGGAGTACGCGCGCATCTACGAAGCGAACCGCAAGCGGTTCCTCGAAAAGTGGCGAGGAAACCACAAGCGCAACCAGAGCAACCTCCACAACACGACCGGAGACGCGTGAGTGCACCTCGAAGATGGAACACCCGTCTACGACTCCGCAGTCGATACCAACCGACGGATCCGCGACGCCGTGCGCGATGTGCTGCGGTATCGCGACCTGCTCCGCCTGCTGATCGGCACCAACGTCAAGATGCGGTACAAACGCTCGGTGCTCGGAGTGGCGTGGACCCTGCTGAACCCGCTGGCCACCGCGGTGG
>CAZEJK010000304.1:0-6009 GCA_964512045.1 uncultured Thermoanaerobaculia bacterium
CGGTAGCACGCCGGAATCGGTCGTGGCGCCGAACGAGGTGACGGCGATCCGGCTGCCGGACTCGTACCAGAAGTAGCGGGCGCCGGCGGTCAGCTTCCACACCTCGCTCAGGTCGAGGCCAAGCTCGCCGTAGACCGCCAGCTCCGTCGCCTCCTGACTCCCCGTGTAGTTCACCATCTGGTCGCCCGGGTAGAGCGTGGTTCCGAGTCCCGGCGCTAGCGCGTTGACGGCACTCTCGATCCCGGGCAGGAGCTGCAGGGTCGTGTAGTCCGTCTGGACGTCCGCGTAGTAGAGCCCGGCGATCCAGTCGAAGGTCCCGGTGTCCTCCGACACCAGCCGCAGCTCCTGGTACAGGGTCTCCGCATCCTGGGCGCCGAGGGTCGGGGAGTCGGTGATCTGACTCGACAGGTCGCCCATCTCGACCGGGAGACCGAGCGACATCAAGACGAACTCGTTGGTCGTCGCCAGGTCGTACGCGATCAACGAGCCCAGGCTTTGCCGCTGGTCCAGGCCCTTGTCGACGTACGATGTCGAGGACATGAGCTCGCCGAAGCCCAGGTTGAAGCGAACCGTCAGGTTGGCGATGTCGGTGAGGTACTCGGCCGGCCAGTACGGATAGGTGCGTTGGCTCGGATCGTCGAACTCGGGGTCGCCCTGGGGGTCGACCAGGCTGAACCCGTCGCGCTCGAGATCCTGGCGGATGTAGCTCGCCTCGACCTGCACGGTCTCCGACGGCCTCCAGGTGGCGAGCAACCGGGCGCTGAGCTGGTCGTAGGAGTTCCAGTCATCCTCGTCGCTCACCGTGTTGTCGATGTACCCGTCGTCCTGGGCATACGACACCACGCCGCGCAGCGCGAGCACGTTCTCTTTGACCACGGCGTTGAACATCCCCTGAGTGAGCAGGTTCACCCCACCGTCGGCGACTGAGCTGGTGGTGAGGTGGAGGGCGCCCTCGTTGCGCTGGAGGTCGGGCACGTTGGTGATGTACCGCATCACGCCGCCGAGGGCGGCCGAGCCGTACAGCGTGCCCTGGGGCCCGCGCAGCAGCTCGATCCGCTGCAGGTCGAACGGGGTCAGGTCGACGACCGACTGCACGAACAGGTAGTCGGTCGTGGGGATCTCGTTGACGTAGGTGCCGACAGGCGTCTGGGTGGCGCCACTGAACATGGTGGTCGAGATGCCGCGCATGGAGACCTCGGAGCGCTGGGGCTCGAACTTGTTGTAGCTCACCCCCGGCGTTTCGAGGATGTAGCTCTCCATGGTCGCCGCTCCCCGCATCTCCAGCTCGGCCCCCTCGAACACCGACACGGACGCGGGGATCTCGCGCACGCTCTCCTCGCGCTTGCTGGCGGTGACGGTAATGTCGCCGGTAAATGTGGTGGGCTTCGGCGTTTCCTCTCCGGGCTGCTCGTCCTCGCTCTGGGTTTGGGACGCCTCCGGCGCAGGCTCCTCCTGGGACGCCGGCTCCTGGGAGAAGCCCGGCGGCAGCCCGAGCATTAGTAGGAGCGCCAGCAGAGCCCAGCTCCTCAGCCACGTGATGTGCAGACGTCGTCCGACGGTGTTCCTGACTGCCATGTCGACCTCCTTCGCGCTGTAGGACCCGCGAGCCACCTGCCCAGGTCGAGCGTTCGAGCTCGCTGGCGGGACGGTGGATTGCGCTTTCGGTTCCACGGTTTGCATCCGATTCCCGTTCACGATGCTATACGATTGTATAGTGCGCCCACGCACAGATGTCAAGCCCTGATTCGCCGCCACGCTCACCTCTGAGAGCACCACGCTTCGACCTCCTCGACCTCCCTGACCGGCGCCTGCAGAAGCTCATGGCCTTCGGAGGTGATGAGCACCCCGTCCTCGATCCGGATCCCGATGCCTTCATCGGGCAGCGTCAGGAACGGCTCGATCACGAGCACCGCGCCGGGCTCGAGCTGGCGGTCGTCGTCGGCCCGCCAGCCGTTGGCGTCGTGGATGTTGAGCCCGACCGGGTGTCCTGCTGTCCCCCAGCTGTGGTCGGCGAGACCGTGAGCGACAAACTGCTCGTACGCGGCTCGGTGGGCGTCGAGGGCGCTGGCGCCGGGCTTCATGGTGGCGATGGCCGCCTTCTGGGCATCGAGGACGATCTGGTACAGCTCGCGCTGACGAGCAGTGAAACGGCCGTTCGCCGGGAAGGTGCGGCTGATGTCCGAGCAGTAGCCCTCGACCTCGACGCCGCCGTCGATCAGCACCAAGTCACCGTCCACGATCGGCTGGTCGTTGGCCATGTAGTGGGCGACAGCGGCGTTCTTGCCTGCTGCGACGATCAGGTTGGCTGCGTAAAGATCGTTCCAGGCGCCGCTGACGCCTTCGTGAGACCGCAGCCCCATCTCGTAGTCGTAGATCGCCTGGCCCAGGGACTCGTTGGCGCCCGGCTTCAGTGCGTGCATGATCTTGCCGAAGACGTCAGCGTGGATCTCGAAGGCCCGGCGCAGGCATTCGACCTCGTGCGCGTCCTTCACCCAGCGCATGTCGTGGATCAGCGACGCGGAGTTACGAAACCGGACCCATGGCAGTCGCTGCTGGATCTGCTGGAGCAGCATATGTCCCGGCGCCGGAGGCGCGCTCAGCTTGGGCACGCTGGCGACGTTGATCCACAGGGTGTCGTGGCGCATGAGGGCGCCGCACACGACCTGCTCCAGCTCGTCGAGGCTCTTGACGGCGTCGACGCCACTGCGCCTCTGGACCGAGTCGGACGAGGGTCCCTCGCCGTCGATCTTCCGCTCCTGCTCGGTGAGCTGACGCACGAACAGGATCTCCCGGACCTCGCGCCCACGGCCGAGCTCCGGCCTGTGCAGCGTTTCGAGCCGGTCGATCGTGACGCCTTCTGGCGCGAGCAGCAGGACCGAGTCGCGCGGCGTCGGCCCGACGAGGTACCGCAGGTTCTTGTCATATAGGAGCGGATCGGGAGACATTCCGGACGAGTCGATCAGGGCGAGTCCGCCCTGCAGCTGCTCCATGAGCGCCTCGCGGCGCCGGCGATAGGTGGCGGCGAGATCTTCTGGCACGGTGCCTCCCTTTAACCGATGACCGAGAACGACGAGTCGGGGTTGATCTCGCGCAGCCGGCTGAAGAAGCCCACATTGCACGACCGACGGGTGTACTTCATGTGGAGCTGCACCGGCTCCCGGTCGTGGTCGTGGCCGGCTTCGACCTTGGCGATCAGCTCCGCCATCATCGGCCCGGCCACC
Source organism: uncultured Thermoanaerobaculia bacterium (assembly GCA_964512045.1). Classification (GTDB taxonomy): domain Bacteria; phylum Acidobacteriota; class Thermoanaerobaculia; order Thermoanaerobaculales; family Sulfomarinibacteraceae; genus CAZEJK01. Next base: position 3,222 of record CAZEJK010000304.1, read on the forward strand.
GGCGCGTTCTTGAACTGGTTTCCGGAGGTTCCCACCGCCATGTAGAAGCCAGGGAGATCCGAGCAGTCGTAGATCGGCAGCCAGTCGTCGGTGACGTCGTACAGGTCGACCAGGCCCTTCTCCTGGCTGGGAACCGGGAGGTCAGGGATCCGCTGCGCCTCGCGCAGCACCTGGGTCCGGTGCTGGAAGCTGAAGCTCTGGTCGTAGGCGTCCGGATCGACCTCCTCGAGGTGGTCGCACTCCGGATCCTCCGAGCCGATCAGGACGTGGTTACCCACTTCGGGGCGGGAGTAGCAGCCGATGTCGCCGTCGGAGATGATCGTGCCCTCAACGGCGTAGTCGACCCCGGACGGAGCGGGGACGTGGCACACCTCCTGCTTGATCGCCCGGGTACGGATCTTCATGCCCTCTTCGACCCCCGCCATACGGTTCACCTTGGCCGAGTGGGGACCCGCGACGTTGACCACAACCGGTGCAAGGTGCTCGCTGCCGTCGGCCAGGCGGATGCCCGCGACGCGGCCGTCGGCCTTCACGATCTCGACCACCTCCGCGTTGAACAGGAATCTCCCGCCATGAACCTCGGCCGCCACCTGCTGGTTGTGGCAGGCGAGCTGTGGGTCGTTGCAGTAGCCCGACTCGGGGATGTAGATGGCGCCGGCGATGGCGTCGCCGGTCGGCTCGCCGAAGCGGGGGTCCTCCGCCAGGACGGGAGGCCCGAACCGGCGAGTGTCGACGAACGGTAGCACCCTCCGGACCTCCTCGGGGCCGAGTTCCTCGTACGCCACCTGGAGCTCGTCGAGGCTCGCCATCACCCGCTCGAGGAACCGGTTCTTCTCGGTTTTGAGGACCATGCAGCCTGTGTTCACGTAGCGCGCCAAGCCGCTCGGGTCGGGCACGCCGATGTACCGGCTCCAGTCGAGCCACGAGTAGTAGGACTCTCGGGCCATCGCGACGCCCTCAGGAGTCGAGTAGTGCAGCCGGATGATGCCGCAGGTGTTCGACGTCGAGCCGTACCCTGCGGCGGGGAGCCTGTCGATGTTGAGGGTCTGCTGGCCCCGTTTTGCGAGCTCCATTCCGATCGCTGAGCCGATGATCCCAGCGCCGATGATGATCACGTCGTACGAGTCGCGTTGCGGTGTGCCCATGCTGTCCTCCGATCTCACGCGAGAGCAGGGGCTTCCCACAGCGGAAGCCGCCGCCCGATGCCTTGCTTCACGGCGTTCTGGAAAACCCGGTGCGCCTCCGACAGGTCGTGGAGGCCCATGCCGATCGGGTTGAAGAAGATCTTCTCCTCCGGGCTCGTGCGACCCGGCGTGGAGCCGACCACGATCTCGCCGAGGTTGCCGCGGATCTTCGACTCGGGAATGACGCCGTCGCGCACCGCTCGCCAGCTCACGTCAACACCGTGGTGCTTGACCTGGTACCAGTCGTCGACCACCACCACGTCGACCAGCTCGAGCGCCGCCGGCGGCGTGTCCCAGAACGAGATCTCGCAGTGCAGTGCCCCCGGCTTGTACCAACGTCCGTCGACGTACGGCTCTCTCGCCATGGTCGCGGTGGAGATCACATCCGAGTCCCGGAATGCCGCCTCGGCGCTGTCGACGATCTCGAAGCCCATGCCGACGCCGTGCGGCTTGATCTTCTCCAGGAACGCCTCCGCGGTCTGCCGATTGATGTCGTACACCTTGCACACCTCGAGCGACGGCACCCCGGCCGCGATGCCCATGGTCTGGGTGATGCCCTGGACCGAAGCCCCCACCAAACCCATCACCTTCGAGTCGGGGTTGGCCAGATACTTGGCGGCGACTCCGGAGGCCGCACCGGTGCGCATGGCGCTCACCAGGGTGCCGTCCATGATGCAGGCGGGCATCAGGGTGTCCGGGTCGACTATGATGATCACAGCGTTGGCGCGCGGCATGCCATGCTTCGTGGGGTTGTGGGGGCGGCTGGGGATCCACTTGATCCCCGATGTGCCGACCGGACCGAGGAGACCCCTGCGCGCCAGCTCGTCGGCGTACTCGGCGCCCCCGAGAAACGACGGCATCGACATGATCCGACCGCTGGTCTCCTCCGTCTCGGGACCTCCCCAGCGGATCACCGGCTTCCCTGGCTGGATGTAGTCGCCCTTGCCGTGGAGGAAGAAGGAGCGCTCGGTGGCACGCATGGCGCCGGCCATGTCGAGCCCTCCGGCCCGGACGCAGTCCTCCTGCTGCAGGTACAAAAACTCCACTCTCTCACTCGACGTCATCACGCCTCCTTTGTGTCCACGGTTACCCAACCGACGTGCCGTGCTGCGACTCGTGAGGACCGGCCGGACACCCCGGCACAGCTCCATACTCCCGACTATACAATTGTATAGTCTCGCGATCAAGGATACGCCAATGTGAGCGCAGCAACGCCCTCATCAGGAGTGGCCGCTCAGGCGCGCTCGAGGCCGAGGAACCGGATGAACCATCCGGCGACCCGGGCCGAGTAGTCGAAGATCGCCGGGAACTGGCGTGGCCCGTGACCCTCCTGCGGATACGTCACGAGCGCGGACTCCACGCCGTGCAGCCGCAGCGCCCGGTGGAACTCCATGTCCTGGTTCGGCGGGGTGCACCGGTCCTCGGCCCCGCAGATGTTCAGGCACGGCGTGGTGACCCGGTTGGCGTAGAACACCGGGCTGCGGGCGAAGTACTTTCCGTCCAGGTTCGTGTACTCGTCGTCGAGGAACATCTGGCAGAAGTGCGGGATGTTGCAGACCAAATGCTGGCTCACCCAGTTGCCGATCGACGCCACCGGGACAGCC
>CAZEJK010000305.1:0-5997 GCA_964512045.1 uncultured Thermoanaerobaculia bacterium
CCGTTGTACCGAGGCTCGGTCGAGATGACGAGAGGATGAGCTCAGAGTGGAGAATCCCGCCCGCCCCGCGGGGCTTCGTCAGGCTGGTGCGTGGTTGGGGCATCTTGGCCCGACATGTCGGCGCATCGGTGATGCCCGGTCGCCGTCTGAGCTCATTCGGGGTTGCAGGCTGGGGCTTCGCCGGCGGCCTTGAGGACCGCGAATACGACCGTGTCTGAAAGCCGGAAGCCTTCGTGGATCAGTCGATGGAGCTTTGGTTCTACCGCGTCGATCAGACCCGCCTTCTTTGCGCTGAGTAGTAACCCTGCAGTGCCGATCACGGGTAGTGTACTGGACGCGGCGAGTCGCCGCGCTGGAAGATCATCGAGGATGAGCCACCGAGCCTCCAGCTCGATTGCGAGCTGGATCGCTTCCAGCTCCCCCTGACCAAGACGTTCATGGAGCCGCGCGTCTGGCGGATGGGAGAGTGGCACAACCTCGATCCAGGTCGGTCTGCGTTGAGTCGCAAAGACCTCACGATCTACGGCGTGGGGAATCGCGACCGTTGACATCAGTCTCTGCAGGAGCGACAGGCTCTCGATCCGTTCCAGGGCGATCAGGGGGCTCGAGTCGGAGACAACGCTGCCGGTCATTCCGAGAGGCGGCTCGCTGCGTCCAGCTCACGATGCAGCTCGATCTCGTCGAGGTCCACGTAGGGGATGCCGAGCCGGCCTGCGTAGCGGATGAACTCCTCTCGTTCCATGGAAAGGAGCTCCGCGGCTTTGCCACTCGAGATCGAGCGTCGACGGTACAGCTCGAGCACCGCCAGCTCTCGGATCTGCTCGTCTGGCGCCGGGTGTCCTGCGAGGACTGCGACCAGCTCGTCTGGCAACGTTATCGTCGTCATTGGGAGAAGCTTATCACGTGACGAGTGGCGCCCAGCGGGCGTGGTCGTGACCATTGAGTATGTGAGGTCGCGGGTTCTCCTACGGGATCTCTCCGCTCGCCGGGGTGCTGCGGATGGGTTGGGGCGCACAGAAGGCTCGGGGTGCTCCGCGCCGCCACGGAGGCTCGGTCGAGATGACGACGCTTCTTGGAGGTCTCAGTTCTCAATTCTGAGTTTTGAGTTGCCCCCGCCCGCCCCGGCTGGCGATGGTCGGGGGCGTTGTTGTGGCGGCGGGCTGGTGCGGTGGTCGATGGTCGGGGCATCCTGCCCCGACGGGTGGGTGGTGGGAGGTGTGTGGCGGCCCGAGGTGAGGCTTCGAGCCAGCAGCGAAGGCCCGGAGCTTCACACCACCCCGTCATCTCGACCGAGCTGCCATGACCGTGCTGCTGGCTTGGCCGCATCCGGCGATGTTGTTGCGCAGGAGCACCTGGCGAGTGGAGAGATCCCGTGGGAGAGCCCGCGGCCTGACTGCTCCAGGACGCGCTCCCGACAGCCATGCCACGAGCTTACGATGGTGGTATCAGCTGGCTGGAGGCGATCCGCTCGCGGAGGCTGTCGAGCAGCGACGTCATCGCGCCGAGTATGTCCGCGCAGGTCTGGGGTGACAGTGGGCCGGGCGCCTCGTCGGCGTCAGCAGGGGTCGTGAGCTCGCGGGCCTCGGCCAGCCCGGCGGCGAGAGTGCGGGTGAGGTGGCCCGGCTCGACGAGGTCGCTGTGGACCCGGCGCGCCGAGGGGAGCTCGGCGGAGGGCTCGATGTCGTGCTCCACCGCGAGGTGGCCGGTCAGGGCCCAGCCGAGGGCGGCTCGCGCCGGCTCCAGCATCTCCTCCGGGAAGCCGCCGTCGAGGAGCACTCGGGCGAGGCGGGCCTGTCGATCGGCCTGCTCGAGGCCGCGGCGGGCGTGCGTGAGCCGTCGAATCTCGGCGTCGCCGGGCTTGTGAGCAGGCAGGCCTGGGGCGCGGAACGCCTCGTCTGGCGTCTGCGGCTCGCCAGCGATCAGGGCGCCGCCGGTGAGCGCGCAGAGCGCCTGGTAGCCCTCTCGCTCCATCATCAGCAGTGGTGGAGCGACGGCCTCGTCCTCCCTGGCGACCGTGGCAAGCAGCTCCTCGGCAACCGGCCGGATCTCGCCCGGGTTGCTGTCGACGACCACCAGGATGCCGGGCGCCGGCTCGCTGCCACCGACGGATGGGGCGCGCTGGACCAGCAGCACGCGTCCCGGGTACCGGCCGAGCAGCCGATCGGAGAACCGTTGCAGCAGCGGTGCTTGCCTCTGCCGGGGCTCCTCCTGCCGCTCTCGAGTCGCCGCGGGCTCCAGCTGCAGCTTCGGCTGATGCGGAGCCGGGAGCAGCTGATCGAGCTGCTGCAGAAGGGAGCTGGCCGAGTCCTTGAACGACACTGCGTCGTCGACGTCTCCGTCGGCGGGCGTGGTGAACACTGTGCTGAACAGCCGCTGCTTGGAGGCCAGCGTGCCCAGCATCGTCTCCTCGATGGTGCCCTTGGTGAGCACATTGATCACCTGCACCGGCCGTCGCTGGCCATGGCGGTGGGCGCGGGCGATCCGCTGCTCGAGCACCGCGGGGTTCCACGGCAGGTCGAGGTTGATGACCACCGATGCCGCCTGCAGGTTGAGGCCAACGCCGCCCGCGTCGGTGGAGAGAAAAACCCGGCAGTCCGGGTCGTCTGCGAACCGGTCGAGCAGCTCGCCTCTGCGGTGGGTGGGGACCTTGCCAGTCAGCTTGACCCAGTGCAGGCCGCAGCGCTGCAGCACCGGCTCCACGAGCTTGAGCATTCGCGACCACTGACTGAACAGGATTGCCTTGCGCCCTGCGCTGACGACCTCGTCGCGAAGGATCGCCTCGAGCTCGACCAGCTTCGGTGCGGTGCGCTCGATCTGCTTGCCCTCCAGCTCCTGGTCGTGCAACGCCAGCGCGTTGCAGATCATCCGCATCTTCAGGAGCGAGCGCATCAGAATGTCGTGCTCCTCCGGGGTCAGTGCGCGCTTCTCGGCCTGTGCGCGAAGCCGGCTCACCGTGCGGTGGAAGTCCTCGTACGGTTCCTGCTGGGCCGCGGTCATCTCCACCCAGAACAGGTTATCGGTACGCTCGGGGAGCTGATCGAGAACCTCGTCGCGAGTCCTGCGGAGGACGTACGGGCGGATACGCGATCGGAGCTCCGCGAGGTTCTTGAGGCCGACCACCTTGTAGCTGCCGGAGCGTCGCTTCTCCACCTCGAAGTAGCGCAGGTTGAATCGCCACAGCGGCCCCAGCACCTTCGGATCGATGAACTGGAACACGCTGTACAGCTCATCGAGGCGGTTCTCCAGCGGTGTTCCTGTCAGCACGAACGCGTACCGGCTCTCGAGTCGCTTGACGGCGTCTGCGGTCTTGGTGCGCCAGTTCTTGATCCGCTGGGCCTCGTCGAGGATCACGAGGTCCGGGGTGAGCTGGTTGATCATCTCCAGGTCGCGCAGGACCAGCTCGTAGTTGACGATGGTGAAGAAGGCGCCGCTGCGGTAGAGCTCTCGGCGGGTGCGACGGCCGCCGTTGACGACGACGGCGTCGCAACGTGTGAAACGCTCGATCTCCCGCTTCCACTGGTGCTTGAGAGAGGCCGGGCAAACGATCACGACGCGCTCGATGCCGCGCAGCTGCTGGAGAAGAACCGACGCCGCGATCGCCTGTACGGTCTTGCCGAGACCCATGTCGTCAGCGAGCAGGCTGCGCCCACTCAAGGCGAGATGGAGCATGCCGTCGTGCTGGAACGGGTAGAGCGGCTCGGAGAGGACCTCGAGCGAGCGCCTGCCGGCTCGCACCTGCGCCAGAAACCACTCGCGCTGGCGGCGGATGGACTCCAGGTCCTGGAGCTGATCGAGGTAGGCGCGAACCTCCTGGCGGACGAGGATCTCGGCGCCGTTGCGCTCGGTGAGACCTTCAAGCTCGCTGAGCAGCGCGGGGAGCACGCGGAGCGGCTCGCCCTGGAGGGTGTCGTCCGGCGCGAAGTAGCGGTCGAGAACCGGCCCGAGCTGGTCGGACGGGCCGTCAGGTCGCGCCACTCGCACCGTCGGCTGGACGCCATGGTGTACGAACACCTCCGTGACCTGTGGTGGGTTGGCACTGAGGCGGACCCATCGTCGGCCCAGCTGCTGTCGAAGGCGGCTGAGCACACCCTCGATGTGCTTGCAGGTGCCGATGGTGTTGGTGCGGTAGTCCGGGCAGGTGCAGGAGTTCAGGAGATCGTCTGCGGAGCGGATGTCCACGGTGTACGTACGGCCGGTGGTCGCCGACGCCACCTCGAACGTCGAGAACAGCGGGTGCTGGCCCTGGTTGGTGATCGCGGCGATCTCCTCGGCGGCTCGCTCGCGTCGTCGCTCGATCTGGGTTGCCTCGGTGACGTCGTGGCCGTCAACCGCCGGTCTGTGCGTCATGGCCTCGTCCTCCTCCGCCTCGGATCCTCGAGATGGTAGCAGGGCTGGAGGCCCGGCACCTCGAGCATGCTCGAGGCATCGGCGCCTGCTCCGACAGGTGGGTGGTCGGAGGTGTGTGGCGGCGGCTCTCCTACGGGATCTCTCCACTCGCGGGAGTGCTGCGGGTGGGTGTGGGGGCTGGTCGGTTGCCGGTACTTCGGTTCGCCACGGAGGCTCGGTCGAGATGACGACGCTTCGTGGAGGTCTCAGTTCTCAATTCTGAGTTTTGAGTTGCCCCCGCCCGCCCCGGCTGGCGATGGTCGGGGGCGTTGTTGTGGCGGCGGGCTGGTGCGGTGGTCGATGGTCGGGGCATCCTGCCCCGACGGGTGGGTGGTGGGAGGTGTGTGGCGGCCCGAGGTGAGGCTTCGAGCCAGCAGCGAAGGCCCGGAGCTTCACACCACCCCGTCATCTCGACCGAGCTGCCATGAGCGCGCTGCTGGCTCGGCGCCATCCGGCGATGTTGCCGCGCCAGAGCACCCCGGCGAGTGGAGAGATCCCGTGGGAGAGCCCGCGGGCGTGCTGGTTGCTCCTCCCCAAGCTGCTGGTGGAGGTGGTGTGGTGGCTCTGCAGGGGCTTTACGGGGTGCAAAGCGATGGCGTATCCTCTTTGTAGATACGGAGGCGCCATGAGGACGCAGGTGCAACGTTGGGGAAATAGCCTGGCAGTGAGGATTCCGAAGCCGTATGCCGCCGATCTCGGGCTCGACCAGGAGTCGGCTGTCGATCTGGTGGTCGAGGATGGTTGTCTCGTGATCCGGCCGGCGACGACGCCGAGGTACGAGCTGAGTGATCTGCTCTCTCGGGTTACCGACGAGAACCTCCACACGGAGATCAGCTCCGGTCCACCTGTGGGCGAGGAAGCATGGTAGCCGTGGATGCCGTGCCCGACCGTGGGGACCTGGTCTGGATGACGTTCGATCCGCAGGCAGGCCATGAGCAGGCTGGTCGTCGCCCGGCGTTGGTGGTGTCATCGGTGGAGTACAACTCCCGAGTTGGTCTGGCCCTCGTCTGTCCGATCACGAGCAGGGCAAAGGGGTACCCGTTCGAGGTGACCCTTCCGTCCGAGCTGCCGATCACCGGGGTCGTGCTGTCGGACCAGGTGAAGAGCCTCGACTGGCGGGCTCGCAGAGCCGAGGTGGTCGCAGCGGCGCCGCGTTCTGTGACGGTCGAGGTGCTCGGGAAGCTCAGCGCGCTGCTGTCGTAGAGCCGGGGCCCGTCGTGGTCCGGAGTGCTTCGGGTGTCCCCGGGGCCCGGTCGAGGTCATGAGGGCGTTCGAAGCTACTGGTGCTCGGCTGTGAGGACTCGATGCCAGCCGCCCGCCCCCACCGACGGAGCACAGGGATCGTGCCTGCTCCCCCGAACCAATGGAGCGCAGGCTTCCAGCCTGCCTCTGTGCGCATCAACTGCGGGCACGGATGCCCGCCCTCCGGGTGGGGGTTCTTCGGTTCGGTACGTCATTACGACCGAGCTGGGTTGAGCGGCGACCTCGGGCTTGAGACTTCGACGAAGCACCGGAGCCTCGCCCCACCCCGTCATCTCGACCGAGCTGCCATGAGCGCGCTGCTAGCTCGGCGCCATCCGGCGATGTTGCCGCGCCAGAGCACCCCGGCGA
>CAZEJK010000306.1:0-5973 GCA_964512045.1 uncultured Thermoanaerobaculia bacterium
CGGGTTGTCGTCCGGGTCGAACGGTTGCCCGTCGGGAGCGAAGAACCTGTGCGCCAGAAAATCTCTTCCGGCCTTGCGTCGCTCGGGGATGTGGGCGCCGGTGGCGATGATCACCGAGGCCAGTCGTTCGGCGGCGCCGCGCGGCGCCGAGGTCGTGCGGGGTTCGTTGCTCGCTGCACTCATACAAATAGTGTCGCAGGAGAACCGGGCGGATTGGCGTCTGCTGACGAAATCGTGACATCAATCCGACGAGCCGGCCCGGAGTGCCATGGTCGGTAGAGTCGCGCGGAGAGTGCTCTCACTCCGATGCAGACGAGAGGTCGAGAAGCCTGCTCGTGCAGTGCCATGGGAGCAGCATGATGTCTGCGCTACGGCCGTCCGAGAACCAGCGCGGCGACGGTGACGGTGTAGGCGATCGTGAGCCCATGGGCGCTCCACCAGGCGATCGGGCCGAGCTGGCCGTCCGGCGGTGCCGTGCGGCGGATGGTGCGGAGAGCGAACGTGGTGGCAGCCCATGCGGCGACGAGGACGAGGAGCTGAGCGACGGTCAGCAGCGGGAGCTGTGACGGCAGCCAGGCGGTCTCGGGCTGGGTGACGATGTGGAGCTCGCGGAGCACCGAGACGTTGGCGAGCTGCGAGGCCATCAGCGCGCTCCAGCCGAGCACCATGACGGCAACGATGACTCTGGTGATGGTGGTCGCGCGGGGCGTCGATCCTCGCGTGCCTCCCAGCAGGACCCAGTGGGCACCGATGCCAAACACGACCGTGGCGACGCACAGAGCGGTGAACAGCAACGGTTGGTGCGTGCCCGCCTCCGCGACCGGCAGGAGCAGGAGCGCCGCCAGGACGGTCACGGTCAGAGAGAAGAGCGCGAGGTCTGTGGCGTTGGTGTCGACTGACCAGAGACCGCGCAGAGGCCAGCTCAGACGCAGGCGGGCCGAGCCGTGCGGGCAGGAACGGAGGCAGTCCAGACACAGCTTGCAGCGGTGCGACTCGCGGCCCTCCAGCGGATGGTGGTACACCGTGCAGCCCGGGACTGCGTCGTTGCCTCGGTAGCACTCGTGGCCGCTGCAGGTCGAGGCACACACACTGCGGCTGGCGCCCAGCTCGAGCGGTGCGGCCGGCGCCACGGTGACGGCGAGCCGGCCGAGCGGGCAGAGGTGTCGGCACCATACCTCGCGGCTGTACACGACGCCGCAGACCATCGCTGCCACCAGCAGAGCCGAGAGGAGAACACCCGATCCGAACGGCCGCGTGGTCATCGCGAACATCCGCTCCGACCAGACGATCACGGCGAACCCCGCAACGGCGAGCCACGGTCCGTGCCGGCGCATCCACTCCGGCGGTGGGCGTCCGAGGCATTTCATGCGTTGCGCCCAGCGGCTGGAGGCCGACAGGGGGCAGATGGTGCACCAGAGCGGTCCGATGAGCAGGAACGAGGCGAACACCACCGGCTCCCACGTGGTCCAGATGCCGGCGTTGGCGATCTGCCCGATCGCCGTCGTTCCGGCGAGCAGGCAGAGCCCGATGACACCCAGAAAGCCAGCGGCCGTCGCCGCCTTCAGACCCGTGAGCCACCGGTCTCGAGTGAGGATCGCAACGGGGGTCGAGCCGGTGACATCGAGACCACGGGGTGCATCGTCCTCGAGGCCGCTCAAGATGTGCTCCGCGCGGATCTCGGGGCCGTCTGCAACTCGCGCCGCGAGCTCGATGATCTCGCGCAGCTCGGAGACGTTCGCGCGGCGGTAACCCATGGCGAGAAGGGCGTGGCGTGCGGACTCACTGAGCGTCGAGCCTTCCCCGGAGCTCTGCTCGAGGAACTGCTCGGCCAGCGGCACGATGTCGCGTCGCCGGTCGGCCAGGGTCGGAAGGTGGATGACGTGCTCGAACTGCTCCAGAAGCGAGGCCTCGATCCTGGAGGCAGTGCCGTCGCCGTCGCTCGTCGCGCCGGCGGAGGCCACGATCCGGGTCGCTGGCAGCCGGCCGCTGGCGGCAGAGCTGTCGTCGCCGAGACTGCTGGCCAACGACAGCTGATCCGTGGTGTCGAGGAGGTCCACGTCCTCGAGCAGCAGCGTGCCGCCGCGCGCCAGGTCGATACCGCCGCCCTGGCGAGAACCCTCCGTGCCATCGTGTGTGGGACCGAGGATCAGCTCCGTCGCATGCTCTGGAGCGAGCTTCCCACAGCTCACCGCGATCAGGGGCCCTTGGGCGTACGCGGAGGTCTGGTGGATCTGATGGGCCGCCAGGGTGCGTCCGGTTCCGTTCTCGCCCACGAGCAGGACCGGTTGCCGGCTCCCGGCGGCGCGCTCCATGCGCTTGGTGACGGCTCGCATTCTCGCCGACACCGCCACCAGCTCGCTGGGCTCGTCGTCGCCTTGCACGAGCCTGGAGATCACCTCGGTGCCGCGCAGGAGATCGAGCACGTCGCAGGTGACCTCGCGGAACTGATGGGCCATCCCCCTGAGGAGCTTGCCGCGCAGCGAGGCCGACCGATCGAGTGCAGTGGCGAGCGCCGTGATCGGGTAGCGGAGGACGTGGACGGTCTCCAGCGCGATCGCGTCCACCGCGGAGGCCTGCTCCGACAGCACTGACTCCGCACCGAACGTGGCGCCCGGGCCGAGTCGGGCGAGGGGTCGCCGGTGCGTACCGTCGTCGTGCAGCGACAGCTCGACCTCTCCGGAGATGATGACGTACAGCCACTGGGACCGTTCGCCCCGGCGCACGATGATCTCGTCGGCGGCGTAGACGACCTCGTCAGCGTCCTGACGGAGCTCGCCGATGGTCGACTTGCCGAGAAGATCGGGGGTGTCGAGACGGCGCCGCTGGGGGCGGGATGCAGCGCGAGCGAGCACGAAGGAAAGCTGACCGAACACCAGCTCCGAGCCTGGAATCACCCCGACCGAGCCACTGCCCGCGATGGCGTGCCCATCGACGAAGGTGCCGTTGGTCGATCCCAGATCCTCCACCGAGACCGAGTCGGCTGTGCAGCGGATCGTCGCGTGCCGTCGGGAGACGGTGGGGTGCGCCATGCGGATGTCGCATGCCGCCGAGGAGCCAACGGTGTGCTCGCCCTCTGTGAGCGACACGGTCCCGTTCTGACCCTCGTGGCGGGCGATCAGCTGCCAGACAGGCTCTCGAGAGACCGACTCTGGTCGTTGCATCTCGGTTGTGCGCTGCGTCCTTTCGTCTCCTGCGAGTGTAGCACCGTGACAAGGGTGAGACCGCAGCAGCCGCCGTGCTGAACGCTGAAGCACCGGGATCGAAGCGGTCAGTCGCAGGGCTTTGACACGACAGCACAGTGAATGCGCAACGGCCGCCAGCCTCTTGGCTGGCGGCCGTCTTCGTTGTGCTGCGTGTCCGGGAGGCTTTACGGTTCCTCGGGCTCCTCTGGCTCGACCTCCTCGAGCATCGGCAGCTCCTCGTCGCCGGCGCTCTGCTCGGCTGCATACGTGGCGATCGCCTCGACGGTGGCCAGCGGGACCGCCATCTCGAACGCGACCCGGCTCGGCTCGAACCGCAGGCCGAACGGGATCCGGTGGACACCGGGAGCGAACGCCTCGGTCATGCCGCCGAGCTCGTCTCGGGCCTCGGGAGCGATCGCGGCAAAGCCCTCCATGAACCGGCCGATGTCGACAACGCCGAAGTACCCAGGGCCGGTGCGGATCGGCGCGAACGATGGGAGCCCGGGCTGGGTGGCAACGCGGGCGACAGCCTGCTCGAGCTTCGCGATGGCGCTGCCTCCACCGGCCATCAGCATCACGTCCTCCATCTCGGCGGTGGCGATCACCATCTCGTCGCCGTAGATGCTGGTCAGCGCCGCTTCCACCTCCTCGGTGTCAGCTACGTCGGCCGACGGCATCGCCGCCATCAGATCGCCGATCTTCACGGTGGTGATCTCCGTGGAGACGTCGCCGATCCGTGGACCCTCCGAGACCGTGAGCAGGTCGGCGAGCTCCTCGTGTGCAGCGAGCGCGGCCTCGAACTGGTGGGCCATCTCCGACATCAGGCCATGACACGTCTCGGGATCGGTGAGACCGCTCGCCTGGGTGAACGACAGCTTCCCGGCCGCGTCAAAGCCGTACGTCATCGCCATGTCCCCTCGGAAGCACTCCACCCACCGGTCGCTGGTGGCGGACATGACATCGGTGTAGACGGCCCAGAGCTCGCGCATCTTCTCCAGCTCTGGATCCGTTGTGTCGGCCGTCTCTCCTTCTGCAGGCGCCTCAGACGTGGCATCGGCTGCGGTGGCCTCCGATGCCATATCGAACATGCCGGTCATCAGGCCCATGTAGCTTTCCACCAGGTCCTTGAGCCCGGCGCGGAGCTCGCCGGACAGGTTCAGCTGGCCCGCCATGAACATGCCGGCCGAGGAGGCGTCGACGAGACGGGCAAGCTCGGGAAGATCACCCTTCTGCGAGGCGACGAACTGGGCGATCCCGCTGCCTTCGGTCGGCACCATGCCGAGCGTGTAGCGCACGGCGCCGTCGTCCACGTTCAACGCCATCTGCAGGCTGCTCGTGTTGGCGACCAGAGCCTGCACGCCATCCATGTACAGATCCAGCATTCCCGAGACCGCGGAGGTGTCCAACCCGACATCCTCGCCGTCCTCGCCCTCGAGCTCGGTTCGCATCTTCTGCTGACCCGCCTGCAGTCCGGCCTGGAGCATCGGAGCGATCGGCTCAAGGAACACCTCCACCGAGATCGTGTCCTCGGGAGCTCCTGCGTCCAGTGGGTTGATGGTCTGGACGAGGTCCGCGCTGCCGCCGACGATCAGATAGCCGTCCTTCTCGACGGCGTGGAGGATCGCGCCGTCCTCGCCGCCGAAGCTGTGCACGCCGTCCGCTTCTGTGTGCGGTCCGAACCGGGTGCTGAGCGCACTCATCGCTGCAGCCGCGTCGCTGACTGGTACCGCACCCACCAGACCCTTCTGCTGCAGCGCCATCCCTTCGACGGGCATGGTCACCACCAGCGGCCGAGCGAAGTCGAGGAACGAGGCGTCGGTGATGCCGAGCCCGCCGAGGGCCATGCCCACCATCGCCTCACGGTTGAGCGGTTGCCCGGCGGCCTGGGCCACGGCCTCGATATCGGCCAGCGCGGCATCCAGGCTCTGGACGCGGACCACAGCCACCTGCTGGGCTTCTGCAGGGGCCGCTGCGCCGAGCGCCAGGCAGACAACAAGAAACATACCGCACAGAGCGGAAACGCGTCGCATGATCAGCTCCTCCTTGTAGGTGCATTGTGCCACAGAGGAGAGAACGGGCCAACGCCCGGGTTGGTTCCCGGATGATGCAGGCGCGGTGGGACGGAGGGTGAGCCCGCGGCCGTCTTTGCCCGGCCCAGCATCGCTGCTGGACCTGTGGAGCGCTCGGGTCGACACGATGATCGGGGGTTCCGAGATCCGGGGCGGGCTGTCGGTATCCGGGCGAGGACCGGGGCCAGAGCCGGATCCGGGCCTGCTCCGGCGTAGCCGCGGTGGGCGGGTGGGGAAAGCGAAGCCGGGCGGTGCTCCTACTCGGCGTAGATCCGGCAGAGGACACACGCGATGTCGTCAACACCGATGGTGCCACTGTGGTTGCAGTCGCCCGCCAATGGAGCCGCCATTGCGTGCTCGGCGACGATGAGCTCGCGAATGTCGGCCGCATCCAGCACGCCGTTGCTGTCGGCGTCACCGGCAGCCTGCTCGATCCGGAAGCACGGTGAGAGCTCGGAGGTGCCGTCGGGTCCCGAGAAGCGTGCTGACAGGTAGAGCTCCGGCTGTGACCACACGAAGGGAAGCGGCAGCTCCGCCTCCAGGTGCCCCGAAGCATCGGTGGTGCCGCAGTCGAAGCCGAGCCACGACTCGGCATGGCCCCAGCCGCCGGTGTCGCACCCAACGCTGGCGTACAGCTCGAAGCAGCCATCGACTGACGGCGTCGTGTCCACCTCGACGGTCACCGCGTTGACTGCACCGCAGGTGGCCGAGGCCACGATCCG
>CAZEJK010000307.1:0-5963 GCA_964512045.1 uncultured Thermoanaerobaculia bacterium
GGCATTAAGAATTCAAAATTAAGAACTTAGAACTCAACCCAGACGCTTTGCTTCGAGTTTCCAAAGATCCGGAGTCTTGAGTCGCCAACGGCCTACTCCACCTCGAAGGTCATGCCGTGGCTGCGAAGACGCTCGATCAGCGGCATGCCGAGCGCCACTGCGGGCGTCACCACGCCACCACGCGAGTACCGCTCCTCGCATGCGAGCACCACCGCCGAGGACGCCAGCATGCGCGCCGTCGCACCGTAACCGGGATCGCGATCAGCGGTCACGCGGGCTGACAGCGTCACGGGCTCGCCGTCGCCGTCCGTGCCGCGGCCGATGAGGCGCATCCGGAAGTACCCCGCCTCACGCTTGGCCCGATCTGGTCCCTCCCCCGGCGACGGCAGCACCACCCGCTCGAGCAGTGCACGTGCAGGCCGCACATTGAGCGCCGTGACGAAGCCCGCCAGGCCACCGGCCACAGCCGTCGCACGGGCAAGCCCGGTCGGGCCGCGGCCGCAGCCGGTCACCTCCGAGTAGCGGAAGCCTCGCCCGTAGGGAAAGCCCAACAGCGCGTTGCTACGACGAACCACGCGGGTGTTGATTGCCGCCATCAAGAACGGAGCGGTCCACTGGTTCGCCAGACGGTCGAAGCGCACGCCCGCCTGGTCGGATCCGTCAGGTCCCGACCGTTCCTGCGGCGGGTTCAAGGCGTACGGATGCCCGAGGACTCGGCGGACGGCGGGGTCCTCTCGGGCCTCGTCGAGAACGTGCAGGAGGCTCGCAACCGTCCCGCCCGAGAACCCACCCCGGCTCGGTCCCATGACCATCCGCACCTCGTCCAGAGGCGAGCCAAACCGCTCGATGGCCGTCGTCTGAAGAAGGAGCGTCCCCAGATCCGATGGGATCGAGTCGAAGCCACAGCAGTGCACCAGACGCGCTCCGGTCTCCCGGGCTCGGTCGTGCCACGTATCCGCGACCTCGCGGATGAACGGAACCTCGCCGGTGAGATCGCAGTAGTCGGTACCGTTCTCTGCACACGCAGCCACCAGCTCCCAACCGTACAGCGAGTACGGCCCCACCGTGGAGCACACGACCCGTGCCGAGCGCGCGATGGCGTCCAGCGACGGCCGATCAAAGCTGTCGCCGAGCAGCAGTGTCACCTGTGCCGATGCAGCGCCCAGACCATCGCGTACGGCCTCGAGCTTGCTCCGGTCGCGGCCCGCCAACGCGACGCGGACGACGGTGTCCACGCCGTCGAGACGGAGCAGCTCCTCGGCCACCAGCTGCCCGGTGAACCCGGTAGCTCCCCACAGCACGATGTCGTGCTCGCGCTCCTGATCTGGCATCCTGTGCTCCCTCTCGCCGCTTGCTCGATGCGCGTCACCCGCGGACCGCCGGCGGCGCCGGCGGTCCGCGGCAACGCCGCGTTGTCCGTTACTGGTTACCCCACTCCGGGATCCGTCCCGGTGTCCACGGTGCGCCCGCATCCTCCAGCTGGGCTTCGAGGGCCTCCAGCCGATCGACCAGCGACCGCAACGTCTCGAGCTGGTCTGTGAAGGCGTCCGACGCCCAGTCATACAGCTGACGGTGCGTTCCGGTGGGCGGTTGCGTGGTGAACAGCTGCCCATCCACGATCCGATGGACGCGGCCGCGGGTGGACGGCGGCGCCGGCTCGTTGCGGCTCGCGCGCGTCCGGTCGCCACGCAGCCCGATGAGGAGGTCGTTGAGGTCGGCCTCGATCGACGCCAGCTCCGCCAACCGCTCAGGCTTCGCATCCGGAGTGTCGACGATCGCCGTGCGCAGGTACGTCACCCGCTCGGCCACCTCACCGGCGGCCTTGACCGCACCGTCGACCGCGCGCAGCAGCTCGGCGGCCTTCTCCTGGAAGGCGTGCTGGGACGCCGGATCATCGGCCGTCAACGGCGATCCGAGGTCCAGGTTCTTCACCTGGAACGAGGTCGGCTCGGTCAGCTGGGTGAGCTCTCCACCGACCTCCTGCTCGAGGGTGACGGTGTAGGTTCCGGGAAGCGCAAGGGGCCCGACCTCAGGGGTCTCCCACGGCGCCGGCTCGTCCGAGGCGAGATCGGTGGGGGTGGTGGCCGGGTAGCGGAGGTTCCACGCCACACGGTGGATCCCCTTCTGACGGGCGCCCTCGACCCGCTGCACCACCTCGCCGCTGGTGTCGCGAACCACCAGGAACATCCGTGGCTCGTGCTCCTCGTCCTCGGCGCGAAGCTCGTCGATGGTCGGGTAGTCGGCGGTCGTTCCCTCCTCGCGCGCCGCCTTCTCGGCCTCGAGCCTGCGCTCCTGGCGCGTCTGCACGGTCTCCTTCAGGTAGTAGGTGAACACCGCCCCAAACGGCGGGTTCGGCGCCACGTAGAAGGTATCGCCCTGGAACGCCTTCGGCAATGTTGGCAAGCCCAGGCGGGCGGTCTCGATGTAGCGCAGCGCGTCCTTGACCGGGAACACCGCGGCATCCTGCTCGAGGGTCTCGGCGCTCAGCTCGCGCAGCGGAGCGTAGTTGTCGAGGATGTAGAACCCGCGTCCGAACGTTCCGAGGGCCAGATCGTTCTCCCGGCGCTGGATCTCCAGGTCGCGCACGGCGATGGTCGGCAGCCCGCTGGACAGCTCGACCCAGTGCTCACCCTCATCCAGGGTCACGAACAGGCTGAGCTCGGTTCCCGCAAAAAGCAGCTCTGGCTTGACGTGGTCCTGGGCCAGAGTCCACACCATGCCACGCTCGGGCAGGTCACCAGTGATGTCCGTCCAGGTCGCGCCGCGATCGGAGCTCTTGAGCACGTACGGGGCGAAGTCGCCCATCTTGTGGTTGTCGAAGGTGGCGTACACCGTGTCGGCGTCGTGCTGCGACGCCTCGAGCTCGGCCACGTACGACAGCTCGGGCACGCCCGGAAAGCTCTCCATGGTGCGCCAGGTCTCGCCGCCGTCAGAGGTCACGTGGATCAGGCCGTCGTCGGTCCCGACGTACAACAGCCCCTCCACCAGCGGCGACTCGGTGAGCGCCACCGCGTTCCCGTAGATCGAGGTGGACATGCTCTTGTGCACCGCGTCCGCCTCCCAGATCCGCCCCATGACCTCGAGCTCGTCGCGGTCGAGCCCTCGCGACAGGTCGTCCGAGATCACGGTCCAGCTGTCACCACGGTCGTCGGAACGGAACAGCTTGGACGCCGCGAAGTACAGCCGCGTGTTGGAGTGCGGCGAGATGATCACCGGCGAGTCCCAGTTCCACCGGTACGGCTCCGCACCTGGTGGCTCCTGCGGCTGGATGTCGATGTTCTGTCCCGTGCGTCGGTCGTACCGCACCAGGCCACCGTACTGCCACTGGCTGTAGACGATGTTGGGGTCCTCGGGGTCCACCACCGTCTCGAAGCCATCGCCGAAGACGGTGACGAACCAGTCCTCGTTGTAGATTCCACCAGGGCTCATCGTCCGCGTCGGCCCGCCGAGCGTCGCGTTGTCCTGCGTGCCGCCGTAGATGAAGTAGAACGGCTCGGAGCTGTCGACCGCCACGCGGTAGAACTGGGTGATCGGAATGTTCTCCAGGAAGTCCCAGGTGGCACCCCGGTCCCACGTCTGGTAGACACCACCGTCACAGCCCGCGATCAGATGGCGCGTGTCCTCCGGGTTGATCCAGAACGCGTGGTTGTCCACGTGCTTGAACCGCTCGCCCACCGGCTTGAACGTCTTCCCGCCATCCTCGGTCACCTGCATCCAGACATCCATCGAGTACACCCGATCGATGTCTTCAGGATCACAGAAGATCTCGTTGTAGTAGTCGCCGCCGGCGGTGTAGTCCGAGCGCTTCTCCCAGCTCCGGCCCCGATCGGTGGAGCGGAAGAAGCCACCCTCATCCCTGGCCGCATCGACGATGGCGTACACCACCTCCGGATCCGCCGGCGAGATGCACATCCCGATCCGACCCATGTCAACGGAGGGCAGACCCTTCTCGATCTCGGTCCAGCTGGCGCCGCCGTCATCTGAGCGGTACAGGCCCGACTCCGGGCCCCCGTTGATCAGGGTCCACACGTGCCGACGCCGCTGGTAGGCAGACGCCAGCAGCACGTCCGGGTCACTCGGATGCTGCCGGACCTCGGCAATTCCGGTGTCGTCCGACACATGCAGGATCCGCTCCCACGTCTCGCCACCGTCGGTCGTCTTGTACAGCCCGCGCTCGCCGCCGCTGTTCCACAACGGTCCCTGCGAGGCCACATACACCACGTCGGAGTCGCGTGGGTCGACGATGATGTTGCCAACGTGCTCGGAGGTCTCGAGCCCCATATTGGTCCAGCTGTCGCCGCCGTCCACCGACTTGTACACCCCATCGCCGAACGATACCGACCGCTGCGAGTTGTTCTCGCCCGTCCCGACCCAGACCACCGATGGATCGTGAGGGTCGATCGTCACACACCCGATCGAGTAGGAGCCCTCGCCATCGAACACCGGCTCCCAGGTCGTACCGGCGTTGGTGGTCCGCCAGACACCACCGGAAGCGATGGCGATGAACCAGCGTGATGTGTCGGTGGGGTCCACAGCGAGATCGGACACACGGCCCGATGCCACCGCTGGCCCGATCCCCCGCAACGTGATACCTGCCAGCACGTCGCTGGACAGCCAGTAGTCACTGTCGTTGTTGTTCGATGCAGCCTGACCTCCACTCGCCAGTAGAAGCGCAGCTGCGATGCAGCCCCCGGTCAGCAATAGTACAGCTCGGCGCATGATCATCCCTCCCGTGTGCATCGTACCGTAGCCGCTGATCTCACGGGGCAACCGAAGGATCACCGACTCGTGACGCGAGCGAAGAGATCCCCGTCGGAGAGCCGCACGCCCCCGGTGCAGCTCCCGGACCGGGGCCACGTTGGCTTCGTTGGATGGCTCGTGAACGGAGCCCGCTCCGGAGTCCTCCCGACGTCGGTGGACTGAGACCCTCCGGCCGGACGGTCACTCCTCGGAGACGGGTCGGACCGGGAGCAGTACCTCGTTGCGGCGCAAGAACCACGGCTTGAAGGGCGGATCGTAGCGCGCGTAGATCTCGGGGCCGGCGGGCTCGTAACCCCGAGCGGCAAGCGCATCGCGCAGCTGGCGCTCGTGCTCGATGAACCGCTCCTCGCCCCAGCCCCCCGAGAACCGCACGGCAGCCACGAGCTGCTCGGGCACCAGCCGCAACGTCACCCGCTCGTCCAGCGGTTGGGGCACCGTCTCCCAGGTGTACTTCGCCGGCACCATGAACGCCACCCGCCATCCTGCCCCGGAGCGCTCGCGCGTGACCGGCGCCGTCATCGCGATCTCCTCGCTGACGCGCTCCTGGCTCACCGGCGCCGTCATCGCGATCTTCCTGGAGCCGGCATTGTTGCCGGAGATGTATGCAAACAAGCGGCGGAACGCCTCGCCGCCCGCCCTGTCGAAGTCTGTTGCAACCTCGGTCTCGGCGAGAATCCGTGGATCGTAGAGCCTGAGCTCGAACTCCTCGAACGTTGCCTCGACCACGTACGACGCCTGCTCAGTTGCCATACCAACCCCAGCGACCGCCACCATCACGACCGACAGAACGAGCCCACTGCGTTGCAGCACTGCATACCTCCATCACGGTGGGCAACGAGACGACTGACATCCCCGATTCCCAAGCGCGGCCCTCGTGGGCGTCCGATGCTCACGGTGAGCTCACTCACCCCCCACGTCTCACTCGCAGGAGCAACGACGCTTCAGCCCGGACCCGGCCCTGGCCCCGACAGCCGGATCCCGGTCATCCGGTCCCCGACGCATGCCTCGCCTTTCCGAAGATACGCCGGTCTTCAGTCGCCACGAGCCGCGGATCGTCCCCCGAACCCTCGCACAGCACGGTGCGTTGACAGTCTATAGTGGCAGCGATCCCTCGGGGGAGCAGACTGAGTGAGCGAACCGAGCATGAAAGACACCGTCCTTGCCGGCGTGCGCAGTATGGCGCGCGCGGTACGCACATGGCA
>CAZEJK010000308.1:0-244 GCA_964512045.1 uncultured Thermoanaerobaculia bacterium
GATGAGCGCTCGGGTTGGCGGGGTTTCGTGGGCTTCGTGGTGCGGTGGTCGGCTATTGGGGTTCGGTTGTGAATGTCGTTGGTACAGCAGCCAGTTGGCGCACAGGTCAACGCGATGGTCGGGGCTTCAGTGCTCCGGGGCCGGCGGCCGGCTTACGGGGCCGGGACCAGTACCGGTGCCGGGCGCCTTCGTTGAGTGGATCGTGAATGCAGACCCTTCTACCCACCAGCCGGCGAGACGCCGG
>CAZEJK010000308.1:254-5922 GCA_964512045.1 uncultured Thermoanaerobaculia bacterium
ATTGGAGCGCCATCCGGCAGGAATGGCCCGAGCGTGCCACCCCGAAGCCTCCAAGCGAAGCCGGGCTTGCCCCGTGAACCGCCGCTACCAGCACTCAGGTCACGTATACTCGCGATGGACCGTCGACGCGCACCAGGCGCGATCCCAACCCGCCGACCGGAGCCGGAGATGACCGAGCAGATCCTGCCACCGTGTATGACGTCGCTTCGAAGATGACCTGGAGCATCGTCGCCCGATCGTGGCAGGACTTCCCGGTCGTACAGAAGTGGTTCGCAGTCTCCGAGGCGGCCGCTCACCTGCGCTACCTGGAGAAGCGCAACCTGGTGACGAGCGAGCGATCCGGCGAGGCCACTGTCTTCGACGCGACGTGAAGCACCTCTGGACGAACGGCTCCCCTCGGGTCACGGCAGAATCGCCCTGGCGCAGACACGTCAGGTGGTCATCGAGAGGACGCTGTGGATGCGCTCCTGATAGTCGACCAGCCGCCGTTCGTACGTGGTGTGCATCAGCGGGCTCGAGATGACGAAGTCTGCTGTGGCCCGGTTACAGGCAATGGGGATGTTGTAGACCACGGCGATTCTCAGCAGCGCCTTGACGTCCACATCATGCGGCTGCGGCTGCAGGGGATCCCAGAAGAAAATGACGATGTCGAGACCGTACTCGGTGATCTTGGCGCCCACCTGCTGATCACCACCAAGCGGACCAGATTGGAACCGATGCACCGGCATGTCCAGCTCGCGCTGAATGATGCCGCCCGTAGTCCCGGTACCGTACAGCTCGTGGCTGGCGAGCGTGCCACGGTTGAACCTGGCCCACTCGAGCAGATCCTCCTTGCGGTTGTCGTGCGCAATCAGGGCGATCCGTTTGACCTCGGGAAGCGGCGCCGAGTGCTCGCTCATGAGAACCTCCTGAGCTGTAGCGTCGCAGGTGGAGGTTCGAGAGCTGCGCAGCTCGAGTGAAGCTCTGTCGACGAGTGTCGCATGTGACGGCGAAGCAGCCGAATAATCCATTCCATCCGGGCGAGATCCTGCTGGAGGAGCTTCTCCTCCCGGCTGGGATGTTTCGCGTGGCATTCGCCGAGAATGTTGGCTGGACAAAGAGTCGACTGAACGAGCTGATCAGGGGGAAGCGCGGCATCACGGACGCGGCGGCCCTGCCCCGGCGCAGCGGCGGTGGCGGAAGTGACTCGCGGATCCTACGTCCCCCCACCGAACGTCACGTGCGTCTCTCCATCGACCTGTACCTGCCGCTGGTGGGTTGTGCCATCCGGTGCGAACCCTTCGACGAGCCAGCTGCCGACGGGCACGGGCACAACGGTGCGACCGCCGGTGACTGGGAACCACTCGCCGCCCTCCGGGTTCTGCCACGGGCCGACGGGGAGCACCAGACCGGTGCCGGCGTCACTGATGCGCATTCGCCACGGCGAGGCGCCGGCCTCCACCGGAGCTTCGATCATCAGGTGTCCGGTGGTCCGCAGCCGTACCGAGATCGCCTCGCCCGGGAACGGGACCGTGAGGAGCCGGGATCCGCCGGCGCTGACGAGCAGGGTGTAGCTGCCGGGGGCGAGCCCCTCCAGCCGGAACCGGCCGTCAGCCCCGGTCTGGGTCGACGGAGCGCCGCCGACGAGATGCTCGAAGCCCTCCCGCACCGCGGAGTGGGCTCGCACCTCCGCGCCGGCGGCAGGCTGGCCATCGGCAGTAATGACGATCCCGTCGACCGTGTGCCCGCGTTCCATCTCCACCACGAGGTGTGAGGGGTCGCCGGTCTCGGGCACCGTCACCGCAAGCTCCGCCGTGCGGTAGCCGGCCGCCTCGGCGGTGAGCGAGTAGCCTCCCGGCGCCAAGCCCGGAATCCGGAACGCACCTTGCGCATCCGACCGGGTTCCGCCGAGGGAGACCGCCATGCTCATCTGCATCGAGCCGCCGACGCTCACCTCGCGCTGCTTGGTGATCGACAGCTCGGCGCCGGCGACGGGACGCCGCGTCCCGGAGACCACGACCTCGCCCTCGAGGACCCGCTCCCGGGTCATCGGAACGTCCACCTCGTCCTCGGGGGGCATCTCCACCTTCACCGGGGCGAGCGGAACGTAGCCGTCGCCGCGGGCCTGCAGGTAGACCTCGCCTTCACCGGCGAGGTCCGAGATCTCGAAGCGACCGGAGGCATCGGAGCGGGTCTTCGACGTGAACAGCATCGTGGTGGCGGACCGCTCCAGGGCGACCTCCGCGTCGCCGACTGGACGACCCCGATCGTCGACTGTGGTGCCGCGGACCGTGACGCCCTGCTCCAGCTCGACGTCACCGAGGTCGATCCCCTCCAGGGGGACCTCGATCGGGTCGAGGTTCGCGGTGACGAAGCCTGAGCGCTCGACGCGGACGGTCAGCCGGCCGACGGGTACAGCGCTGAGTGAGGCGCGGCCGTCCTCGCCGGTGGTGGCCGAGGCCAGGGGAGGCGGCTCGTTGTCGTCATCGCCGAACCGGAACACCATCCGCTGGCGTCCCGGTTTCGGTGGGGCCGGGTGCACGCCGACCGAGGCGCCGACGACCGGCTCGCCGTGAGGGTCGAGCACGCGGATGCGGAGCGTTGTGCCGGGGTTGAGTGTGAGCTCGACTGACTGGTCGCTGCCCGCCTCCAGCTCGAGGAGCCGGCTCGTGGCGGGTGGCATCCCGTCATGCCGTGCCTCGACGGTGCCGTTCCCGGAGGCGAGCGGTGGCAGGGTGAACGCTCCCGTCGCATCGGTGACGGCCCACGGCCGCCAGCTCCGCTCGAGCTGGCCGCGCAGCACCATCGCCGGCAGGTCCTTACCGATCAGGAATGACGGCGCAAGATGCGGCCAGATCGGCACGTCTGGCGCCGGTGTGCCATCGGCGAGGTGGACCATGCCGCCGACCGTTGCAGCGGCCTCGAGATCCAGCGACACGGGCTTCTCTCCGGACGGAACCTCGACGCTGGTCTGGCGCCACTCCGGTGCCCACGCCGTGAGCTCGCCACCGTGCACGAACGGGACCTCCGCACGACCGCCGCGAGCGAGGACCGGGCGAAGGTGGAGCGCGGGGGGCAACCAGGCGGCCTCGAGGACGATATCGTCGGCGCCCGTCCAGCGCACCATGAGCTCCGGCGTGGTTTCGAGCCCCAGCTCGAGCTCCTGCGGCGGTCGGCCGTGGCCGCTCCGGCTGGAGAGCTGACCGTCGCCCAGAGCGACGAGCGTCCAGTCGTCCGGACCGAGCTGCACCGTCGCCCTGCCGTCGTCGGCGGTCGTGGCGGCGCACCCCAGCGGCGCGTCGAGCCCTGCCAGTTGGACACCTGCCGCCGGCTCACTTTGACGATCCGTAACGCGCACTTCGGTCGCAGCGCTGTCGAGCTCGAGGCGCAGCGGACCGGACTGGTGCTGCAGCTTCCGCCGGGTGCGACCCCAATGCTGCTCGCCGTCACACGCCCAGGCCGATACGGTCCCTCGCGCCGGAACCGGCACGGACACACGACCCTTGGCGTCGGTGCGGCTGCGCGGTACGACGGCCAGCCACTGCCCGCGGTAGCCGTCGAGGCCCGGGTGGACTGTGATCTCACCGCCGACCAGAGCGTCCGGGACGGGTCTCCCGGAACGCAGCACCAGGACCGGAGCGGTCGTGCCTGCCGGTAGCCAGGCGACCGGAAGCTCGGTCTGCGCCGGAGTGACAACGGTGAGGCCGATTGCGACGTGGTCCTCGGCGATCACCTCCACCTCGACTGGCAGCTTGGCATCCTCGAGCGGGATAGAGAACGCCGCTCCCGGGCTCGCTGTGCCTTCGAACAGGGGAGCATCGAGACGCGCTCGATCCTCGAGCAGCCGCCCGCTGACGTCCCACATCCGAACGATCACCTCGTCGACAGGTCGTTCGGTGTAAACGAGGCCCGTCAGCAGAAGGCTGTCGGCGGCAACCGCGCTCGTGGTGGTGAAGAGAGTGGTGAGTGCGGTCAGCAGTACCAGGGTGCGTGGGCGCATGTGAGCTCCTCCCGATCCACTTCGCCGCAGTCTAGAGCAAGCGAGGTGCCAGTGTTTCTGTTTCTCTCCCGCCGGCAGGCTGACGATATCGGGAACGCACCTCCCGATATCGGGAAGAGGGGCCCGATCGCCATGTGGACGGTGAACGTCTGCAATCTGCGTGCTCGCGTTCATGCAGGGAGCGCGGACCTCCGGTCCGCATCGGGCCTTGCTGCAGGCTCGCGCTCCGCCTATCCGCCCACAGGATCCTGCCATCGAGGACGCCCGCGCTCCGGTGGGGGCCGTTCGACGCGTCGGCTCACCACGACCTGTGGAGCGTCGGCATCCGTGGCTGGCGCCCCCATCCATGGATTGCAGTTATCCCTGCCTGCTTCCCAAAGGCCTTCAGGTTTGAGCCGGAGCGCCTCGGGAGCAGAGCGTACCCGGACGTGCACCGAGCGCCGCCGTCGACGTCCGGCCAGCCGGAGCCGTAGGGTCGCGTGGAGCAGCGAGGCACGAGCAGTGCCGCGAGAAACTCTCTGAGCTTTCCTGTGATACGGCGTTGGACGACAGGAAGACGGATTGCCCGGGCTACGTCGCGAGATGATCGAAGCCGGGCTCGCAGCTCACCTCGAAACCCTCGACCGAGCCCTCTCGACCACGGCGATCGAACGCTTCGAAGAGCTGAGAGCGGCAGAAGAACAAAGTTGCGAGAGTTTCTCCTGGCGCGGCCTATGGCCTCCGTGAGCAGGCAGAAGCCCGCTCATGTCCCTCGAACGTCAGCCGTCGACGTCGCTGAGCTGGCCGGACACGTACTTGTGGAGAATGCTCGAAACGAGCGTCTGGTACGGGATCCCCTCACGCAACGCCCGCTTCTGGAGCGCCTCGAGATCCTTCGATGAGATCCTGATGTTGATGCGACGGTCCTTCTTGAACGTCGCGGCGGCGTACTCTCGGTACCGAGAGATCTCCTGGTTACGCTCGGCCACGGAGGTCCATTCCCCGTTCTCGAACGACTCGAGGAGATCCCGCTCACCGTTGTCGGCCGTGCTCATGACGGTCCTCCGAGATAGTCCCGCGTCGCCTTGCGGCTCGGGATGATTGTCTTCAGGAAGACCTCCCTCTCGTCCTCGACGAATGGGACGAGATAGGCGTAGCCCTCCACATCGATCACGAACATCCGCTGCTCCGGGTACCGCTCCTGGTTCGGGTGCTCCATGAGATCGAGCACGTCGCCTCGTTCGATATGGAACACGATCTCTTCGAACGAGATCCCACGCTTCCTGATCAGCTCCCGGTTCTTCTCGGGTTTCCAGGAGAAGTGCTTCACGTGCGGATCATATCACAACGTGTGCTGAATGTAGTCAGCTCGGGAGCCAGGGTTGCGGCTCATGCCTCACGTTTCGCGTCCAACTCTCGCAAAGCGACCGAGCGAGCCGAAAGGTCTACCGCTCACACGATGTGGCTACCAAAGCGCGATGTGGTCCACGATGAAGGTGTTGGGAGCTGGGCGCCAGACGGTGGCCGGGCCTTCCAGCCCCGGCCGACAGCGCCACAAACAGAACGGTGGTTGGGGCTTCCAGCCCCGACCGATGACGCCACAACCACGCCACCCTCGGGCAAAAAGCCCGTCCCACCGAAGACACCCACGCCTCCGGAGAACGGCTGATTGTCGGGCAGCCATCCAGGCTGCGGGTGGGGGTGCAGGAC
>CAZEJK010000309.1:0-5896 GCA_964512045.1 uncultured Thermoanaerobaculia bacterium
GGGGAGCTAACGGCTAACACCTAACCGCTGACAGCTACGCGGGCGCGGGACCGGCGCCATCGGAGCATTACTTTGGTTGCGGCCCACGGCCGCGTTGGTGGCGGGAGTGACTGGGTCGAGAGGCGGTATACTCGTGGCGATGCCAGTTGGCGCGATTCCCCTGCTCCGTTGGGACAGCACCTGCGTGTCGGTCAGTCTCGATCGGATCAACCAGCAGCTCGCACAGCTCATCAGCGAGGTCGACGAGGTCGAGCAGCTGCTGCTGGTCGGGGTCGGCGACCACCTGCGGTTCACCGCCACCGTGCGCTACAAGGGGATGCGGCTGCCGCTGGCTCTGGAGGCGCGCGAGACTCGTCTCCGGCACCGCCGCCTCGGGTTCCGCATCGTTCACCTGCGGACCCTGGCGCACGTCACCGTCCCCCTGGCCATCGTGGCTCGGGTTCTCGAGCGTCTGCTCGGACACCGCCAACGGTTCGATCGCGACAGCCGAATCGTGCTGGTGGATCTGCGTGAGTGGCTTCCGCCGGAGGTCGAGCTCGC
Source organism: uncultured Thermoanaerobaculia bacterium (assembly GCA_964512045.1). Lineage (GTDB taxonomy): Bacteria > Acidobacteriota > Thermoanaerobaculia > Thermoanaerobaculales > Sulfomarinibacteraceae > CAZEJK01. Next base: position 541 of record CAZEJK010000309.1, read on the forward strand.
CGTCGCAGAGATCCGTGTCCGCGATCGGTTCGTGGTCCTCGAGCTCGAGCCGGGGCGCCTGTGGGATGTACCCGGCCGAGCGGGCCGCTCCTCCGGCGAGGACACGGTGCAGCAGCCTGCCTTCACTGCCGCGGCCGACGGTCCGGTGGCGCTGGCGATCGATGCAGAAGAGGTGCGGAAGCAGCGACCGGAGCAACCCGGCGCATCTCGCGAGACGGCGGTGCCGGCTCCCAGCGATTCCGACGGCGAACCTGCTTGACAGCATCGAGTGCGTTGGGTAGAGTCTTGCTCCCCTGCGCCCGCGGGCCGGGAAGAGTGTTGTTGACTGCGAGGAGACCATGCGAACGTTCATCCCAAAGAAGAGCGACATCAACCAGCGGTGGCTGGTGATCGACGCGTCCGACCAGGTCCTGGGGCGAGTCGCCAGCGAGATTGCGCGCATCTTGCGTGGCAAGAACAAGCCGACCTACACCCCTCACCTCGACACCGGTGACTATGTCATCGTGGTCAACGCTGACAAGATCCGGCTGACTGGGACCAAGACGGACGAGAAGGTGTACTACCGTTCGTCCGGACGCCCCGGAGGGTTGAAGCAGGAGACGGTCCGCGAACGTCTGGAGAAGTATCCCGAGCGGGTGCTGCAGGCGGCGGTCAAGGGAATGCTGCCGAAGAACCGGCTGGGTCGTAAGATGTTCAAGAAGCTCAAGGTGTACGCGGGCCCGGAGCATCCGCACGAGGCGCAGCAGCCCGAGCGGTACACCGTTCCGTATGCATCGCATACGACCTCGTCATCTTCGTAATCGGGGAGGAAGCGTGTCTGAGATCCAGTATTACGGCACCGGTCGGCGAAAGACGGCCGTGGCTCGCGTGTATGTGCGTCCGGGAACCGGTGTGGTGACCGTGAACCGGCGTGACTTGGACCAGTACTTCGACAATGAGGTGCTCAAGATGGTGATCCGTCAGCCGCTGCTGCTGACGGAGACCGCCGGCAAGTTCGACGTCCTGGTGAACGTCGATGGCGGCGGCCCGTCCGGCCAGGCCGGTGCGATCCGGCACGGTCTGTCGCGCGCCTTGGTCGAGTACAACCCCGAGCTGAGGCCGCGTCTGAAGGCGGCCGGGTTGTTGACGAGGGATGCTCGAAAGGTCGAGCGCAAGAAGTACGGTCAACCGAAAGCTCGCAAGCGATTCCAGTTCTCGAAGCGGTAAGGGAGCGTTCTGTGGCGGCCATTCAAATGAAAGAGTTGCTCGAGGCCGGAGTTCACTTCGGCCACCAGACACGTCGTTGGAACCCGAAGATGAAGCCTTATATCTTCGGGAAGCGCAACGGCATCCATATCGTGGACCTGCAGAAGACGTTGCAGTCGTTCACCGAGGCGGCGGAGTTCATTCGCGACCTCGCAGCGGCGGGGCGGAATGTGCTATTCGTCGGGACCAAGCGTCAGGCGCAGGACACCATCCGCGAGGAGGCGGTGCGCTGCGGCATGTTCTATGTCAACCACCGCTGGCTCGGTGGCACCATGACCAACTTCAAGACGATCCGCCGCTCCATCGACAGGTTTCGCGAGATCGAGCAGATGTTGGCCAAGGAGGATACGCTCCTCACCAAGAAGGAGCTGATCCAGCTCGAGCGGCAGCGGCGGAAGATGGAGCGGTCGCTCGGTGGCATCAAGGAGATGGAGCAGCTGCCGGACGCGTTGTTCGTGATCGATACCGTCCACGAGCATATCGCGGTACGGGAGGCGAACCGCCTCGGGATCCCGGTGGTGGCCGTGGTCGATACCAACTGCGATCCGGAAGAGGTGGACTACCCGATTCCGGGCAATGATGACGCCATCCGCGCGATCCGTCTGTTCACGTCTCGGGTCGCGGATAGCGTGCTGGAAGGGTTGAATCTGACGGACGAGCGGTACGTTGGATCCGACGAGCTGCCGCCCGAAGGAGATGGGCGTGAAGGCGAGATCGCCCAGACCGAGAGTAGTGAAGATGCGGGCGAGGCGAGCAAGCCAGAGAGTGCAGCTCCGGCGAGTGAGGACGAGAGCGCGGAGACCACAGCGCCTGCGCAGGCTTGAGCCCAGCCTGCCCAGGCAGGTGGTGAGAGACCGGGACCAAACGCGAGGGCCAGGGCTTGAGTCCTGGCCCTTTCTGTGAGAAGGATTCAGGATTCAGTACGACAGCGAGGTGCAACCATGAGTGTGACAGCGACAACCGTGAAAGAGCTCCGCCAGCGAACCGGTGCTGGCATGATGGACTGCAAGAAGGCGCTCATCGAGACCGACGGCGACATCGACGCAGCGATCAAGCTGCTGCGGACCAAGGGTCTGGCAGCCGCAAGCAAGAAGGCGCACCGGACCGTGAACGAGGGCCTGATCAAGGTCACTGGCGACCGGACCACGGCAGTCATTCTGGAGCTGAACTGTGAGACCGACTTCGTTGCCCGGAACCCAGAGTTCCAGGAGTTCGCGCAGACGCTGACGGAGCAGGCGCTCGCCGACAACGTCGGCGTCGACGAGTTTCTCAAGCGCCCGTACCGCGAGGATCCCGAGCACACCGTGGAGGAGGCTATCTCCCAGAAGATTGCCAAGATCGGCGAGAACATCGTGCTGTCGAGGTTTGCCCGCGTCGAGGCCGGCGAGGGACAGCAGCTCGAGTCGTACGTCCACGGCAACGGCAAGATCGGCGTGGTGGTGGCTGGCTCGGCAAGCCTCGACCCGGAGGCCTTGCACGACGTCGCGATGCATGTGGCGGCAGCGGATCCCCGATTCGTTCGTCGCGAGGACGTGACCCAGGCCGACCTGGACGAGGAGCGGGAGATCGCGCGCAAGCAGGCGCTCGACGCGGGCAAGCCGGAGCACATTGTCGACCGGATCGTGGACGGCAAGATGGAGAAGTTCTACGCCCAGGTCGTGCTGCCGGAGCAGCCGTTCGCCAAGGACTCCAGCGTCACAGTCGGTGAGTACCTGATGCAGCGTGGTGGGGCGGAGGCGGTCGTTACCCAGTTTGTTCGCTTCCTGCTGGGTGAGGCCACCGGCGGCGAGTAGAGGCGATGGCCGACGGCGAGCTTCGGTTCCGGAGGCTGCTGATCAAGCTCTCCGGCGAGGCCTTGATGGGCTCGCGTCCGTTCGGGATCGTGCCCGCGATCGTCGACGAGATCGCTTCAGAGATTGTCGCGGTGCATCGGCTTGGTGCCCAAGTAGGGCTGGTGGTGGGTGGGGGCAACATCATCCGCGGCGTGTCGGCCCACGAGCAGGGGATCGACCGGGTCACCGGCGACTCGATGGGGATGCTGGCGACCGTCATCAACGCCCTGGCACTGTCGTCCGCGATCGAGCGAAAGAACGTGCCCACCCGTGTGCAGACGGCGATCGAGATGCATCAGGTCGCCGAGCCGTTCATTCGGCGGCGGGCGGTACGCCATCTCGAGAAGGGCCGTGTGGTTGTCTTTGCCGGCGGTACCGGTAACCCGTTCTTCACGACCGATACCGCAGCTGCCCTCAGGGCCAGCGAGATCCAGGCAGATGTCATGATCAAGGCAACCAAGGTGGACGGGCTGTATACCGATGATCCGGTGACCAACCCGGACGCCGAGCTGGTGCGCCGCGCGTCGTTTCACGATGTGCTGTCGCGTCGGCTTGACGTGATGGACGCCGCCGCGGTATCTCTGTGCGAGAACGGCGGGATTCCACTGATGATCGTCAACATTCATGATGCCGGCGTGCTGCAGAAAGTGGTACGAGGTGAAGTGGTCGGATCGTTGATCGGGCCCGGGGAGGGGCAATGAACGAGCTGCTGAAGAACGTCGAGAAGCGGATGATCTCCACTGTCGACGCCCTGCGTCATGAGCTGGCAGGGTTTCGGACCGGACGGGCGAGCCTGTCGATTCTCGATGACGTCCGGGTCGATTACTACGGCACGATGTCGCCGGTGCATCAGGTGGCAACCTTGTCGGTCCCGGATCCGTCCACGGTTGTCGTTGCCCCGTGGGAGCCGAAGATGCTCGCCGAGATCGAGAAGGCGGTTCTGAAGGCCAACCTCGGAGTCACGCCGAACAACGATGGGCGGGTGATCCGCCTGTCGATTCCGCCGCTCACCGAGGAGCGCCGGCGCGAGCTGGTCAAGAGGGTACATCAGGCGGCGGAGCAGAGCCGGAATGCGATCCGTCAGATCCGCAGGGATGGCAACGATGAGCTGAAGAAGCTCGAGAAAGACAAGGAGATCTCGGAGGATCAGATGCACTCCGGCTTCGACGAGGTCCAGAAGCTGACCGATCGCTACGTTGAGAAGGTCGGCGAGCTTGCGGACACGAAGGAGAAGGAGATCCTCGAGGTGTGATCGGCGTCGTGTGCGTTGGCGCCGGAGTCGGGCGGCGGTTCGGCGGTGACAAGCTGTCGGAGGACCTCGGGGGCGCTCCGGTCGCCGAGGTGACGTTGACGGCCCTGCGCCGGGCTCTGCCCGACGCGCCCGTGGCGTTCGTGGTGGCGCCGAGCCGCGTCGCGTGGTGGTGCGAACGGCTGCGGGTGCGATGGCCGAACGTGCGGGTGGTGCCGGGGGGGAGGCGGCGGCAGGACTCCGTCCGCAACGGGGTGCAGGAGCTGACGGCGAGTGGCGCCGAGGTGGTGGCGATCCACGATGCGGCGCGCCCGTTGGTCGATCCGCGCGACGTGAGGCGAACGGTTGCTGCCGTGGGCCCAGAGACTCCGGGCGCCGTTCTGGTCGCTCGCGTGACCGATACCGTCAAACAGGTCGATGTCGAGGGTGCTCGCGTGGCGGAGACCCTCAATCGGGATCGACTTCGGCTGGCGTTGACACCGCAGGTGTTTCAGCGTGAGGCGCTCTCGCGTGCCTGGCGAGACGCGAGCGGTCTGGAGGTCACCGACGACGCGATGCTGCTGGAGGCCTGCGGCATGCGTGTTGCTGTCGTCGAAGCGGCATACCCGAACCCGAAGATCACCGTACCGATGGACCTCGAGATCGCGCGGCTGTACCTGCAGACGTTGGCGGGCGAACGTGGGTCGGACGCCGGGGCGCCGTGATCGGAGGAACGTGATGCATCCGTTGCCGTACCGCATCGGTCAAGGGTTCGATGTCCACAGGTTCGATGCCTCCCGACGGCTGCGCCTGTGCGGTGTCGAGCTCGAGGGGCCGGGGCTTGCGGGGCACTCCGATGCGGACGTGGCGCTTCACGCTGTGACTGACGCCATCCTCGGAGCCGCAGGATGCGGCGATATCGGTCAGCACTTCCCGCCTTCCGACTCGCGCTGGCGCGACGCGGACTCGGCCGTGTTCGTGCAGGCCGCTCTCGAGCATGCCGCCGCTCGGGGCTACGGCCTGGGCTCGTGCGACCTGACCATCATCGGGG
>CAZEJK010000310.1:0-5880 GCA_964512045.1 uncultured Thermoanaerobaculia bacterium
TCATCGAACACGTGCCATTCGACGGCAGCCAGCGTCCCCGCGTCCACACCTTGCGTCTGGGGGCGCCAGGTGACGAGCACGTGCCATCTGCCCTGTTTTCAGCCATCAATGTCGAAACCGGCACGGTGACGCACGCCGAGCACGCGCCGGTACCCCTGGTGCGCATGAACGACAGCTTCATCGATGTGGGCCTGGCCTGGTTTGGGCGGGACAACCGGCACGCCTACTTCGTCGATGTTGAGCGCGGCGAGAAGTGCGCGCGAGTTGTGGAGTTCGACACCGACACTGGCGCCACGCGGACCGTGTTCAGCGAAGAGAGCGAGGCCAGCCTCGAGCTCGGCCCAAACGTCTACACCCGAACCAACGTGCACTATCTGCGCGAGACGCATGAGCTGATCTGGCAGTCTGAGCGCAGTGGTTGGGCGCATCTATATCGCTACGATCTGACGACGGGCGAGCTGAAGAACGCCCTCACCGAGGGCGAATGGCGGGTTCGCGACGTCATCGCCGTCGACGAGGCCCGCGCTGAGGTCTGGTTCACGGCCTCAGGCCAGTTGGCCAACGTCTACAACCGGCAGCTGTATCGGGTGGGGCTGGACGGCCGGGACCTGACGTGTGTGACAGTTGCGGACGCCGATCACAGTGTACTGAGCCAGAACGACTTTGGCCTGATGATGTTGCAGATGTTCGGCAAACGAACCGACGACCTGGCCGGTATCTCACCGGATGGTGCGTATGTCGTCGAGACCCGGGGGACGATCGGAGAGCCCAGCGTCAGTAGCCTTCGCGACCGCGACGGGCGCATGGTCATGGAGCTGGAAACTGCGGATTTTGCCGCGCTGGACGATCTCTGGCGCTGGCCCGAGGCCTTCGAGGCGATCGCCGCCGATGGCACGACGACGATTCACGGCGTCGTCTTCAAGCCCTCCGACTTCGATCCGGCGCGTCGCTATCCCGTCATCGACCTGATCTACGGTGGTCCGCAAATCAGCTACGTTCCCAAGGCGGCGCTGCGCAGCTTCGAGGAGCAACTGAGCCAGACCGATGCCCTATCCCTGGCCGAGCTTGGCTGTGTGGTCGTCGTTGTCGATGGTCGCGGCACGGCGATGCGCGAGCGCGCCTTTCACAAGCACAGCTATGGCCGGGTGCACCTGGCCAGTGATATTGATGACCACATCGCCGCCATTCGGCAGCTGGCGGAAGAACGGTCGTACATGGACCTGGACCGGGTCGGCATCACCGGAATCTCAGGTGGTGGCTATGCCACCGCCGGCGCGATGCTGCGCAGACCCGAGTTCTACAAGGTCGGGGTGGCCAGCTCCGGCAACTACGATCAGCGCGTCTTCACCCATGGGTGGGGCGAGCGGTATCAGGGTCTGGTAGACGGCGACAATTACCTCAGTCAGGCGCTGACTCAACACGCCGGCCAGCTCGAGGGCAAGCTGCTGTTCACCCATGGGATGCTCGACTTTGGCTGCCATCCGGCGGCGCTTTTCCAGCTGATCAACGCACTGGCAGCGGCCAACAAGGACTATGACCTGGTTCTGGAACCCGTGAGGGCCCATGAGCGGTCGAGCTATCTCTCGCGCCGGATGTGGGACTACTTCGTCACCCACCTGCTGGGGCAGACGCCCCCACCGGATGTGAACATCACGCACGGCCTGGATCTGTTGATTCAGCAGATGCAGTGAGCGGCTGCGGGGAGACACGGTATGGCTGACGGCTGTGTCGAAACGCCGCGCGGGTCGAGCGTACGACCCGAGCGAACCAAGTCGCGCGTTACATACGCTGAGGAGGATCAGTGCAAGCGGATCGGACTTCCACAATGACCCGTCATCCACGCCTGACCATCACCCCTTCGCCTGCCCTCATCTGCGAACCGGTCGTCATCCGGGCCGAAGGGCTGGAACCTGGTCAGCTCGTGTCCATTCAGACGACCATGACGGATGTGGCTGGTGTGACATGGAAGGCGCAGGGATGGTACGTGGCCAGTGCTCACGGCGTTCTTGCAACGGACCGGGCCGCATCGTCGCACGGCAGCTATCGCGGCGTCGATGTGGGTGGGCTGTTCTGGGCGATGCGGCCTGATACCGGTGAGGACCGCGACACCTTCCTCAAGGCTGCTCGGCATGCCAGCCATGCCATTGGAATGCCTGGCTTTGGCGAGGAGGACCACGTCCCAGTGGAGGTGACTCTGAGCGATGCCGATTCAACCGAGCTGGCTCAGATCACCTTCCCCCTGCAGCTGCGCTCGCCGGAGGTAGCCATCCGGCCGCTGCGCCAGGGTTCGCTTCGCGGCCTCGTCTGGGGTCCCGTCGACGACACGCCCGGCCGCGGTGTCATCTTCACCTTCAGCGGCTCGAACGGTGGTGTTGACCGGTCCGTTGCGCCGTTGCTGGCGTCGCTGGGCTACCGCGTGATCAGCTTGGGCTTCTTCGCCTACGAGGACCTGCCGGCGCAGCTTCACGACATCCCGCTGGAGTACTTCGCCGAGGGATTCGCCTGGGCACGGGAGACGTACGGCGTGGAGCGGGTTGGCATTCTCGGTGGATCGCGCGGAGGTGAGCTGGTTCTGCTGCTTGGGGCCACCTATCCGGACGAGGTTTGCGGTGTTGTTGCTGTCGCTCCGATGCACGTGGTGATGGGCGGCTACTCCGACGACGGCACACCGGCCGGGTCGTGGACCGTCGGAGGCGAACCAGTCCCGTTCGTCGCCATTGACGACGGCGCGCTCGAGCCTCCCGAGAATCCCGACCAGGAGGTGGCCTGGACAGAGGTGTCAGACCGCTTCCTCAAGGACAGGGAGTTGACGCGTGGTACCGAGATCAAGGTCGAAGACATCCGGTGCCCGCTGCTGCTCGTATCCGGTGAGGACGACGCCATGTGGGACAGCCCCTGGGGGGCGGATCGAGTCATGGACAGGCTGCGGGCAAAGGGATCCACGATTCCCGCGCAGCACCTGTGCCTGCGGGATACGGGGCATCTGAACATCCTGCCCAATCGTGTCACCAGTCTGCTGGGCCCGTTTGTCCATCCACTCGTTCCGCTCAAGCTCTCCGTTGGCGGTACGCCAGCCGGCACGGCACGGGAGGCCTGGCGACACTGGCAGACGTTGGCCGGCTTCTTCGAGAGCTGTTTCGGGGGTGGAGCACCGGTGGATTTTCGTTCCGCCCGGTGACGACACCACCGCCGAGGCGTCGCCTAAATCACGATCAGCTCTGATCCTGGCGATGCTGGCGAAAATCGATCAAGGAGCGACTTGCCGAATGAAGCACCAGGGAAAGAAACCGATGGCCTGCGGCGCCTGGGCCTCCTCGATCAGCGCGCAGATGTGCGCGCAGCGACCCGAGGTGTCCCTTGGTGGCCCCATCTTTGAGCTCCAGCCTGGCGACGGCGTGCTGTATCACCTGTCGCTGCGACCTGCCGAGGGCGGGCGTGTCACCGTGATGCGGTTGCCGCTTCAGGGTGAGCCGGAGGAGCTGCTGGCCCCACCGTGGAACGCGCGCAGCGGCGTCAACGAGTATGGTGGCGCCTCCTACGTGGCGGACGGCGAGCAGATCTGGTTCAGCCACTATTCGGATGCCCGTGTGTATCGCCTCGACCCGGGCGAGGAACCGATCGCGTTGACCGCCGCCGGCCCGTATCGCTATGCAGACTTCGTGATGGACAGAGCGCGCAATCGCTTGATCTGCGTGCGTGAGGACTTCAGCAGCGTACCCGAGCATCGTCAGGAGGAAGCCACCGAGCTGGTCGCGATCGACCTGGACAGCGGTGATCAGCGCGTGCTGTTCTCCGGGCCGGATTTCGTCGCCGCGCCGCGCCTGTCGCCGGACGGCACGGAGTTGGCGTGGATCTCGTGGTGGCATCCCAACATGCCCTGGGATGACGCCTGCCTGCATCGCGCCGAGTTTGACGAGGATGGTGGACTTGTTCATCAGCGCGCCGAGGCCTCGCCCGCCGCGCAGGCCCGCATGCAGCCGCGCTGGAGCCCGGCCGGTGAGCTCTGGTACCTGAGCGATGCCGACGAGTGGTGGAACCTCTATCGCTGGCCGGTGGATCAGGCTGCAGGTGAGCGCGTCACCAGCCTGAAGGCCGATATCGGCGGGCCAGGCTGGTGGCTTGGCGCGCGGCACTGGGACTTCGTGACCGAGAACCAGGCGGCCGTGGTGTTCACGCAGGACGGGCTGTGGCGGGCCGCCAGCGTGGATCTCCTCAGTGGTGCGCTGACCGATGAGACCGAGGCGATGGCGCTGTTGACCTCGGTCACGGTCGCCAATGACCGCGTCTTCGTGACCGGCGCCGATCAGAGCGGTAACGGCGGGCTTTACGCGTACCGCGCGGGGGAGCTGTCGCTGGCCTATCGACCAGGTGCCCGCGAAGCGGCGCCAGAAGAGGTTTCGAAGCCGGAAGCGCTCACCGTACCCTTGCCGCAGACGGCCCACACCGCGGCCGGCGAAGTCTGCTACGCCTGGTACTACCCGCCGACGAATGCCCGCTTCGAGCCGCTCCCGGGCGAATCGCCGCCGGTGATCGTGCAGTTCCATGGCGGACCAACAGCCGCCAGCCATTCGACCTACTCCATGTCCAAGCAGTTCTGGACCAGTCGGGGTATCGCTGTTCTGGATGTGAACTATCGCGGTAGCAGCGGGCGCGGACGGGCATATCGGCAGCGTCTGTACGGCCACTACGGGTTGACCGATGTAAAAGACGCCGTCGCCACGCTGAACCACGCAGTCGAGCTCGGCCTGGTGGATGCCAGTCGGGCCGTCATCATGGGCGCAAGCTCCGGCGGTTATACCGCTCTGGCGGCGCTGGCCTTTCACGATGCCTTCGCAGCCGGCGTGAATATCTTCGGTGTCAGCGATTTGAGCGTGTTCCTGGAGCACTCGCACAAGTTCGAAAGTCGCTTTCTGCACACCCTGCTCGGCGACTCGGATGATCTGGCCACGCTGGCCCGGCAGCGTTCCCCGATCAGCGGTCTGGACAATATCCGGGCGCCCCTGTTGACCTTGCAGGGCAGCGTGGACAGGATCGTGCCTCCGGAGCAGTCGCACATCATCGTGCAGGCCTTGCGGGACAAGGGAGTGCCGTGTGCGTACCTGGAGTTCGAGGGCGAGGGACATGGGTTTCTCCGCGAGGAATCCAATACCCGGATGCTGAACGCCATCCAGTCCTTTCTCGGCCAGATATTCGGCTATCAGCCGGCCGATGACATTCCCGTCGTCGCCGTGGAGAACCTGAGTCATGAATGATGCTCGGCAAGCCGGGCAGAAGGCGCCACTCGGCGTCTGAAAGGGATCACCGTGAAAAGCGATCGCCAGATTCTCGAGGGGCGCGCCCTCGCCGCCGGCGGCTCCCGGCGCCTCGAGGTGGACGGAGAGGGCTTTCTGAACTTCGCCGGGTGCAACTACCTGGCGCTCACCGACCTGCCGGAGCTGCGGGACGCGGCGCGGCGTGCCCTCGACGCCGGTTGTCTGTTCGGCTGCTACCTTCCGGCGGCGTACGTCGGCGAGGACGTCGCGTTCGCGTCGGTGGAGCGCGAAGCGGCCGCGTTCTTTGGCACCGAGGCTGCCGCCTACATGCCGTCCGGGTACCACATCGGCTTCGCCGCCATGACCGGGATGCGACCGCTGTACGACGTGATCCACCTCGACGAGACCGCCCACTGGTGCCTGTCGGACGCGGCGGTGCTGATGGGGGTGCCGACGGCGACCTTCCCGTCGTGCGACGTCGGAGCGCTCGAACGTGCACTCACGGCCGCGCCCCGCGGACAGCGCCCGCTGATCGCCACTGACGGCGCCTTCGCGACCACCGGAAAGCTGCCTCCCCTCGACCGCTACGCCGAGCTGGCCGAGCGGTACGACGGGGAGGTGCTGGTTG
>CAZEJK010000311.1:0-5849 GCA_964512045.1 uncultured Thermoanaerobaculia bacterium
CAAAACATCAACCTCATTAAACCCCTAAAAGTAATTGAAAACGTAATGTTTCCAGCCCGGTTGGTATATGGAAGCAGATCTAATGAGGACGTGGCTGCACCACAACCCGCTCACACTACTCCTAGTGACCCGGATGTCGCAAACTCACTTGAGATTTGCACTCATTCAACACTGCAAGCGCCAGCCTGCACGCGCTACACAAGCCCGCCTCATCGCGAGCTCAGCCACGGCGACATCCTTCTCCAGCGCGCTCGACACCCCGCACACTGGCGACTACACTCTGCGAATCGATGCTTACAACGATCGGAGTCCTGTCCGCAGCACTCGCACCGGCCATCCTCACCTGGTGGCGCGGACGGAAGCTCATCCAGCGACTCGACAGCCCCACGCTGGCCGAGGCGTGGTGGGAGCATCGCAAGCGGACCGGTCAGTGGATCGTGATCGCCTCTGCCGTGATCGCTCTGCTGGCAGGCTGGCACACGCTGTGGATCGCACCGCTGGTCGTTGGCCTGACACTGACCGCCGGCTTCCCGGCGCGCCGCGCGCTCCTCGGCGAGAGCTGGAGCGTGTGGGCGTACCTGGTGTGGACCCTGCGAATCGTGGTGGTCTTCGCGTGTCCCTGGGCACTACTGATCCTCGCACCGGCGATCATTGACGCGCTCGGACCGCACAACCTGTTCGCGGTCGCGGCGGTCGCGGTTGCCATCGTGATCCGTCTGGCGATGCCGCAACGCTGGCTGATCGCCATCCTCGGCGCCAAGCCCCTCGGCCGAGACGAGCACCCCGAGCTCCGGGAGTTCGCAACGACGGTTGCCGACCGCTCGCCGGCGCCAGCGCCGCAGCTGCTCCGCCTCGATCTGAGAGGAGGCCGGTGGATCAACGCGGTCGCACTGGTCGATCCCACGCGGCCCTCCGTGGCGTTCTCACAGTCGTTGTTGGAGCTGACCACGCCTGCGGAGCAGTGCGCCATCTACGCGCACGAGCTGGCCCACGTCGAGCAGTTCACCCCTCGTCGCCTGCGCTGGATCGGAGCCGCGCTCTGGGCCCTCGGCGCGCTCTCGGTGGCCTTGATCCCGGTCGCCAGCTGGCTCATCGGCGCAACCTGGCACGTTCTGACCGCGTGGGTGGTGCTGATGTTCGCCCTCGCTGTGTGGCGACTCGCCAGGCATCAGCGGCACGAGCAGGAGTCCGATCTGCGCGCCCTCGAGCTTGGCGCCGAGCCGACCGCGATGATCACCTCGCTGGAGAAGCTCCATCTCGCGGGCAAGCTCCCACGCCGGATCGCCACCGACGAGGAACGGCGCTCCTCCCACCCGAGCCTGGCGCGGAGGATCCAGGCGATCCGAGCGGCCGCGGGAACGACCGAGACAGCGGAACCGTCGCGACCTCGGGAGCCTGTTGTCGCCGCCGTGCGCGGCGAACCCGGTGGCTACATCCTCCTCGAGGCCGAGCGGATCACCTGGCTCGATAACGTCCCGGAGCACGCTGTCGGCGACCCGAGCCTCATGCGCGCCAACGCCTCTGCCACCCGCTCCACGCCCTACGCCCAGCTGACGGAGCTGCGAGTCGATGTACGCCGTGATCGTACGCCTCAGCTCACCGTCAAGGATACCCACGGACGCTGCACGAGAACGCCACTGACGGACGACGAGACGGGGACGATCCAAGCAGCCCTCGACGGGATCGACGCACAGCTCGCGAGTATCGAGGGGCCGGGGCTGGTCGGCACTTTCGCCTCGGCCACCTTCTTCGCCCGGCTCCTCGGCGTGCTCGTCGCGTTCGGCGGCCTCTTGCTTCCAGGCGGCGGCTCTGTGGCTCTTCTCTCCCTGGTGGCGGCGGTGCTTCCCCGCGCTGGATGGCTTCTCGCCGCCGGCATCTGTGGTCTCGTCGCAGCGCTCCTCACCTGGCTGCGACCCGACGCAGCATGGCTCCCCTCAGACGATGTCGGCGGGCTCGCGGCGGTGGTTGCTGGAGCGGCAGCAGTGCTCATCCTCATGGCCATCGCCCAGGTGGTCACGGGACAGAGGCAGCGTGAACGCCTGACATGGCTTCCGCCCACCCTGATGCTCGCCTGGGCCGGCCTCCTCTGGACCGCCGGGTTCGCCTGGGCTTTCGTTGCTGGCGACACCGGCATTGACCTGTACCATCTGCACAGCTGGGTTCGGTCGTCGGAGAGCTTGCTCCTGCTCCCGACCGCCGCAGCCGGAACGCTGCTCGTGCTGTCAACGAGGTGGCGGTGGCTCCTGGCACTGCTCGCGGGCACGCTCGTCGTTCCCGCTGCCTGGATCGGTGGGCTCGGCTTCCGGGCCACCCACGTGCACGACCCGTTCCTCTCAACGACACCTCCGCAGCCGATCGAAGAGCTCGCACTTCCGTCCCCGCTGTGGAGCATCGAGGTACCCCTGCACAGCACACGTTGGATCCGCCTGGGCCCGGATGGAGAACGCCTTGCAGTTGGCTCCGCGACACCCGTGGAAGGGCCGTCGATCTCTCTTCGACCCTGGACGGTGCATGACTCCTCGGGATCGGTGCTCGCTGAGCTGGAGGCGCATGACGTCCAGCTCACCGGCGGCAGCACGGTTCTCGCACTCACCCCCCAGGCCGGCGCCACCGGCATGCAGCTCACCGACGGATCATGGTCCATCGAGCTTCCGCCTCTGGAGATGCCCGAGCTGACCATCGATCCCGCCAGCGACCGTTGGGTCGTCACCGGCACCAGCGACAGCGGCACCGGCTGGAAGCTGCAGAGGATGAGCGGTACCGTCGGCTCGGCCGAGGTGACCACCATCACCCGTTCGTCGGACCAGCCGATGCCCACGGGAACCTGGCTCGGAGCCATGGGCGTGATCGTTCGCCGGTTTCCAGAGCTCGAGGACGGCACAGCGCGATGGTGGCATCCGTTCCTGGCGGGACAGCAGACCCACCTCGACCTGATCACGGACACCGGTACCATCGAGCTGCCGCCAAGCCACGTCATGCTCAGCTGCGCATCCGTACCCACGGAGACCGAGGCCCTCTGCGCCGCCATCGATGACGGACAAATCCACCTCTGGCGCATCACCGGCGTTGCACCAACCCGACCCCAGCTCCTCGCCACCGTCCGCGCCGGCTTCGCCAGCCTGTCGCACCTCTCCGCGCACCACGCCGTTCTGACCGACTTCACGGACGCCATCCTCGTCGACCGCCACACCGGCGTCGCCTCAAGCCTGTCCCTCGAGCGCGACGAAGGGTTCAGTCAGGTCGTCGCGCTCACGCCGACCCACCTGGCACTGCTGCATCGCGGGGAGAGCAGCACGGTCAGCGTTCATCCGCTGCCGTAGGGGATGGAGAGCCGCCTTCCGGCTTCGCCACCCCCCGCAAGCCGCCCTCCGCAGCTACGCCGTGACAGGCCCGGCTTCGCTCGCCCCCGAACGACCCACCGGAGCTTGTCTCGACTCACTTCTGAGTCTATATTTGCATCATGAAGTCGATTAACGTCCATGAGGCCAAGACGCATCTTTCCAAGCTCCTCGCCCGGGTCGAAGCTGGGGAGGAGATCGTGATCTCGCGGCACGGCCGGCCGGTCGCACGCCTCGTACCGCTGGGCCCGTCGCGGACGCACCGGCAAAGCGGCACATGGACAGGGGCGCTCGAGATGTCGGAGGACTTCGACGAGGAGCTACCGGAAGCATGGCTCGCACCGATCGAGCCATGAAGGTCCTCCTCGACACCCACGCCATGCTCTGGTGGCTGACAGACGATCCGAGGCTCTCCGCCACCGCGCGTCAAACACTCGCCGACAGGTCCAGCACCCTTCTCTGGAGCCTCGCGAGCTCATGGGAGATCGCGATCAAGATCAGCCTCGGGAAGCTCCATCTCAACCGACCAGTGCAGCAGCTGTTCGCGGACATCGTCTCCGTCCAGGCAGTCGAAGCTCTCGACACCACCCACGCACACTGTCGCCAGCTGGCTCACCTCCCGCTGCTCCACCGGGATCCGTTTGATAGGATGCTCGTGGCTCAGGCTCAGGTGGAGCGGCTCCCTCTGCTCTCAGCAGACCCGAAGATTGCAGCCTACGAGGTCACCGTCATCTGGTAGACCAGCTCCAGTCACGCAGATCGCACGGCCGCTCGTCACAGCTCGAGGCGCGCATCGGGGGGCGTGAGGGCCTCGACCAGCGCGTAGATGAAGATGGCGGCGACCTCGGCGGTGTTGTCGTCGTGGTCGAAGCGGGGCGAGACCTCGTCCACGTCCACCAACGGATCTCGGACCTTGCCGAGCAGCTCGCGGTGACCCGACAGCGGATGGTTCGCCGGGTCCGAGGTCACCCCTGCTCGCACGGGGTTGAGGTGGACGTAGACCACCAGCTGGTCGAAGTAGCGCTGGTCGTCCACCAGCCGCGCCTGGTAGCGGGACTGCCACAGGGGGCCGGAGCGGTGGTTTCGTCGGTTGAACGAACGGCTGAAGCCACTCTGGACGAACGCCATGGTGCGAGACAGGGGCACCGCCGAGGTCCGCACAACGAGATGGTAGTGGTTGGAGAGCACGCACCAGGCGGAGACCAGGAGGTCGTCGCGCCGTTTCGCGGCCCGGACGAGCCTGACGAACCGGCCGGCCTCCCCGGCCTCGGCGAAGATCTCCTCACCCGACGAGAACCGGTTGTAGACATGGTAGAGGCCACCCTCCACGAGGATCCGGTGCGCTCTCGGCATCATTCAGGCTCGGGCTGCCGTCTACCAGAAAGTGTCGGGCGTGTCTGACCTGGCACGGATGCGACATGTATCATGAGCACGAAGTGTCGGTCGTGGGCTTCTGGTGCTTGGCGCGCACCCTCCAACCCCGGAGAGCGCGGCGCATTCGCACAGACGCCCGGAGCTTCTCGGCCCACGACATGCCGGCGCGGGAACGCTGCCAGGTGGCCTGGCGCTCCAGAAGCTCCTTCGGATCAGGTCTCATCGAACCGATCCAGGAACTTCTGCCACTGTGTGAACAACCCATGCTTGCGGGCGAGGGTCGCGATCTCGGTGTCCGAGACAGCCCCCGCCTCGCGCAGCGCCAGGATGCGGGCAAGGTCCTTGCTGCGCCCAACCGAGAGGGCAATGACCGCAAGGTAGTCGGGACCGACCACCCGAATGGGCACGCCGTCGATCTCAGCCACCTCTGCGTTCTCCATCGCCTCGTGAGTCAACGCACTGAACGCAGGTATCAGCTGAACGGGCCAGTCGCCGACCCGAATCGCCTCTCCCTCGGGTTGGTAACCACGCTCCTCGCAGAACCTGTAGATCGGGCCCAGCAGGTCAAGAACCGTCGGTTCCGCCACCTCGACGAGGATATCGGCATCCAGTGTGACAACCGCCTCGGTGTACCGCATCTGCGCCACCGCTCCGAAGACGGCATAGCCAGCAATCACTCGTGCCTCGACCATGGCGTTCAAGAGCCGGGCGACCTCGTCCATACCACCGTTATATCGCTGTCGCTGTGCCCGTTCAAGCTGATGTGTTTCCCGGTCGGGTAGCGAGACCCGGCTTCGCTCCCGCTCGCTGTGTCAGGGACGGGTCCGCCAGCATGGCATGGCGTGGTGCACCCGAATCGATACGGTCACCTCGAGTCCGACCGCGCCACACGGGCCGCTACCGCCTGGGGGCGGGCACTGAAGTACCCGCCTACGTTCTTGAAGCGCGTGAAGTGTAGGCAACGACTTCAGTCGGCACCCCAGCGAGTATGACGATAGGAGCGCGGTCAGCGAGTGCGGATTCTGTTCGGCTACTCGCGGAGGGCGGTGATGGCGTTGCGGAATGCTTGGGGCCAGGCGCAGCGTCAACGTGATTTTGCCACCGGTCCGGGCAGGTCGGCACACCTCGCTCTCCTCA
>CAZEJK010000312.1:0-5844 GCA_964512045.1 uncultured Thermoanaerobaculia bacterium
TCTGGTCCGCATCCGACCTCGCTGCACGCCCACTCCTGCGGACGGGACGTCCGCGCTCCCATCTCAGCCGACACCCTCGCACGGACCGCGGACATCTTGTCCGCATCCGACCTCGCTGCGAGCCACTCCTGCGGACGGGACGTCCGCGCTCCTCTCGCTCTGCGATCCGCCGCGAGCGCCGCTCACCGCACGGCCGGTCCGAGTTCCTCCGTGTCGTCGTCCGATGTGCTCGCTTCTTCAGGCTCGAACGTTGGCTCATGGTGCCGGCGAGACGCCCGGTCCGCGCGAGCCCGGTAGATCAGGTAGAGACCGAACAGCACGATCGCCAGCGGCCACCACTCCCGCAGCCATTCGAGGGAGAGGTCGAATGCGGTGTTGGCGAGGAGCAGCGCTCCGAAGACGGTCAGCGTGACCCCGCCCGCAACCGACCCGTGCAAGCCGGCCTCCACAGGCTTGGGAAGGTCGATCTCATTACGGCCCGCCAGCGCCTCGTTGTACAGGACCGCCAACCGCGCCGCATCGATGATGTTGTACAGCCAGAAGAACGGCAGCACCAGCGCAGCAATCCCGATGAACGCGTCCGGCGGCCTGCTCGCCAGGAACGCGATCAGGCAGCCGATCACCCCCACGTGGATGAACCCGCGCTGGGTGTAGCCGAGGTAGACCTGGCCGAGACCCGGCATCACCGACAGGATGGCGGCGACGGCAGGAGAGCGGCGCCGCGGATCGCTCATCGGCAGCTGTTGAGGACCGTACACGCTGTGGTCGTACGCAGGTGGCTGCGGCTCGTACTGTTGATTCGCTTGTGGCTGATTCATGCTCTTTCTCCAGTTTGACCCTGCGCTGCTGAGCCCTCGGAGGAGGGCTCAACGTTCGTCAGCAGAGACGCAAGCTCGTCGCAGATGGTTCCAAACGTCGTCGAAAGCGAAGACCATGCGGTCTGGACGGCGTCGCGCCACACGTCCAGAACGTTCGTGGTGAACGCCAGTAGGGGCTCGAGAATCGCGATCTCGAGCCATTCCGCCACAGCCTGAAGCCGAGCACCGAGCCCGACGACAATCTCGCCCACGTCCATCACGAAGACCACATCAGGGTCGACGATCTGTGCTGCGTGGGCAGGCAGCGCCGCGAGCGGAACTCCCGTGGCCTGAAACACTACTGTGCACAGAACAACGACGGTGAACGCCGCTTCCATGGCAAACCGAGGCCGCCGCAGCCACGACCCGAACGTCCGTGTGGCACGCCGTCGTGCCCGCCGGGGCCACGGAACTGTCGCCTTCATGACATCAGCGACGAACCGCGGATCCGGGCACAGATCCCGTAGCCCAGGCAGCGCCCCCTCGAGCTCTCGCAGAGCATGCAACGTGGCGGCACACTCGCCACAGCGCGCGGCATGGCGCTCCACGAGGAACCGCTCTGCCGGCGACAGCTCGTCGTCAACCACCGCCGGCAGCAGCTCGCGGCAGCGCGCACACGGCTCGCCGCTGGTCTGCTCCAAGATCTCCCGAATCATCGACTCCGGATCGTCCGGCCGCGCCCCCTGCTCAGCAAGCTCGAGCAGCTCTCGACACGCGTCGCAGGCCGCGGCGTGCTCGAGGCAGGCTCGGTGCTCCGCATGCTCGAGCGTTCCGAAAAGCAGTCCGGTGAGGCAGCGCTCGAAGCGGCGACAGTCCATCATCGCGCTCCATCCACAGCGGTCAGCTCGCGAAGTCTGTCGGCCAGCTCCAGCCGAGCGCGATGCGATCGGGACTTGATCGTGCCCACCGGCACATCCAGCATCTGGGCGATCTCACGGACCTTGAGCTGCTGGATCTCCTTGAGGAGGATCATCTCGCGGCTGTCGTGACTCAGGCGACCGATCGCTGAGTACAGCAGCTGCGACTGAGCCGAGCGGATCCCGAGCTCCTCCGGTGATGGCTGCTGATCCGCGACATCGCCCGCAGCCTCGTCCGACACCTGACCCGGAGGCGTCCGGCTGGCGTTGCGGCGGAGCCGGTCAATGCAGCTATTGCGGGCCAAACGGAGGAGCCACGGGATAAACGTGTCGGTCGACTGTACCGAGCCCAGCTGACGGTACACCTTGAGGAACACCTCCTGTGCGGCGTCGCGCGCCTCCTCACGATCGCGCAGGTAGTGCACTGCGATGCCGAACACCCGTCCCTGGAAACGCCGCACCAGCTCCTCCCAGGCCAGATCGTCGCCGAACCGGCAACGCTGCAGGACCTCCTCAAGCCGCAAACGCCATTCCTTTCCGCAGCCCTCGCGGGCCGTCACGAGCAGAGACGCATCGTGCCACAGAATGGTTCCATCATCGGCTTGCTCGTGACTGGAAAGCGGACACCGAGCCCGCACGACTCCGGAGGTCCTTGACATCGGCCCGCCCTGAGCCCAAGTTCTGGGTGCGACCACTCGATCGTCTGCACGCGCGGCCAGCTCCCGACCCCGACCGGCGCGGCGCCATCTACACTCGGCGACGGCAACAGCTCGTGAGCGAACGACAACCTGGATGCACCCGGAAGAACGGAGGGAGGCGACTGATGACTCAGTACGACATCACCGTCCGTTGGAGCAACGTGGACGAGGCATTCATCGCGGAGGTGCCCGCCCTGCCGGGGTGCAGCGCGCGGGGCGTCGACGCCGAGGCGGCCGTAACCGCCTGTCAGGACGCGATCGAGCTCTGGGACGAGACCGCCCGGGAATCGGGCCGCTCGCTCGCCGAGACCTGAACGGCGGGTGGTGTCCTGACATAGGTTGTCATCGCAAGGATGCAACCGAGTCTTGAGTTGCCAACGCGGCCGCTGGCCGCACCACCCCGCGCCTCCAGTCGCTGTACACTGACACCTGGGGGCACCGTGGAACAGCCGTTCGATATCATGTCGTCACCTCGGCGCGAGCACTTCGAGCTCTTCCGAAGCTTCGAGATCCCGTTCTTCAACGTGTGCGCCGACGTGGACGTGACGGCTCTCAGGAAGCTGTGCCGCTTCAGTGAGGCGCCATCCTTCTTCGCCGCAAGCCTGTACCTGTCGATGACGGCGCTCAACGACGAGCCGGTGTTCCGCTTGCGGCTGCGCGACAGTGATCCTCCGGTCGTCTGCCACGACGTCGTCCATGCCAGCGCCACGGTGCTGCTCGACGACGACTCGTTCGCCTTCTCCGACATACCGTTTCACCGCTCGTTCGAGCAGTTCGCCGCCGGCTGCCAGGCGGGCATCGAGGCAGCCCGAAGCCGACCGGTCAAGCTCGCAGCGCAGCCAGACCGGGACGACCTGGTGTACTACACGGTCCTGCCGTGGGTCTCATTCACGAGCTTTGCCCACGCGCGGCGGCTCGGCCGTGACGACTCCGTGCCGCGGATCGCAGTCGGTCGGTACCGGCCGGAATCGAACGGACGGTGGCTGATGCCGGTGTCGATCGAGGCGCATCACGCACTGGCTGATGGGCTCCACGTGGGCCGGTTCTTCGAACAGCTTCAGAAGCTCTTGGACCGACCAGAGCCCGCCCTCGCGACCTGACCGGCGGCTCGAGCCACTACAAGGCTGCAACGATCGCGGCCAGCGGCAGCATCACGAAAAGCCCCACAGTCGACAGCGTGGGGAACGCCACTCAGATCATGGAACGCGTCGGGTCACGAACAGCGGGCCGGCGTCCCACGTCTCCGGCAGCGACAGATGCTCCTCCTGGACCGCCGCACCGTCGGGGCTCGCGTACACCAGCTCGACCGCGTCGACGCCTGGCGGCACCTCGACGCGCAGCACCTGACAGCTTGCCGGAAGGGTCGACCAGTGCCGGAGATCCGCGCGATCGGCCAGAGCGAGGAGCGTCCGAGCGAGGAGCTCGACGCCCCAGCCGTGGTCCTCGCCGAGGTTGTGCGCCAGAGCCTCCTGGGCCACGGTCTTCACCGACTCCTTGGCGATCAGTCCCGCCAGCCGCGCCCGCAGGCTCGCCGACGCCAGCTGCTCCATATCGGTCAGCACCACCGAGCGCTCGGCTACCCGGCCTCCTGCGACGACACGTGCATGGTCCACCGCGCTCGGCGGCCGCGCCACGTAGCGCGGCCACGCTACGGCGTGGCTCGGCCAGACGCCGACGCCGTTCTCCACCTTTGCCGGGCCACGACCGAGGAGCAGCACCACGTACAGGTCGCGCTCGTCCGCCGTTTCCGAACCACCCAGCCGCGCCATCTCGCTGTGCAAGAAGGCAATCGACGGGCTCTCGGACACCGCCTCGGCGAGCACCTCCACGGCCAGGTCACCTTGTCCCGCGTGCTCGAGCGAGACCGCCGCGAGGTACCGCGTGAACGGGAACCGGCAGGCGGTGCAGCGCGCATCACGGACCGCAGCCAACGCGCTCTCTGCAGCACTCGCCGCACCCTCGAGGTCCTGTAGAGCCAGAAAGTTCGTCATCGCGAGTGTGTGCACGTAGATGCGCTCGAACTCCTCGCCGCGGTAACCAGCCGCAGCGTCGTTGACGAGCAGGCTGACGCCGCCGTCCGCCTCCGCCCAGCTCCCGCTCCCAACGGCCGCGGCAACCTCGGCAAGCAGCGCGTTGCTTTCCTCGTACCGACCGAGCTCCTGCAGCACCACCGCCCGCTCCATCGCCGCCAGCGCCGTATCCCGCCCGATGATCTCCTCGTCGGACAGCAGCTCCAGCGCCTGGTCCGGTCCGACCTCGTAGTAGCGGACGCTCGCCCGGTCGAGCTGCGACGACGCACAGCCACCGGCAACTGCCAGCGCCAGGGCAATCACGAACCAACAGTGCAGAGGATGTCGCATGGCCGTCCTCCCTCTCCAACAAACCGAGGAGCAATCCTGGTGCCAATGTGGTGCGCGGCGTCCGCGCAGGCCACACCACGGTTCCGGCGACTCGCCTGTCCTCCGCATAGGACACGGACGTCCTCCGGGGTGTCACTCCTGCGCACCCTTCGCGGTCCGCTCCTCAAGCACGTGGCGAGGGTATGTCATGCCGCCGCCGGCGCGAACCCTTTCCGCTCGAGATCCGTAGTTTCTGCACAGTGGGTGCGGTATCGTGCCCGGGCACAGCCGCCTGGGGCGCCACCTGATGGCGCCGCACGCGAGCAGAGGGAGGCACATATGGCCTGGGTTGGGAGAAGCTGTCTCGGATGTCTCATCATCATCGGGGTCTTGGTTCTCGCCGGCGCAGCGATCGTCGGGGTTGCCTGGCTCGGTGCGCACGACGCCGAGGTGACGAGTGAGACCCTGCGGCCCGAGCTGCCTCCCCAGTCTGAAGACACCGATCCAGCGGAGCCGACCGGTGCCACCGTGGAGCTCCCGCCGATCGATCTCAGCAGCACGGACCTCGTCGCGCAAGGCCTCGTGCAGATCACGATCCGCCATGCAGAGCTCTTCATCCGGCCCGCACCCCCCGGAGAGGGGATCTCAGTGGACGCACGCTACTCGGAGAAGACGCACGAGCTCCGCGAGGAGCTGGTCATCGCCGACGACGGCGGCTGGCGTTACGACGTGCACTTCGAAGGGCACGGGGGCGCGTTCATGACGGCCCTGCGGCAGATGTTCTCGGGGATCTCTCCTCGGATCGTCGTCAACCTGCCGAAGGACGTTCCGCTCGAGCTGATCCTCGACGTCGCCCAGTGCGGCGGCCAGATCGAGCTGGGCGGCCTCTGGCTCCGCGAGGCCTCGATGGAGGCCACGCAGGGCGGCTTCGAGATCGACATCTCTGAGCCGCTCCGCGACCCGATGGACAACCTCCAGATCGCCACCAGCATGGGAGGCTTCTCGATCAAAAGCCTCGGCAACGCCAGCCCCTCACGGTTGGCGATCACGACCCGGATGGGAGGCGCCGAGCTCGACCTCACCGGCGACTGGA
>CAZEJK010000313.1:0-5809 GCA_964512045.1 uncultured Thermoanaerobaculia bacterium
GTCATCTCGACCGAGCTTCCATGGGCGCTCGGCAGGCCATGGGCAGCCGGTGCTTCTGGAGTCAGCGCAGCACGTGGCGAGCGGAGAGATCCCGAGGGAGCACCCGTGGCTTCCCGGCACCGGCCCCGGAGCTGGTCCAGGCCCCGGTAGTCGGCAGCCGGCCCCGGATGATGGACACGCAGCGACAGCGAAGCCAACGGGTCGACTCGGTGGCCCAGCGGCATACGACGCGTCCGACTGCATGCCGTTGCTCCGATGGCACAGCAGCCAGTGTCCCTCCAGGTCAACCCGATGGCCGCGGCTTCAGTGTTCCGGGGCCGGCTACCGGCATCCGCGGCGCGGGCCGGGGCCAGGGCCGGGCGTGCCCCAGCGCAGCCCTCCAGACGAAGCCGGACAGCCAGCAGCTCCCGGACCGTCCGCACTCCGAGCAGGTTGACAGCGACACCAACGCAGCGCGAGTCTGAGGCGTAGACACTCTGCGAAGGGAATCGACGATGCGCACACCACTCGGACTTCGCGCCGCCGCGGCGCTCTTCGTTCTCGCTGCCGGGACGGCCGGGGTCGCCACGGCCGACGAGTCGCTCACCCTCACCGTCAGATCCACGGACGGCGAGCCCATCGATGGCAGTGTGGCTGTGGTCGTCGAGTGCGCCTCGAAGACTCACACGACGACGGTTGACCTCGGCGAAGGCACGGCCACTGTCAGGCTACACGCCGAAGGCGGCTGGCCGTGCCGGGTTCGCGCAAAGCTGTCCGGGTACTGGAGCCCGACGCTCGTCGTGCCGCGCCCGGCGTCCGAGCCGGTTCCGTTGTCGCTCTGGCGTGCGGGAACGCTCCAGGCGGAGCTCCAGCTCGCCGAGGACGCAGCAGCCCACTCGAAAGCAGAGCTCCCCGAGCAGATCCGTTTTCGGCTACTGGAGCGCACCGATCCCTCGGTCGCCGACCGCGGCGTGATGCTCGAAGGCACGTGTCGCATCGCCGATCGTGCACTCCACGAGTGTGCTGCCCCCGTTGGACAGTGGCACCTTCGTCTGTCCACGGAGGGTTTCACGCCGATCTACCGTTGGAACGTGCAGATCCCGACCGATCAGCCGCTCGATCTCGACCGACTCACGCTCAGGACCGGCGGCTCGGTGGCGGGACGTGTGGTCACCGAAGATGGAGCAGCGGATCCCAAAACGGTGCAGGTCACGATCCGGCCGGTCGGCGACAACCCGTGGCGCAGGAACGAAAAGAAGCTTGTTACAACGCACGCCGAGGTCTCTCGCCACGGCTACTTTCAGCTCACCGGGTTGCACCGAGGGGCCTTCATTTTGACTGCACAGCAACCCGGCTACGTTGCAACGACCATCAGGCCGCTGCGTGTCGGCCTTGGAGAGCTCGTGGAGCTCGAGGAGCCGGTCGTCCTCGAGCGCGCAGTCCGGCTGCACGTGGAGGTCACACCGCAGTCCCCGCCGGATAGCGATGGTTGGCATGTGCAGCTACTCACCCCGAGCGCGGCCTCCGCGGCGGCGCACGGGCGCACGGTCGGGGGGCTCTGGGCCTCCGACGGCATCGCCCGAGGCTCGTATCGGCTAGTGGTCTCCGGCGATGCGATGGGCATCGTGGCCGAGCAGAAGATCGAGCTTGCCCACGATCGGCAGCTCGTGCGGATCGATCTCGATCTCGTCCAGGTCCACGGTCAGGTCCTCCTCGGAGAGGATCCCGTCGCAGAGGCGGAGGTCACGTTTGCCAACGCCGAGCCGTCTGGTCGCCACTCGGCGAGACGATCGCAGACCCACTGCGGATCGTCGAGCGGAATCTCGTGGCCCGCGCTGGGATGGCCCACCACCCGCGCCCCGAGGTCGGCGGCCAGCCGCTCCGAGCAGCGCGGGCTGACCATCCGGTCGCCCTCGCTGAGCATCACGAGCAGCGGCTGTGTGAGCGTGGGCGGCGCCGTCCAGAAGGCTGCCGCAATCAGCTGGCGTGCGACCGCAGCGGCGCGAACCGGTCTCCTGCGCGCAATCTCGACCCGTTCCGCGAGGAGCTCCCTCCGGCGCGCGCCGCGGAGCATTCGCGTGGACAGCTGGAACGTCAGCTCCTCACGCCGCTCCAGTCGCCGCGCCACAGCAATCCGCACCATCAGCGGAAGCACTCGGGGCCGCAGCCGCTCGAACCACACGCCGCTGCGCCGGTCCGAGCTGTTGATGACGACAGCTACCGCAAGGTCTTCGGCGTACCGGGACGCCCACTCCAGGGCCACCATGCCGCCGAGGGAGATTCCCAGCACACCCCAGCGACCCTGCTCGCAATCCCCGAGCCCGAGCCAGCGTGAGCGGACATCGTCCGCCGTCGCGGCAACACTCCACGGCGCCCGGTGCTCGCGCTGACGACCGATCCCCGGAAGATCGAGGCACACAACGGCGCCGTCGGGCAAGCCGAGGCGCCTCTGTAGCTGCTCGGGAAAGTCGTGCCAGTGCCCGGCCTCGCGGCCGAGCCCGCGCAGGAGCACCCAGCGATCAGGGTGCACGATCCGCCCCCACAGCCTCGAGCTCCATGACGTTCCTGAACTGCCGCGCCACGCTTTGGGGTCGCAGCGGCAGCTGCACGTACTCGCCCGCGAACCAGAGCCCGATCTGGTCGGTCATGTTGGCACTGCCCAACCATCCATCCTGGCCTCCAAAGAGCACGAACCAGTTGTGATCCGGATCGTCCATGGACGAGATATGGCGCGACTGAGAGCCGTAGCGCGTTCCGCTGCGATCGGCCGTCACAGGGTGGTCTGTCTTGAGCACGGTCTCGCGGGATCCCGCCGCCGGAAAGTCGCCAAACGTGAACCGCGAGCCGAGGAGTGGTACGCCACCGAGCAGATGGCGCGCCTTCTGGCGGTGCATGTCGCCCCAGGTGGAGAACTGGTCGAGCGCTCCACGGGCGAGCTCGATCGCTTCTGCCACGATCGCGCGTTGCCGAGGAGCGTCGAGTGCAGCCAGGTCGTCGGCCAGAAACTGACTCACCGAGCTCCAATGGCGGGTGGTGCGGGTCTGCCGTTCCTCCGGGTACACGCGGTCGAGCACCGCCGTCGTGAACGCCTCGAACGCCACCGGCGCCCGCTCCTCAGCCCGGTAGCTACCATCCCACCCGGTCAGCAACGTCATCAGCTCCCCGGCCGACTCTGCCAGCTCGAGACGCCGAATGTCCTGTAGCCAACGGTCATTGAGACGACGTGCCGCCGGTGACACCGTGTCGCGTTGAATCGCGGCGACACGGTCGCGGTCGATGGGGCCTTCAGCGAGGAGCTCGGTCAGACGCTCGTACCGCTCGGAGTGACCGAACAGAAACCCGATCGGTGGGTTGTGCGCCGTGGGTGGGTTGTTCGCCGACGCGATGTAACCCTCGGCCGGGTCCAGCAGCACGGGCAGGTCCGGACCCTCGAGGTAGCCGTGCCAGGCGTAGCGAGCATCGCTTGGGTCGAGCACGAGCTCCGGCAGCTCTGCGTAGTGGCGGATGGGCAGGCGCGTGGCCAACGTCATCACGATGCGACCGTCGCGGTCCACGGCGACCATGTTCTGTCCGGACACGGCGTAGCCCCGGAACGCCTCGACGAACTCCGACACGGTCCGGGCGCGGTTGGCGCGGAGAAACGCCGCCAGCTCGTCCGATGCCTGATGGCCAACCCATCGCAGTGCCAGCTCCTCGCCGTCACGGGCGGCAATCAGCTTCCGGTCGGAGAGGATCGGGCCGAACGGGCTCGACCGAACCTCGATCTCACGATCCGGAAACCAGCGGACGCCGATCCGCACCCGCTTCGAGCTGATCTGGTCGCGCGGCAGGAAGCTGACGTCATACAGATCCGAGGACGCCGTGCGCATGTTGGTCCCGCCCCACGCCAGATCGGGGCTGCGACCGATGGCCATGAACGGCACTCCGGGCACCATCATCCCAACGCACTCGTAGGTCGGCGAGCGGTAGCCGGCAAGCAGCCAGAAGTTTGGCAAGGATGTGCCCAGATGGGGGTCGTTCGCCACGATCGGCGCCCCGGAAGGCGTTCGCGCACCTGACACCGCAATCGAGTTGCTGCCGGAGCGGCTGAGGCCTCGAAGCAGCTCGGTCAGAGGCGCCCCAGCCGTGAAGCTCGGCTGCGCCGTCTCACTGATGTGGAGAGCTCGCTCCCACACCTCGGGCCAGCTCGGGGACAGTCTTTCGCGAAGCAGAGCGAACATCGAGAGCCAGTTCACGTCGGTTCCCGCAAGGCGAGCGAAGGTGATCACCCTCTCCGGGGTCAGCGGCTCGTGGCGGATACCGAGGAGTGCAAGCTCCGGAGGCTGCCGCTCGGCGCGCTGCCAGTACAGGTTGTATCCGGCCACAAACCGGTCGAGCCACCGTCGCGTCTCGGGATCCATCGCCATCACGATCTCGTTTGCCGCCCTCCCGAAGTCGAGGGTGCGCAGCGCAGCATCGATATCGACCGCAAGCGGACCGGCCATCTCGCTCAGCCGCCCCTGGGCGATCCGCTGCAGAAGCTCGATCTGGCCGCCGCGGAGATGGGCGTGCACCATGCCCAGCACGAAGGCCAGATCGCCATCCGTTGCCGCCTCGATGAACGGAACCTGATAGCTGTTCCAGCGGACTGTCACGGGCCTCTCTAACGGGAGATCCGCCATCGGGAACTGCTGCAGACGCTCCGTGGTCGTGAGCTGCTGCGGCCACAGAGCATGGCGGAACCGAATCAACGTCACAGAGACCACAGCACCGAAGAGCACAAGCCCCACCAGCGCTCCACGGAGCAGCCAGATCAGTCCACGTCGTCGCATCTGCGTCAGCAAGCCGCCGGACCCCCGCCTCACATTCCCGCCGCACGGTAGCACGACACCGGATCAGGAGCGCGGCGGATGGTCTGCAGCGTGGAACCAGAACCGGGTCCCCGGCGATGGCCGTGCAGTGACGGTCGAGCGTACGAGTCGACGGGGTTTCGTGGGCTTCGTGGTGCGGTGGCCGGCGCGTGGGGTTCGGTGGTGGATCCCGGTGGGACAGCAGTCAGTGGGCGTGAGAGTCAACCCGATGGACGGGGCTTCGAAGCTCCGGGGCCGGCTGCCGGCATCCGGGGCGGGGTTCGGGGCCTGGACCGGTGCCGGGCTTGCCTCGGCGTAGCCGCGGTGGGTGGCTGGGGGTAGCGGAGGTTCCCGGACCTTGACCCGGGCAGGAGTAGACTGGTACACCGCGAGGTTGGCGCGGTCCAGATGGGCCTCGCCGAACCGGAAGGTGGTCGTCAACGAATGAAGGCACTTCGCCGCAACGCGATGGAACGTCTGCTGCCGAGGCTCCCACCGGTGGCGATCGGGCTGATCCGGTTCGTGGGCAGCACCTGGAGCTACGTTCCGGTGCGCCGTGAGATCCACCGGGAGCTTCTCGCCGGAGACCGGCCGGTGGTCGCGGCGTTCCTCCACTCCCGCACGCTCCCGCTGCTCCACTTCTTCAGCGCCCCCGAGAACGGTCGATGGTTGATCATGTGCTCGAAGAGCCGTGACGGCCGGTTCATGGCGGAGGTTGAGCGCGGCCTCGGCTACGAGGTGGTGTTCGGGTCCTCCGGCAGCGGTGGAGCGCGCGCGCTGGTGGACATGATCAAGATGGTGCGGCGAGACCCGAAGCTGCAGTCCTGCATGGCGATCGACGGCTCGCGGGGCCCGCGGGGCGTGTGTCAGCAGGGAATCGTCGCGATGGCACAGAAGACCGGCGCCGTCATCCTGCCGGTTGCAGGCTCCGCAGACCGGGTCACGATCTGGCCGAAGTCGTGGGACCGGATGCTCCTGCCCCACCCGAACGCCACGATCCC
>CAZEJK010000314.1:0-5807 GCA_964512045.1 uncultured Thermoanaerobaculia bacterium
GCTCCAACGCAGCGCGAAGGCCTTCTTCCACCAGCTCGGTGACCTTTCGACCCTCAAGTGCCGCCTTGGCCTTCACCCTACGGTACAGCTCGTCGTCGATGACCAGTGTCGTTTTCATAGATTGAGTATTGCAGATTTCTGTTTTTCTGGCAAAGCGAGTGGGCTGACCTTCTCATTGTCACGACAACGGACCTGCGGATCTCACCACCGATGGCACTTCCAGCCGTATCGCGTGGAGCTGGTGTTCAACAAGTGTGGAAGTGTGTACGTGGCACCCATCTATCTTGGCACCCATCACACCCATCGTCGGTACCCATCTGGGCCTACCTGACTGCTCGTTCGTGTGTGAGAAAGCTGGCTTCGTGACGACGTAGCGGGTCGCGCCGT
Organism: uncultured Thermoanaerobaculia bacterium; assembly: GCA_964512045.1. GTDB lineage: Bacteria > Acidobacteriota > Thermoanaerobaculia > Thermoanaerobaculales > Sulfomarinibacteraceae > CAZEJK01. Next base: position 388 of record CAZEJK010000314.1, read on the forward strand.
CTGAATGATGGAATGATGTACCCTGGAATCATCCACTGTAGCGGAGAGCACCAATGAAGCTGGCAGAGCTCATCAACATCAATCAGCAGCGAGAAGGTGGTGGAGCGTTTCAGCTGGAGAGCTCGAAGATGCTCGGGGTGAAGGTGGACGGCCGAGTGTGGGCCAAGGCGGAGTCCATGGTGGCCTACGCCGAATCTGGCAAGCTTGCACAGAGGCACGGTGGGATGGGCACGTGGCTGCAGAACGCCATGACCGGAGAGGGTCCCCTGCCAATACAGCTGACCGGCAAGGGCGTGCTATGCCTTGCCGACCACGGCAAGAAGGTCCATGTCCTCGAGCTCGAAGCCGCCGACGCCATCTCGGTGAACGGCAACGACGTCCTGGCGTTCCAGTCGTCCGTGGTCAGCGGTGGGTCGGCCGAGATCGCGGCGAGGGGAGGCTCGCTGGTGGTCGCCGCATTCGTCGTCGACCAGCGCACCTACGACGGGCTCACCGTGTCCGCTGGGCGCGGTCTGCGACTGAGCAGCGGGGGCTCGGCATGACGAGACAGCACGCGACTGAGAGACACCGGGTCCGCTGGCGGGTCGTGACCGTGCTGCTGCTGACCGCGATGGCGGGCAGCGGGATCGCGGGCGAACGTGTTTGGGTTCCGGCGCTTCCGAGCTTCCTGACGTCGCCGGAGATCGCAGTGGCGAGCGGCGCCGGACGGACGCTGGTGGTTGACCACGAGATGGCGTTGATGGCGGAGGGCTCGGGCCCCTGGTACCGGTTGCCGTGGCGACCTGGGTCGCCGCCGCACGAAGCCATCTGGGCCGGCGACCGGTTTGTCGTCCGTTTCGGCGACGGACTGGCGTGGAGTGCCGACGGAACGTCGTGGGCCCACTCCGAGCTTCCGGAGTCGTTCCAGCACGGTCGCCTGCTGTGGACCGGGGACGCCCTGCTGCTCATCGAGCACGATGGCGCGACGTGGCGCTCCGATAACCGTGGCCGGACGTGGCGCAGTTGGACCGGACCCCTGGGGCGCAGTTCAATCGGACCCTTTGGCGTGGGCAAGGAAACCGTTGCGGTCCGGGATGCGGCGGTTGGAGACGGTGTTGTTGTTCTTGTCGGAGACCGATCGGTGGGCCGCCCCTTCACGAGCAGGTGTGGTGCTGTGTACGTCTCAACCGCTGGCGAGGACGGTTTCGAGCGGGTGCTGTGCTCGGAGGACAGTGACCTCGACTCGGTCGTCTGGACCCCGGACGGCTTCGTGGCCATTGGTGACAACGACACGGTGGCACACTCACCGGATGGCGTGGTGTGGAGCGTCCACCAGGCCACCGGCGTCGATCCGTGGGACATCCATTTTGGAGGCCTCGCCTGGACTCGGCAGGGCCTCTTCGCCACTGCAATGCAGATAACCGACACCGGAGACGTTCCACTCAGCCCGGTCTACCGGAGCAGTGACGGGCTCCACTGGACTCGTGGCACCGACGAGAGGCCGTGCCTGAATGCGCTCGAGCCGACCGCGGCGGGCGTGCTCGCGGTCGGACGGGGGGCTGTGTACCGGTTCGAGGGAAGCGATGTTTGGAGGACTGTGCTCGAGACGGCGTACCCGGTTCGCTTCGCGCACAGCTCGGGACGGGCGGTGGTTGTGGGTCCTTCGATCGAGCAGATGTCGACCTTTACGCCCAATTTCGGCTCCATCCTGGTAGCGATTGATGGTCTGCGCTTCGAGCACGGGTTGTCGCCAGCGTGGCCTCAGGACTGGCGGTACTTGCAAGGGTGGCCGTGGCCCGGGTTCACCGGGCTCGCGGGGAGTCCGGATGGGTTTGTAGCGACGCTCGGCGCGTACGCGATCGCCTTCTGGGACGGTGCCACGGATCGTTGGGGGCTCATCGGGTTCGATCATCGGAATGCTGACAGCGTAGCCTGGGGCGGCGGGAGGTTCGTGACCGCCGGCCGGGTCGGAGCCGCCTGGAGTGCAGACGGTCGATCCTGGGCCGAGGTCACGACAGACGAGTCGTTGAAGGCAGAGGCGGTCGCGTACGGAAACGGCCGGTTCGTCGCAGTAGGTGAGGGCGTCTTCTGGAGTGGCTCGGGCACACAGTGGTGGCGCTCCGAGTCTGCGGGTGATGTGCGGCTCGAGGATGTTCTGTGGACGGGCTCAGAGTTTGTTGCCGTGGGGCGTGCCGGTACTGTCATGTGCTCCGCAGACGGCGACACGTGGAGCGACGAACCACATTTCACGAGTCAGACGCTCGAGGCGGTGTTTCTGTTCGACGGGCACGCTCACGTGACTGTCGGTGGAACGCTGTGGCGGCGAGACGAAGGTGGCTGGACCATTCAGGATCCGCCGCCCGGGCTGACGACTCTTGCCGATGCAATGGTCTTCGAGGGACGGCCGGTTGTGGTGGGCGCGGCCAGCGACGCCGATCCTCGTTATCCCCGTCAACAGCTCATGGTCGCCGTGGACGAGACGGAGCTCACCCGGAAGTGGGCTGTCACCGGGCTCGAGCGTGGCCGGGCATACGACGGATCATTCTCGACCAGTCGCATCGCTCTCTACAACCCTAACGAGTCGACGGTAGCGTGTCGACTGACCCGTCTCGGCGCGATGGACTCGTTGGTGCTGCCGGTGGCCCCGAAGAGCCGGGTCGCGATCAACGCGGTGCTCGAACGATTGGGTGTTGCCGAAGGGGCCAGCACAGTGCTCATCGAGGCGAACGGACTGTTGCAGTCATCTGCGGCCGTGAGCTCGGTGATTGGTGATGGGAGCGTGTTGACGTCGTTGCGACGTGACGTTCCGGTGGAGCCTGCAGAGCGCTGGCTTGTGCCTGGTGATGCGAGGGTCGTGGTTGCTGCGGCGGACCCGTTGATGCGGCTCCGGCTGGCGCTGGCGAACACCGGTACAGCAGATGCCTCGGTTCTGCTTCGTGAGTACGGCCGCCAGGGGGCAGAGCTGAGCCAGCAGCTCATCGTCATGCGGGCGGCCGAGACGAGGCTGGCAGCCGCCACCGATTCCGAAACGGCATGGATCGAGGCCCGTGTTGTGGGGGAGGACCTGTCGGCGAGGGTCCTCGTGGCGGGTTGGATCGAGGATCAGTTCTCGGGAGACACTGCGGCCGCTGGTCCGTACGAGCCGATGAGCGTGCGGACCACGGTGCCGGCTGTGGCCCATCTGCGCAGCTGGCGCAGCGTCGTGACGGTTGTCAATCCTGGGCCGACCGAGGCCATTTATCGGTTGGAGTTGCATCCGCGCTGGGGCAGCGGACCGCCGCAGACCGCCACGTTTGCTCTGGCGCCAGGTGTGGCCGCGCGCTACGCCGACGTGGTGAGCGATCCGTTCGACGGCTTCGGCGGCGCCGCGCTGACGGTGGTCCCGGTCGAAGGCCGGATAGCCGTGGCGTCGTGGTCGGTGTCGGAGGAGGGGGGCGGTCGGGTGTGGCAGGCAACGGCGCCACAGCCTGCGGTTTCGCTGGCGCCGGACCGACCGGTGGTGCTGTCTGGGCTCGAGAGCTGGGCGAGTGGTCGCCGCAGCAATCTGGCGATCACGTCAATGAGCGACGAGGCAACAGTGGTCGACGTGGTGCTCCGCGACGCCGGTGGTGCCGAGCTGGATCGGCGGCGGTTGAATCTGCCGGGCCACGGCCACGTGCAGCTCGACCGGGTCTTCACCGGGGTGGCGCCCTATGGAGTCAGCGGTGGGTCGGCCGAGATCGCGGCGAGGGGAGGCTCGCTGGTGGTCGCCGCGTTCATCGTCGACCAGCGCACGAACGACGGGCTCACCGTGACCGCTGCTGTCGCATCGGTACCAGGATCGGTGCCACGTACACACTTGCACACCTCTGCGTGCACCGACGCAAGCCGACCACCGGTTTCGATTGGAGCCGACCACCCGTTCAGTGGGGTGCCATGTTCCCCATAGCACCATTGTGCTCATTCACGTGCTCGAGATCTCGGTGTCCAGGCGATTGATCCGTTCGCTGAATACTGGGTTGTCGCGCTCGTCGCGAAGTCCGCGGTTGATCCACCGGGTGACGGAGCTCCATGCGTTGCAGAGGACGGCGGCGATGTGGGAGGCCCTGAATCCGTACCGTGCGTGACACACCGAGTAGCGAAAGCTCGATCCTTCCGCGGATGTGTCGGTCGGTCCGGGATCTCGAAGCGACGTAGTCGCGTTGGTGCCCAAATGCCGACTCAGAGCGAGCGATGCGACAGTACGCGTGGTACGCAGCGCCCGGAATCAACAGGCGGGGATGTCTGGGCATAGGGCCCCTCCTATGCGCGGACGGGACGATCTCATTCTTGGCTACGCTCGGATGAGGGTCTCGAGCGGCTCTGATGGCGTGGTGGCCGGGGCGGGCGACTGGACGGATTCGGCCGCGGTCACGAGCCTTGCGGACGGCCCGTAGTGCCGCTCTCGCTGCTGGATGAAGAAACCGTGTCACTCCACCGTGTACGACAGGAGCGCTACCGGGACCGTGCCGTCGGTGGTGATGTCGTCGAAGTTCCCCCAGATGTCGCCGGTGGCGCCGGACATGTTGGAGATGCTCAGATCGATCATGGTTACGGCCGAGGCGTCTAGTGAGGGACAGTCGTCAAGGTTGACGGTGACCAAGTGCCAGTCGGTATCGGAGTATGTTCCACTGCCGCCGCAACCTGAGCTGCCGGACCAGATGCCGACGTGGAACTGTGTGTCGGAGACCGATGAAGGATCGCGTCGGAACCACACCGAGACCGTCTGCCCGCTGAGATCGAGGGCCGGGCTGAAGGACCGTTCGGTTCCGCGGCCTCCGTGGTCACCCACGTTCGTGTCCCCATAGCGCATGGACGCGGTGCCGCCACCATTGCTCGGAGTCGTCGTGTCGAGGGTGACGCTGTACGCCCAGTTGGCCCGGAGCTCTACAATGTTGGCGTAGCTTTCAAAGTCATCGATGACCGGCTGGGCTCCCGCAACGAGCGGGACAGCGAGGACAACGGCCAGCGCACAACCGATCAGTGTCCAGAGATCCGAGTGCATTCAATCCTCCTCCAAAGCGTATTGTCGCGACAATTCTGGTCTCGACTTTTGCTGTTGTCAAACAGTGTTCTGAGATACAGTACCTAGTACAGATGTCCATTCTGCTCCAGTCATCTGCGACAGGAGTCTCAGCACAGGCTGCGACCCGAGAGGTGCCACCCTCCGCATAGCGGCATTGTGGGGACGGCTGTTGGGGTTGACCTGCACCCTGCCGTCGGCACCGGATGCGTGGGTCTTCTCCGAAGTGTCAACCGCTGACCGGTGATTCTGTCTGGTTTGGCACCGGTGGTGAGTCGACCACCCACCGCGGCTACGCCGGGGCAGGCGTGGCTGTTGATGAACAGGGTCCCTCCGTTCGCATCTGAAGAGCGATCCAACGGACACGGCCGGCTCCGGTTATGGCCCTCGGTCCCCGCCC
>CAZEJK010000315.1:0-5804 GCA_964512045.1 uncultured Thermoanaerobaculia bacterium
ACAGGTCTTTGACTCCCCAGGCTTTCTTTACCCGTTTCATTAGGTCTTCAGTTGGGATACGGCCGAGGGAGAGGCGGCGGCCCGTCGGCTGGAGCAGCTCGGTTTCGGAGACGTTGCGGTCGTTGATGGTGGCATCCGGGCGTGGGCGGAGGACCCGGATCGACCGTTGGAACGTCTGCCGCGCTGGCAGCATCTGGTGCCTCCCGTATGGCTGTCGGGCGTCCTGGACGGCACGCGTGTTCCGGCGCCGCCGGCGGGCCGGGTCGTTGTGCTGCATGTTGCCTTTCACAACAGGGCCGATTACGAGGCAGGTCACGTGCCGGGCGCCCGATTTCTCGACACCGAGGAGCTGGAGGAGCCGGAGCGGTGGAACCGGCGCACGCCGGCCGAGATCGAGCGAGCTCTGTGCGCTCACGGCATCACTGCGCGGAGCACCGTCGTGGTCACCGGCCGGACCGGCACCCCGGACATGTCGCAGGCCGAGCCGGGCCGCGAGGCGGGGCAGATCGCAGCCAACCGCGTGGCCGCGCTGTTGCTCTGGGCCGGGGTGGAGGATGTCCGGGTCCTTGATGGCGGCCTGGGGGCCTGGGAGGCGGCCGGGTACCCGCTCGAGACCCGAGATGTGACCGACACGTCGGTGCCGTCGTTCGGGCTGCGAGTGCCGGCGCGCCCCGAGATCATGATCGACATCGATGATGCCGAGCGGCTTCTGGACGATGACAACGGCGCGCTGGTGAGCGTACGCAGCTGGGCTGAGTTCATCGGTGAGGTCTCTGGCTACCACTACGTCAAGCCGAAAGGACGGATCCCGGGCGCCGTGTTCGGCAACTGCGGCAGCGACGCGTACCACATGCAGAACTACCGCAACCACGACAACACCATGCGCGACTACCGAAGGCTGGAGGCCAACTGGCGCTCGATGGGCATCACCTCCGACAAGGAGGTGGCGTTTTACTGCGGAACCGGTTGGCGAGGTGCGGAGGCGTTCATGTGCGCCTGGCTGATGGGCTGGCCGAGGGTGGCGGTGTACGACGGCGGCTGGTTCGACTGGAGCATCGACGAGGAGCGACCGCTGGCCACCGGCGTGCCGGACGAGCTTCCGGCACCGACTGTAGGGCTGTAGCGACCAACGCGGCCGCAGGCCGTCTGCAGGAGCGGGTGCCGGTGAGCGTTGTCGGGGGCTGTGGAGAATGCGCGCCCATTCACCGCACGCCGTCATCTCGACCGAGCTTCCATGGCGTTGCGGTCGGAGTGCGCTCCAGACGGCTTGTACAGCCTTTGGAGCATGTGGCGAGTGGAGAGATCTCGTCGGAGGACCGACGTCAGCTGGATGGCTCACCGCGGCGTGTCTTCCCAGACAGCTGCGTTCGGAGGCCGAGGAGGGCCGCAAGCACGGCGATCCGCTCAGGGACAGTGCAGCGAAGGTCCCCGGCGACCGGCACCGGGTGCACTCCGGTGCCTGCATGCGCGGGTGTCAGTCGTCAAGCTCCACCGCGAACAGTGGCCGGATCTCTGCGAGCCGGCGCTGGACATCGAGATCGGCGGAGTCCGCGAACACGTCGAGGATGATCAGGCTGTTGACGGTCGCGTCACCGACGCCTGCGCCGCGGATCCGGCTCGCGAGCCCCCTGTTGGTCTGATGCACCTGCTGCAGGAGCTTTCGGAGCTCGTGCAGCTCCCAGTCGCTGGTGAGCCCATCCTCGGCTCGCAGATACTGCGTGATCAGGTGCATGCCGAGGAACCGGAAGGTGGTGTGCTTGCGACTGGCAAACGGGACATGGAAGCGTGCCATCGGTCGCAGCTTGCCAAGTACTGGGCATGCCGACAGCGCGAGCAGCAGGCCGACTACAGACCGCAGGGCTCGTTGCGCCGGCATCGTCGCCGCGATCGTGATCTCGTTGTGGTGCACCGAGACGTCGACCGCCTCGTAGGAGACCCGATCATGGAACAGCTCGACAACGGGCCGGATCGCCAGAGCTGCGGGGCAGCTTCGGCGGCTGCCTGGGTCCAAGGGGCAGTCGTCACAGCGGTGATTCTTGAGCAGTACCCACTCCGGAAGCGGAGCTTCAGCACGCTCCTCGGACGGATCGATGCTTTCGTCGACCTCGAGCTCGAACCGGGCGCCTTCGCCGAAGTCGAACACGTACTGGATCACGATGGTCTCACTCGATCTTCGTGCATGTCATCGGATCCGAGAGATCGAACAGCGCCGCTCGCTCGGCGCGACTGAGGAACGCCATGATGTGCTCCGGCGCTGCGGCGAGTATGACATCGGTGCTGTACTCGCCGCGCTCGATGGTGCCGGCGAGGTCGCCCCGATCGACGGCCTCGACGAACGCCTGCACGTCGGGCTGCCACACGACCAGCTCGCCGGCCTCGCCGAGACCATACTCGACGAGGTAGTGATTGGGGAGCCACTCGCCGTCCTCATACACGCGCACCGACAGGAAGCGTCGGGCGTCGACCGGCGTGACCACCAGCTCGTGCTGCTCGGGCACGAACTGTTCGTCCTCCCACTCCATGGCGGCGAACACGCCGGTGCCGTCCTCGCGGAAGCGCAGCTGAATTACAGCTCCGCCGCACGCCCAGGCACCCTCGAGCTGCTCGCGGTCGGCGACCTCGGAGGCCGAGCTGGCGTGCGGCAATGCTGTGGTCATGCTCACTGTGGAGCAGCCGGAGAGCAGCAGAAGAACGGCAAATGCCGCCGCGTGCGATCGAGAAACGTCACAAAGGTGCGTGCTCATGGGAGCTCCTTTGGCAACAACGTACGGCCATCGTAGCCCGTGGAGCCGCCGGGAGCAACGAGCAACGCCGGCTCCCGTGGGGAGCCGGCGCGTGTTCGGGCGGAGTCCCGCGCGACCTAGAGCTCGCGCTTGGAGAAGTACCAATCGGTGGTCTCGAACCCTTCCGAGACCCGAGCCGCGGCATCCTCGGTCGTTCCCGGTGGTGGCACGATCACCTTGTCGCCGGGTTGCCATCCTTCGGGTGTGGCGACCTTGTGCTCGTCGGAGGTCTGCAGCGCCTTGAGCAGGCGGAGGAACTCTGGCACCGAGCGGCCGTTGGTCATCGGGTAGTAGACCATGGCGCGCAGGATGCCGTCCGGGTCGATGACAAACGTGCAGCGCACCGCAGACGTGTCTCCGGCGCCGGGCTGGATCATGTTGTAGGACAGCGCGACCTCCATCGACAGGTCGGCGATGATCGGGAACGGAATCGTGACGCCGAACTTCTCCTCGATGTTGCGCACCCACGCGATGTGCGAGTAGACGCTGTCGATGGACAGGCCGAGCAGCTCGCAGTTGAGCTTCTGGAACTCGGCGTAGTGCTGGGCGAAGGCGATGAACTCGGTGGTGCACACCGGCGTGAAGTCGGCCGGGTGCGAGAACAGGATCAGCCACTTCCCGCGGTAGTCGGCGAGTCTTTTGACGCCGTGGGTTGTCGGCGCCTCGAACTCCGGAGCGGGCTCGTTCAGGCGCGGAATATCAAACTCGATCTCGATTTCGTCGTGATGATGGTCGTGCTCACACATGCGCAGTAGCTCCTTTTCCAGTGAGTGGTGCGAGGAAACCTCGCGGGGCCGTGACGACCCGGGCAGAGTGTACCACCGTCTCACGGCAGCGTCCTTCGCGCCTTTGAGCCCTGTCTGCATCACCGCTCGGTCGTCCGGCTCCACGATCGGGAGCTGCGCCCCGTCGCGAACAACAAGGCGGTGATTGTCTGCATATCTCATCCGGCAGAACCGCTCAGCTTAGGTTCCCGATAAACGGCTGTAGGTACCCGCACTGCGTCGAAGAGGTCATCCAGCAGCTTCAGGCAGTCGCACACCGCCAGAGCAATCAACGCGGAGCTGTCAGCGACAACCAGCACTACTGCCCTCGTCGAGTAGACTGAGATCAGACTTCATCTCCTCAGCTTCACCTTGTAGAGACTCGATACCGAGTCTCTTGCACTCCTTCAAGAAGGTGTACCTGTCCACACCTCCGAGCTCACAAGCGCCGCCGGCCGAAAGCTCCCCTGCTTGGTACATCAGGAGCGCAGCATAGAGCTTGAGCCGATTGCCGAGATCATCCGGGCTCATCCCAACCATGTAGCTCTCTGGCACTTCCAGTACGACTTCCATCACGCCTCCTGGGCACGATCCTACGGTCACCTGCCAAGGAACCGCCGGGCGGTCGCTTGGTCGAGGTCCGCGATCGGGGCCTATCGATTCATGTTATCAACGGCTGATCGCGTCACCAAGAATGGACGACACCACGGTGCCAGAGCCAACGGCTTTGCAGATGCCGCGGGAGTACATGGCGAGCGGAGAGATCCCGTAGGAGAACCGCCACCGTCTGGCGCCGGTACCGGCCCTGGTCCCGGTCCCGATAGCCGGTAGCCGAACCCGGACCACGGAAGCCCTGGCCACCGGGTTGACCACGAGCCACACTGGTTGATGTCGCTTCGCTGTGTCGACCGCCATCCAGTTTCGAAGCTCCTCGAAGCTCTCTGGATTGGTTGTTACTGTCGGGTCAACCCGCATCACCGCAGGCCTCTGCGTAGGCATCGTCCGGGGCCGGCTGCCGGCTCCCGGGTCGGGGGCCGGGACTGGGACCGGCGCCGGGCTGGCATCGTTGGACGACTCGCGTGCGGGTTTGGTTCCCGCGCCTACGGTATCCTCCGACGCCTCTTCGTAGCTGCGGGGTTTATCCCCGCAGACGGGCAGACGGCGTCTTGGCTGAAGCCATCTGTCGCTCGGTCGACCCGATGATCGAGTATCCGGGCCTCGACAGCCGGAAGCGGGCCATACGGTTCCCGGCGGATGCCTCGCTATTTCGAAGGTGCGCCGGTGTTGAGTAGCTCACCTTGACAATGCGTTTACATAACAGCATATTGTAAACATGGCGAGCGTGACCATCTCCACACGTCTGGATCCAGAGGAGGTGAAGCTCCTCGAGTCGCTCGCGGAGCTCTCCGGGCTGGACCGCTCGACGCTCGTGAAGAGCCTGCTGAGACGAGGCATGCAGGAGCTTCGCATGGACCATGCTGTGGAAGCGCTGCGGAAGGAGAAGGTGACGCTTTCGCGAGCCGCCGAGCTGGCTGGGTTGAGCACGTGGGACTTCATCGCATCCATGGAGAGCAGGGGTCTGGAGCTTCACTACGGGGTCGCCGAGCTGGACGAGGACCTGGCTGCCCTGGCACGCGAACCATGAGGACCGTGGTCTGCGACGCCAGTCCCTTGATCTTCCTGGCAAAGCTGGATCGGCTTGCGCTGATCTCGGCGACCTTGGGCGAGGGCGTCGTTGTTCTGCAGTGCATCGTTGACGAGGTCGTGTCCGATAGCGCCGGACCACAGGAGAGGGCACGCCTGATCGAGCTCCTCGAGCAGGTGCAGATCGTGGATTTCGAGGCCTCTTGGGCTCCTTCGCGGTTCCTGAGCCGGAGCGATCAGTCGGTTCTTGCCTGGACCGTCGAGAACCGTGCCGACTGGCTGGTGACGGACGAACGGATGTTGCGGCGTATCGCGGTTGCCGAGGGAGTCCGGGTCGTCGGTTTTCTGGGACTGCTGATCGTCGCTGCTCAGCGAGGCAGTCTGTCTCGATTCGAGGCCAGGCTCGCCCTCGATGACGCCGTGTCGCAGCATGGTTGCCGGATCTCGATCGAGCTCTATCGACGACTGCTCGCCGAGCTGGAGTGAAGGAGTCGACCGGCGCCACGTACACGCCTCCCCAACCATCCCCAACCACCCCCGCCGTCATCTCGACCGTGTCGACCGAGCCTTCCTGTCCACCGGTTCTCCGTGGTGCTTTCACCTCGTTCGACCC
>CAZEJK010000316.1:0-5774 GCA_964512045.1 uncultured Thermoanaerobaculia bacterium
GGCTGCGAGGGCTCGGCGCGCCGGGGCGAGACCGAGCGGCTGCCGGTGCTGCCCGCGCTTCGAGGCGCGACGCTCCGCTGGCTCCGGCCGGTGGTCGATCGCGGCGCGATCGACCGCTCGGGTGCGCGGCTGCTGCGCTGGGGGGCGACGGAGCGCTGCGGCGCCTCGCTCCGAAGCGAGCGGGGCTCGTACGACCGGCCCGACGAGCGGAGCTGACCACGGCTCGGTGCCGACCGCTCGATCCGCTCGGCCGGAGACTGTGACGAAGGCGGAGTGAGCACCCGGCCTCGGGAGCTCGAGCTGCGCTCGCGAGACGGCGCCTGTGCACTCGGGGTCCGTCCGGACCGGGCGCCCGCGGTGGACCGGTCGGAGCGCAGCGACCCCTCGTTGCCGCGCGATCCTGGCCAGACGAGCTCGCGACGGCTCCGGTCCGTGCTCTCTTGGCTCGAGATGGAGTCGCGAGACGACGGCGAGCGTGTCACCGAACGCTCCTGCGAGTACCGAGACGCGGACGAGCGATCGCCGGAGCGGATGGTCCCGGTGGGCCGGTCCGCACCGCGGTCACCGCCGCCACGGATCGTGCCGCGGTCGTGTGTGGGCGAGGTGACCTCGGGCTGCCGGCGCACGAGCTCGCTGGGGTTGCTCAGGCGTCGGCTCACCGACGGCGCCAAGGCGCGTTCTGCCGTGGGCCGTGCGTGGCGCTCGATGCTGTCCCGTACACCCTCCGGGCGGACCATCTGAACGTCGCGCGAGCCGACGGTCATCCGCCTCGTTTCGACCGGAACAGACCGCACGCGCTGGCCGGTGATCCGCTCCACGTCCTGGCGGCGCGGTGCCACCGACATCCGCTCCACCGAGCGCCGGTTGACGATCCGCTCGACATGGCTTCGCGGCTGGATGTGGCGGGCGATGTTGTCGGAGCCGAGGTGGTTCCAGTCGACGTAGTTGGCGTACATCGCGTCGCGCCATCCGTCCTCGTACCCGTGTCCGTAGCCGTGCCGGTAGCCGTCACGATGGCCGTGGTGGTAGCCGCGGTCCCAGCCTCGGTGATAGCCCCGGTGGTAATGGCTCCAACCGCTGGGCGGGCACGCGTACCAGCCCACGTAGCCGCCGGTACGCACCCAGACGACATTTGCTGGCGAGTAGGTGTAGCCGGGACGCCACACCCATCCCATATGGCTGCGAGCCCAATGTCCGAAGTGATGGGGAACGTAGCCCCACGGCTCGTAGGCGATCCAGGTCCAGCCGTAGGTGGTGTGGACCCAGCGGCCGTGACTGTACGGGCTCCAGCTTTGAGCGACGTACGGCCGCCAGACCTGCCCGAGCCCATCGACCCACATCCATTCGCCGTAGCCGGCGAGTGTTGTGTGGAAATCGATCGACCACGACGGGTTCGACCAGCCGTCATCCCAGACCCAGTAGTCCGACGCGCCCAACGAGAGGTGCACGCCTCCTGAGGAGATGCCGATTTGGAACCAGTCGATGCCTGCCGCGGCCGGGGTCGCGCCGGCGCCGAAGATCAGCAGGGCGGCTCCGGTGGCGATCACGGTGTGGACTTTTCTGAGCATCATGGTGGCCTCCTTCGGGGACGGGTTCTGGTCGGCCCCGCACCCGAGAACCGAGCAAGCGGCATGCCAAGCTCGGGTAATTCTCTAAGTCTATATACTTCATACAGTTGAGAATTGTAGTGGTGACGACCACCAGGTGCGGCGTGAACTGGTGTCCTCTGCTGAGGACGGCCGTGCGGAAGAGGGTGGACGGTGAGTGCAGTTATGATGGACCGGAGCAGGCTGGCTGGTGCGTCAGGAGAAGCTATGAGCGTCCTCGAGGAGTTCCTCCAGTTTATCGAGTACCCGCGACGTCAGCCCGTGCAGCAGCTGCTGCGGCGGGTGCTGTTGAAGAGCCGCGAGCTGACCGGCGCTGAGGCCGGATCGATCTTCATCGTTCGCGGCCGCGGCCGTCACCGTAGGCTGCAAGGCGCGAGCGCTCAGAACGACGTGATCTCGATCAAGCCCGCGGATATCGTGGTGCCGCTGACGACCTCGTCGATCGCGGGCTTTGTGGCCGTCACCGGAGAGACCGTGTTCGTCGACGATCTGTACGCGATCCCCAGCTCGAAGCCGTACCGGTTCGATCCTTCGTTTGACCATCAGCATGCCTACCGGAGCCGCTCGATGCTGGCGTTTCCGCTCACCAACTACGACCGCAAGGTGATCGGGGTGGTGCAGCTGATCAACCGACGGCCGACGCCATCATCGGACCCGCAGCCGTTCGAGCGCCAGCAGGCGGACCTCATCATGCCGTTCAACCACATCGTCGGGAGCGTCATCGAGCGCACCGACATGCTCGAGCGGATCTCTGAGCAGAACAAGCGGTTACGTCAGCGCAACCGTCAGCTTCGGGAGCAGCGGGAGCAGATTGCCGCCCTCCAGACCGAGACAGAGGAAGCGTTCCAGCTTTCGATCAACCTGCTGGCGCGGGCGGCGGAGCTGCACGACGAAGGCACCTCGGAGCACGTCAAGCGCGTGAACGAGTACTCGTACTTCCTGGCCTCGGCCCTCGGCCAGCCGCGGTCCTTCTGCGATGAGATCCGCTACAGCGCACAGCTTCATGACGTGGGCAAGATGAGCGTCGATGTGGCGATCCTGCGCAAGCAGGGTCGGTTGGATGAGCACGAGATGGATGAGATGAGGATGCATCCGGTGTACGGCCATCAGATCCTCAGTGCGTCGGATCGGCTACGGATGGCGGCGGAGATTGCGCTCAACCACCATGAGTGCTTCGACGGATCGGGGTACCCGAGCGGCTTGCACGGGGACGACATCCCATTGTCGGCACGAATCGTGAGCGTGGCGGACGTCTACGATGCCCTGCGCTCCGAGCGGCCGTACAAGAAGGCGTTCAGCCACGAGCAGACGTGTCAGATCGTGCTTGAGGGCGACGAGCGGACGCGGCCGTCGGTGTTTGATCCAAAGGTCTTGCAAGCGTTCCGTGAGAACCACCAGCAGATGGCAGCGATCTGGGAGGAGCTCCGCGATCCGCTGGACCGTACGGCGTGAGCAGCGGAGCCGTGAGCTGGAGACAGGAGAAGGACATGAAGCTCTGGAAGCACGCAGCGGTGGCGTTTCTTGCGATTGCAGCGATCGCGTGTCAGCAGGACGACAGCCTGCGGTTCGGTGTCGCGTTCGAGGAGAACCCGAAGCTCGAGAAGGGCGATGTGGTGGTGTTCAAGGGGATCGAGATCGGTACGGTTGCAGACGTCGACCTCGACTCTGAAGGTCGTGTGGTGGCCACCGTGGTCATCGAGCCTGCCTACCGGGATGTGGTCACAACCGAGGCGGACTACCGCGCAGAGCGAGTCGGTGGCCTCGATGGCCTCCGGGGTGAGCGGGAGCTGGTCGTGATCGATCGGGGAGGCACCACGCCGGTGGCCGACGGCGATGTGGTGATCGGCAGTGAGGGCGAGCTGTCGGATCAGATCGACAGGGTCAAGGACGGTCTGTCTGCAGCGTGGGAGCGCGCGGGCTCGCTGGCAGACAGCATCAAGAAGCGGTTCGAGGATGCGGCTTCCTCCGAGGAGGCTCAGCAGCTCGGCGAGTCGTTGCAGGAGCTGTCGTCGAAGGCCCGCGAACGGGGGGAGGAGGGGTGGCAGCAGCTGCGGGACGAGCAGATCCCGAAGCTGCGCGAGGAGGCCCGCCAGCTACGGGAGAAGCTCGAGGAGCAGGGTGACCACGAGGCAGCCGAGCAGGTCTGGAAGGACTTCACCGCCTGGCTCGAGAGCCTCGAGGCGGATCCGGCGGAGCCACCTGCCCCGACTCCGACCGAGCCGCCGCCCGGCTCCTGATCCGGCTGCCGCTGCTGTTGCTCATCTCCCATGGTGGTTGGGGCTTCCAGCCCCGACCGGTGGAGCTTCGGAGAAGGCGCGTCGGGGCACGATGCCCCGACCACCGTAACCGTCTCCCATGGTGGTTGGGGCTTCCAGCCCCGACCGGTGGAGCTTCGGGGTGTGTTGCTCGCTACTCCTCGTCCTCGGAGCTGGCGCCCTTCTTCTCCATCACCTGCTCATGGTGCGGAGAGCCCTCGCGCAGCAGCGCGCAGTTGCACGACGGACAGCGCTCCTCCATGCACGGGACGCCGGGCCGGTGCGGCTGTCGGTAGCCACACTTCGGGCAGACGCACGACCCGGAGGCTCCCAACCCTCCTCCTGGGCCCTCCATCCGTCCGCGGCCACCGCCGGCGCCACCGCCACCGCCCATCCCGCGGCCACCGCCGGCGCCACCACCGCCGCCCATACCTCGGCCACCACCGCCGCCCATACCGCCACCTCCGCCGCGGCCACCGCCGCCTCTTCCGGGTCCGCACCAGAGGTGAGTGCTGGTGTGATCTGTGCTCTGTCTCATTCTGTTTCGCATGGTCTCTCCTTTCATGGTGTCATGTTGAGTGCGGCTCGGCATGCGAGAAGGTCCGCTATCCGTCGCGTCCAGGGCCCCCTCGACAGCGGCAGCCACGGCCCCGACGAGGTCCCCCACCGTGCACCGGGCAGGTGGTCTCGTCCTCAGGATGCTCGACGACGGGTCCGTCACCGATTCGCAGCATCCGCTCCTCGAGGATGGCACGGGCGATGGTGCCGCGTGCCCGGGCGAGGATCCGAGCGAAGGTTGCGCGCGACACACCCATCTGCTCGGCGGCCGCTTCCTGGTAGAGGCCTTCGACATCCGCCAGGCGCAGCGCCTCCAGCTCGTCGAGGCGCAGAACCTCCAGCTCGAGCTCGCTCGATGGTTGGCCGATCGGTTTGAAGCCGCGGCCGCGAGCGCGGCGACCGATTCTGCGCGGTTTCTCAGGTCGAGCCATTCAACCTCCTATTTCGAACATATGCTCGTAATGTCCCCGTGTCAAGGGCCGAACGGAGCGGGCCAACGGCTCGATCTTGCGTCGCTCGCGCACGCGTGGTGTAGCGGAGCTGCATCAGCTCAGCGATGCCTGATGACGTCCAACCGATCGAGGTCTTCTGTATCGAGTCGTTATCTCAAAATGGAAGCCCTGGCACCGATCGTGCGTTGGACAGAGACGAGAGTTGGAGGTACGAGATGCAGCGCACCGCATTGGTAGCCCAGTTCGGCGACCTGTCGATGGTCGTGGTAGACCGCGCCTCGGCGGATGAGGCGTGCGCGTCGGCGCGGCTGCTCCTCGAGGTCCATACCGGGATCATCGGTTGGATCCGGGTGTATGACGTTGGTGACGCCGTGGTGGTACACGAAGACCTGCCGGACGGAGAGATCCTCGTTCGAGCCATGCCGTCGAGGAGCGCCGCGTTCCGGCTGGTGGACAACCGCCTGGGATCGTACGCCGATCTGTGGCACGGCTCGTGGTGCCCGATCGAGGCGGCACGAACCGCAACGGCGTAACACGGCGGAGCCGGAACCAAACAGGACCGGCCCTGGCCGCAGCGCGTGGTCGGTTCTCGGATTCAACGCAAAGACGCAGGGGCGCAGGGACGCAAAGAAGGGGAGTGGGTAGTAGAGGTGCATGGTAGGCGCGGTCTTCTGGAAAACGGACGCCCCTTGGCGCTGGCTGGCCTCAAGCTGCGATCCCTCGTCCGTATCCCAGAGCTCGCCAGGATGCTCCCGTCATGAGCTCCTCTTCCCCTTTGTGACGCAGTGTCTGGGCGCCTTTGCGTTGAGAGTCCTGCCACACTTGCGCAGGACTTCACGACCACCGACCAACGCGGCCGCGGGCCGCAACCAAAGTGATGCTTCGAAGCTGCCGGTCCCGCG
>CAZEJK010000317.1:0-5752 GCA_964512045.1 uncultured Thermoanaerobaculia bacterium
GATACAACGACCCCGTTGGATGTGCGGCTGGCGACCGATAGCGACCGCAGCGAGTGAAAAGACGGAGACTGCGATGAAGCGCGTTGGAAGCTCAAAGTTCATAGTTCAGAGGTCAGAATGCCGCCCGCCCTCTCCGCAGCGCAACAGGCGCCTCCCGCTCGGGCTCAGACAACAATGAGCATCGACCGCGTCCGACATGTGCGTACGGCCTGTACGGTCGCGGTCGCGATCCTCGCGACAAGCCTCGCCTTCGCCCAGGGCTCCGTGGCCCTGATCGGCGGCGGAACCGAGTCCGCGGCGCCCGAAAGCTGGTCCGCGGCGCCCTACGGTTGGATCGTCGAGCAGGCCGACTTCGGCAGCATCGTCATCCTCTCGGCCAGCGCTACCAGCTCGTGGCTCCCGGACTACTTCGAGTCGCTCGGCGCCCGTTCGGCGAGCAACCTCACCATCCCCGACCGACTGACAGCAGACGCGGATGCAACTGCGACGACGATCTCCGAGGCCGACGGAGTCTTCATCAAGGGCGGTGACCAGTGGACGTACGTCAGCCAGTGGCGCGACACCCGAACCGCAGATGCGATCCGCCACGTGTTCAACGAGGGTGGCGTCGTGGCTGGCACCTCGGCCGGGGCAATGGTGCTCTCCGAGGTGGTCTTCGACGCCCGTAACGGCACGGTGTACCCGGAGGAGACGCTGGCCGACCCGTACACGCACTACCTGTCGCTGTCGACCGGATTCCTCGACCTGGTTCCGGGCACGCTTGTCGACACCCACTTCACCGAGCGGGGCCGCATCGCCCGCCTGATCCCGATGATCGCCCGCTGGCAAGCCGAGCACCCCGGCCAGACGGTGACCGGGATCGGGATCGACAGCCAGACGGCGCTTCTCGTCGATCGGGACAGAACGGCAACGGTAGCCGGGGAAGGCTCCGTCACGATCGTTCAGACGACGGCGGCCTCGCGCTTTCGCATTGCCGAGCACACCCCACCCGTCATCACCCATGTCGCCTGCAACCTGCTCCTGGAAGGGTACGAGATCGATCTGACGACAGGCCGCGTGATCGGGCTGCCCACCACGGCGCGACCGGTCACTCCCGACACTCGTCCTGAAGACGGCTGGCCCTCAACGACGCTCCACGGCGCAGACCCGGCGACCCGCAGTGCCGGCGCGGTGCGCATCGTCAACATCGATACCGATCCCTACGCGCTGCAGGCTGGCACCCTCGAGCTGGCGGCCGGCGACGGTCTCGTGCCCGCCACAATCGTGATGAGCAGCCCGTTCGGCGACCCGGACTACGCCGAGAACGCCGTCGGCGGGCTGCTCTGGGGTCTCAGCGAGCAACCCGGTTTCCTCGGGCTGCTGCTGGTCGCCGGTAGCTCGGTCGAGCTCCGACCCGACACGGGTCTGCGTCCTGGCGGCACAGCTGCCACTGTCGTGGCCGACTCGGCGGAGGTGACGTCCCGTGACCGCTCCCGCTGGGTCGTGTTCGACGACAGCGCCGGGACACGGCAGTCTGTCGCGCTACTCGGGCTGAAGATCCACATCTTGGCGGACGGCTGGGTGCTGCTCGGTGACTCGGGAACCGTCCATGAGCGGATCCCAGCCGGGCGCCCGCCTTCGACACGTGCTGTGACCGACGGTGAGATCAATCCAGCATCGTTCGCCGGACGATCCCGGCGAACACCGAGAACAGACGGGGATCCCACTGTCCGGCAGCGGTCTCCTGCTCGAGCACGGCCAAAGCCTCCGCTGGTCCCATGTCACCTCGATAGGAACGGCTCGAGGTGAGAGCGTCAAAGGCATCCGCCAGCCCGAGGATCCGAGCACCCAGCGGGATCTCTTTCCCAGCCAGTCCGTCCGGATACCCCGAGCCGTCGTAACGCTCGTGGTGGTACCGGATGATCGGCAGCGTATCCTGCACCGCTCGCAGCGAGTGACAGATCTCCTCGCCCCGAACTGCATGAAAACGCACCACCACCAGCTCATCGGCGGTCAGTCGATCGGGCTTGTTCAACAACGCTTCCGGAACACCGATCTTGCCGATATCGTGGAGCTGACCGGCCACCATCATCATCTGGCACTCCCGATCTGACAGCCCCAGCTCCTTGGCCAGTCGCGAGGCGAGCACGCCCACCCGTTCCGAGTGACCTCGTGTATACGGGTCCTTGGCCTCCAGGGCCGACGCCAGGGAGAGAATCACGTTCTGATACTCCTCGAGATCACAGAAGTACATCCTCAGCCGCAACAGGGATCGAACCCGTGCGGCCAGCTCCAGCCGATGGACTGGCTGTGGGAGGAAGTCGTCGGCGCCGACGCGGCTCCCGATCCGGCGGAGCATGTCATGACGATCCTGGGTCATGATGATCACCGGCAGAAAGCGAGTCTGCTCACGGGACTTCAACGCATCGCAGATCGCGAACCCGTCGATTCCGGGAAGATCCGCATCCACCAGAAGAAGATCCGGAAGACCTTCGGCCACCGCCGACAGCACCGAGCTGCCGTCGGCGAACAGCTCCACGGTATGGCCCTCCTCGGTCAAGATCCTCTCGATCGAGTCGCGACTGAGCCGCGCCACATCTCCGAGGATGATCCGACCGACTCGGGAGGCGGACGGGAGGGGCAACAGCTCTCTCCAGTCGGCAGCCGCAGTGCCTTTCTGATCTGTGTCGTCCTCGCCCGACTCGTTCTCTGCGGCCGTCACGGCCTCCACCGTCTCCACTCGATACGCGCCACGCTCCGCTTCCCCACGGAGAACCTCGACTGCCTTCCCCCAGCCGAGACCCTGCAGCTCGATGAGGTCATCAAACCTGTTGGAGACTGCTACCAGCTCGGTACTCACATCGAGCTCATCGCCGGAGAGACCGTCCGGAAACCCCGACCCATCCAGACGCTCATGGTGGTGCCGGACAATGGCGCGGACCGGCGCGAACGAGATCAGCGGGTTGAGGATCTGCTCTCCGATGCTCGGATGCTCGCGGTACAGCTTCTCCTCCTCGGCGGACAGAACCGCCGCACGCGGAATGACGCGCTCGGGAACACCGATCTTGCCGAGGTCGTGCACCATCGCCGCCTTGGCGATCACCTCCACCTCTGTCTCGTGGAGCTGCAACCGTTGGGCGGCCCGCACGGCGTACCGCGCTACCCGCTTGCCGTGCCCGGCACTGCGCGGGTCCTTGTTCTCAAGGGCCTGCACCATCGACACGATGATGCTCTCGGAGGTGTCGAGCTCATCGCGCAGCTGCTTGATCCGGACCAGAGACGACACCCGAGCCACCAGCTCATCCGGAATGAACGGCTTGGTGAGGAAGTCATCGGCGCCGAGCTCGAGGCTCCGCACCTTCTCCTCCACCTGGGTGACCGCGGTCAGCATGACGACAGGGATGAACCGCGTCGCGCGCTGGTTCTTCAGCTGTCTGAGAACCTCGAGCCCGTCGATGCCCGGCATCATGATGTCGAGCACCACACAGTCCGGTGGATCATCCTGCACCGCCCGAAGCGCTGTCAGCCCGTCCTGCTCCGTACGGACTGCAAACCCCTCCTCGGAGAGAATCTCCTCGACCAGCTCCAGGTTGAACGGCTGGTCGTCAACGACCAGCACCCGACCTCCGGGTCGGAGCAGCTCCTCTCTGCTGTCCACCCTAGCCCCCGCCCGTCCCTGCTGCTTCGAGGAAGCTCCGCACCTCACTGACGAAGCTGGCAACTTGAATCGGTTTGGAGATGTAGCCGTCGCAGCCGCCGGCAAGAAACCGCTCCTTGTCGCCACGCATGGCGTGTGCGGTCAGGGCGATGATCGGAACGTGACGCAACGCCTCCCGCTGTCGGATCTCGGCGACCAGCGTCAGGCCATCGGTTCCCGGAAGCTGCATATCCATCAAGATGAGATCCGGCACCTCCTCGCTCATCACCTTCCGTGCAGCTTGGGCATCCATTGCCTGTCGCACCTCAAGGCCTGCCTCCTCCAGCAGGTACTCGACGAGCTCCAGATTCTGCGCATTGTCCTCGACAACCAGAATCACCTGCCCTGTGCTCATGCACAATCTCCTTGCCGTGCGACATGACTGTCGCACTCCTCGCACGTGCGCGAATCGTCACCGGCACGAAGGCGACGTCCCACCACGGCGTCCAATGCACTGAGCAGGCGCGCCTGGTAACCGTCCTTCTGCAGCAACGCCTCGATCCTCCCTTGCAGCTTTCGCCGGTCTGCCTCGCCGACGTCCTTTGCAGTCAAGACAAGAATCGGTAGATCGGCGGTCGTGCCGTCGGCCTTGAGCGTGGACGCCACCTCGAACCCGTCCACGGCCTCCATCATGAGGTCGAGCACGATCGCTGCCGGACGGCGCTCCTGCGCCAGACGCACTCCATCAGCCCCGTTGAGGGCGTGCAGCACCTCGTAGCCGTGCGGAATCAGCTGAGCGGACACCATCTCATGCACCAGTGGGTCATCATCGATCAACAGCACCTGCCAGGAGGAACATTCGCTGCCGGCCACCAACTCCCGCAGCCGGCGGCAGAGCCGCACACCATCGACGGGCTTGGACAGGACGTCATCGGCGCCCAGGGCGAGACCCAGCTCACGGTTCTCGAGCATCGAGACGATGATCACCGGGATCGAGCCGGTTGCCTCCTTCTTCTTGAGACGCTTCAGGATCTCCCACCCGTCCATGTCCGGCAGGACGATGTCGAGGATGATCGCCTCCGGCGCAGTAAGATCGAGAAGCTCCAGCGCTTCGTGCCCGTTGCGCGCATGGACAGGCACATACTGGGTGTTCGCAAGATGCCCACGGATGGCTTCGTACGCCTCGCGGTCGTCCTCAACCACGAGCACCCGGTGCTCGCTTTCCACCAGCACTGTCAGTCGTTCCGCGGCGCGCTGGACCTCCTCCGGACCTGCGAAGCTCAACGGAAGCACGACGGTGAAGGTGCTCCCTTCACCCGGTGAGCTGTCCACCTTGACCACCCCGCGATGCAGCTTCACGAACCGGCTGACCAGTGCCAGCCCCAATCCGGCCCCTTCGTACTTGCGGCTCGCGGTGCCATCAACCTGGTGGAACTCATCGAAGATCTCATGCTGCTTGCGCGGATCGATCCCGATCCCGCGGTCGCGCACGGCGATCTCGACTGAAGGCGCCTCGAGCGGCGAGCGGTTCGCCTCGAGCGCACGCGCCTGCACCCGCACCGTGCTCTCGGAGGAGGAGAACTTGACGGCGTTCGACATCAAGCTGTACAGGATCTGCTTGACGCGAGCCGGATCGGCTTCCAGCGACGGAAGGTCATCTGCCACGTCCACGTCGATCTGCACCCGCTGCTCTGCCGCGCCAGGTGCGAGCAGATGGCACACACCCTCCACCAGCGACCGGAGCTCGATCGGAGCGGGCTGGAGCTGCAGCCGCCCTGCCTCGATCTTTGCCAGGTCCAAGATATCCGTGATCAGACCGAGCAGGTGCTCTCCCGAGGACCTGATGTTGCCCAGGAAACGGAGATGGCGTGCATCGAGGTCATTCCCGAGCCGCGACAGCAGCAGCTCAGAGAAGCCCATGATCGAGTTCAACGGCGTGCGCAGCTCGTGGCTCATGTTGGCGAGGAACTGGTTCTTCAGCATGTTGGCGTTGCGCAGCTCCAGGTTTGCCAGCTCGAGCTCTGCAGTGCGCGCGTCCAGCTCCCGGGTCAGGCGGGTCAGCTCGTCCATTCGGCGCTGCTCGCTACGGCGAGCCGCGCGTAGCCGCGCCCGCTGATCCTGGAGGACAAACACGCC
>CAZEJK010000318.1:0-5730 GCA_964512045.1 uncultured Thermoanaerobaculia bacterium
AGGTCGCCGTCGATCCGGAACCTGCCGGTGTCGACGATCTTGCCGGGGTTGAGCACGCCTCTCGGATCGAAGATGCCCTTCACCGAGCCGGTGGCAGCGGTCAGTGTCTCGCCGAGGTGCGATGCGAGGTACTCCGTGCGGGCAATCCCGACACCGTGCTCGGCGGCGATCGATCCGCCGAGGTCGGCACAGATCTCGGAGACGCTGTCGGCCACCTGCCGGAACAGCTCGAGGTCGCGCGCGTCGTGCAGGTCCAGCACCGGCCGCACGTGCAGCTCGCCCGAGCCGGCATGACCGTAGAACGACGCCTCGAGACCCAGTGGGTCGAGCACACAGCGGAGACGACGCACGTACTCCGGCAGATCGCGCGGCCGCATGCAGACGTCCTCGATCGCCGTGGCCGGCTTGGCGGGCCCGGGACGGCCGGTGAGAAGTGACAGGCCCGCCTTGCGGACGCTCCAGACCATCTGCTGCTCCACGCTGCTGCGACACACGATGCTGCGCTCGCCGAGCCCCATCGCAGCCACGGTCTCCGCCTGATCGAGACCCTCTTCGAACAGCTCCACCAGCAGGAGCGCCTCGGCCGGTTGTCTGTCCAGCCCGAGGAGCTCGCGCTGTCGGGCGAACGCCCGTTGTCCTCGCGTCTGGTCGAGGAGAATCCGATCGATGTGCTCGATCGCTGCGGGAGCGAGACCGCCCAGCTCCACCGACGCGTCCATGGCGTCGGCGATGGAGCCGAAGAACAGCACCACCAGCGATCGGTTCGGCGGTAGCGGCACCAGATCGAGCACCGCGCGGGTGACCACCGCGAGCGTGCCTTCACTGCCCGCGATGAGCTGCTCGAGCGTTCCGGCCCGAAGGTACTTCTCCAGGCCGTAGCCTGGCCATCGTTTGACGATGTCCGGCGGGCGGGCACGGCTGATCTCGTCGGCGAGAGGCGCCAGGACCGAGCGCAGCCGGCCCTCCAGAGGCTCGAGGGCGTCGTGATCGCGGCCCACCCACGCGATCGTGCCGTCGGCACGAACGATCTCCAGCGCGGCAACGTGGCGCGACGTGGTGCCGTAGACCGGGGCGTTGGCGCCGGAGGAGTCGTTGCCGATCATCCCGCCGACGGTGGCTCTGGAGCTGGTGGCCACGTCCGGACCGAACCAGAGCCCGAGCGGCCGGGCAGCGGCGTTGAGCTCGTCGAGCACGGCTCCAGGACCCACGTGTGCCTGGCGGCGTTCATGATCGATCTCCAGCTGGCCGCGGCTGCGGCGAGCCATGTCGAGGATCAGCCCTTCGCCGAGCGCGCCTCCGACCAGCCCCGTCCCTGCACCACGCGGAGTGATCGCAAGCTCGTGCTCTGCGGCTGTGCGGATCAGATCGGAGCACTCGGCGGCGTCCCGCGGGAACGCCACGGCTGCCGGCTCGAGCTGGTAGATCGACGCATCCGTGGCGTACAGCTGGCGAGTCAGGCGATCGGTCCTGACGTCACCAGCGGCGTTCAGTGCGGACAGGAGGCGTGGCGAGAGCTCCATACTCGCGGAGCATTGTACCGGCGCAGTCGGTCGGCCATCCAACCGACCGGGCGGTGCGTCACCGGTGCGGCGAGGCGGAGCGACTCAAGGCCGCGCGCACCGCCTCGAGGAGCTGCTGATGGGTGTACGGCTTCTCCAGGATGGGCTCGTCTTCCGGTGGGGGCTCCGGCGAGCTGGCGTTGCCTCCCGATGAGAGCAGCACTCGAACCGATGGGGCGGCCTCGCGGATCCGCTCGGCCGCTTCGAGTCCGGTGGCGCCGGGCATGCTGAGATCCAGAATGGCGACGGCCGGCTTCTCGTGCCCGCCGGTGGCGATTCGTACCGCTTCGAGGCCGTCGCTGGCTGTGAGGACCCGGTAGCCGGCGCGCTCGAGAACCCTCTTCGCCGCGGTTCGTATCTGGACGTCATCATCAGCAACCAGGATCGTTTGCGTTGCCGTCTCGGCGAGCGTGCCGGCGTCGTCCGAGGTCGTGGACGGTGCGGTGTGCTCCGCTGCCGGCAGGTAGATATCGAACAGGCTGCCTGCGCCGGGCTCGCTGGTCACCTGGATCAGGCCTCCGTGCTGCTCCACGATTCCGTACACCGTTGCCAGGCCGAGGCCGGTGCCTTCGCCCACGTCCTTGGTGGTAAAGAACGGCTCGAACAGCTTGTCGAGAACCCTCTCGCCCATGCCGTGACCGTCGTCGGCCACCGACAGACGAACAAAGCGACCCGGCCTGGCCCACGGCCGACTGACGCACTCCTCCTCGGTGAACACGGTGACATCGGTTGTGATGGTGATGTTCGCGCAGCGCGCGTCACGAGCGTTGACGCACAGGTTCATGAGGATCTGCTCCACCTGCCGCGGATCAGCTCGGGCTTCGGTGCCGTCACAGCCAGGGAGGAGCTCCAGTGCGACCTTCTCGCCGATGAGTCGTCGGATCATGGCGAGAGCATCGGAGATCGTGGCGTCGAGATCGAGGTTGACTGGTGTCATCGGCGCCTGGCGGCTGAAGGTCAGCAGCTGTCGAACCAGCGTGGCGGCTCGGCCGGCGCTCGTGCGAGCTTCCAGGAGATCGCCGCGGATCGGGTTGTCCGTCGGAACCTCGTCGAGAACGAACTCGAGGTTGGTGACGATCGTCTGCAAGATATTGTTGAAGTCGTGTGCGATACCGCCAGCCAGCTGTCCGACCGCCTGCATCTTCTGCGACTGGCGGAGCTGCTCCTCCAGTCGTTTGCGGTCGGTCACGTCGCGACCGATACCGATGATCGCGATGATCGTGCCAGCTTCATCCACGACGGCCGTGTCCACCCAGGCGATCCAGCGCCAGCCGTAGCGGGTCAACGCGCGCTGCTCGATGTACACGGTGTGCGGTGGATTCTCCAGCTGAGCGACAGCCCGGGCGGTGGCTTCGCGGTCATCAGGGTGCACGAGCGGCATGTACTCCTCGCCGAGGAGATCCGACTCGGCAATGCCGAACAGATCGCAGTACGAAGGGCTGGCGAACAGGAACCGCCCGTCTGCGCCGACCTTGACGACCAGGTCCTGCTGGTTCTCGACCAGTAGCCGGTACTTTGCCTCGCTCTCCTCGAGCAGGAAGTGGCGGCGCACGAGGCCGTGCACGGCCAGCGACAGGACTCCGGCAAGGAGCAGCGCGATCGCGGCGAGCAGTGCCTCGACGACGGCGCCGGCGTGGCGGTCGCTGGAGGGTGCAACGCGCAGCGACCACGATCGGTTGGCGATCTGGACAGGGGTGTTGATCACACCCTGCCAGTCGGATGGCCGGCTGTCATCTGCGTGGGCGGTTGCCAGCAGACCTTCGTGGTCGAGCAGCGCAACCCGAAACCGGTTCTGAAGCACGGCGGGTCCCGCGATCGTCTCCATCAGCGTGTCGACGCGAAAGACACCGTTGACGAAGCCGATGATCTGACCGTTCTCGTCGCGTACCGCCCGGTAGGTGGTGAGCCCGACACCTCCCTGGAGAAGGTCGATCCGACCGGTTGCCGAAAGCCGGTCCGTGGTCTCCGCGATCGCCAATGCACGCGGCACGCCTGGGCTCGGGTGGTCATGAAGATCCGCCCCCAGTGCCTCCTTGTTGCTCGCCTCGGGCACCACGATCTCTATGACCCAGTCTGCGTCGATCCAGTTCAGTGCCTGGAACCCCTTGTACAGCTCGATCATCCGGTTGGCGTACGTACGGAACGCCTGCTCGTTGCCGAGGAAGTCCTGTGTCCAGCGGACGCCCGTGTGCTCGACGACGGCGGTTCGAGACTCGATCCAGTCCTCCATGCGCAGCCGGATCTGCTCGGCAGTGAGGCGTGTCTCCAACGTGAGCCGTTCGGCCTCGGCTCGGACGGAGGCCTGCCACAGCCAGAGCAGCGCAGCCCCGGAGAGCGCGAAGATGGCGACAGGCAGCCACCAGCTCCACCGGCGGCGTGCATGGACCGCGTGTCCCAGGTTGGATGCAGCAGCTTCCATCTTTGTGCCATGCCGGCGACGACGCAGAGCCCGGGCCGGCCGAGAGATGACCTCAGTATAGGGGGTTCAGTCCGTTTGCGGGAGGGACGGGAGTCAGTACCGGTGGGTCAGGTCAGGGACCAGAGTCGACGATCTGGAAGCTGGCTGCTACCCCTTGACCTTCCAGCCGCGATCCTCGAGCAACTGGCGGATGGTGTCGCGTTGATCCCCCTGGATCTCGACGCGATCCTCGACGACGGTGCCGCCGGTTCCGCACGCCTTCTTGAGGTCCTTGGCAAGCTGCTTGAGAAACTCGCTGTTGCGCGGAAGGTCCTCGACGACGGTGACCTTCTTGCCTCGCCGGCGAGCGGTCTCCAGTCGGAGGCGAGCCGTGATCCTGTCCGGCACGGGTTGCTCGAGGCGGTTGGAGCAGTGACAGGAGGCGATCGGCCAGCCACAGCCAGGGCAGGTGCGACCGGTTTCGGTCGAGTAGACGGTGCGGTTGCGTCGATCGGATCCACGTCCCATGTCGGTATCCTACCCTGGCGCCGCTTGACAGCGCGGCACGGCTCCCCATACTCGCTCAGACGGGCCGTGGCCCGAGACCCAAGCGGGTCGGCCGGCGGCCGGGGAGTCAGCATGCGACAGCTACCAGAATCCGAGTACAAGGTCCTCGAAGGGCTCGCAGAGCACGGGCAGAGGTTGATCGAAGAGCTTGCTCGCGCTGTGGATCTCGACCAGTCGCAGGTGCACGCGGCGGGTCGAGCGCTCGCGGCCGAGGGCTTGGTGGAGATGGCGGAACGTCCGTACCGCGATCTCAGTGTCGAAGAGGATGCGCCGTCCGAGCTGCCCGAAAGAACGGTGATCCGGACGCTTGAGGCCCTCGGCGGCGCCGCCGAGCTGACGGAGATACCGGAGCACAGCCCGCTCGACCAGAGAGCCGTAGGGCAGTCGTTGCGCTGGCTGAAGAGCAAGGGTTGGACGTCGCAGCAGGGCCGACGGCTCGAGCTCACCGACCTGGGTCGGAAGTCCTTGACCGAGCACGGCCCTGACGAGCAGCTGCTGGTTGCTCTCGCCGAGGCCGGCGGCTCGGCGCGGGATGAGGAGCTGATGGCGCAGGGCGTACCGGTGGACGAGGCCGTCAGCATGCTGTCAGCGCGCAAGGGGCTGATTCGGGTCAAGGAACGTGCGGAGCGCCGAATGACGCTGACCGATGCGGGCCGCGATCTGTGGCAGGCAGGGGTAGGTTGCCGCCGTCAGGTGAGCCAGCTGACCTCGGAGATGCTGGCCAGTGGCGAGTGGCGGGATGTGGACTTTCGTCCCTACGACGTGACCGCGGCGACGGCCCGTGTCGCGCCGGGGAAGGCCCACCCGTTCCGGCGGGTGCTCGCCGAGACCCGGCGGGTCTTCCTCGAGATGGGGTTCGAGGAGATCGCGAGCCCGCTGGTGGAGTCGTCGTTCTGGGACTTTGACGCGCTCTTCCAGCCTCAGGACCACCCTGCGCGCGAGATGCAGGACACCTTCTACATCGCCCGGCCCGAGTCCACCGGGTTGCCCGACCAGCGCTACGTCGAGGCGGTTGGCGCGACCCATACCGATGGCGGCGCCACCGGATCGGTGGGCTGGCGGTACCCGTGGCGGCGGGATCTGGCATCGCGGCCGGTGCTGCGCACCCATTGCACCGCAGCCACTGTTCGAGCGCTGGCTGCCAACCCTGCTCCACCGCACAAGGTCTTCTGCGTGGGACCGGTGTTCCGGCGCGAGACCGTGGAC
>CAZEJK010000319.1:0-5711 GCA_964512045.1 uncultured Thermoanaerobaculia bacterium
GCATGAGTTCCTGTCCAGGGTGCCGATGATCTTCTCGATCGCCATCCTGTCTCCGCATGGGTACTTCGGTCAGTCTGGCGTGCTCGGGCTGCCCGACACCGGTGGCCAGGTGGTGTACATCCTCGACCAGGTCCGCGCCCTGGAGGGGGAGATGCACCGCCGCAACCGCGAGGCGGGCCTGGTGGACGTTGAGCCTCAGATCGTGGTCGTGACCAGGCTTCTGCCCGAGTGCGGTGACACGACCTGTGGCCAGCGGCTGGAGCCGATCCATGGGACCGAGTCCGCACGGATTCTGAGGGTCCCGTTCCGAGAGCTGTCCGGAGAGGTCGTGCAGCAGTGGATCAGCCGGTTCGAGGTGTGGCCCTACCTGGAGCGGTTCTCGGTGGATGTGGAGCGGGAGCTGTTCGCCGAGCTGGGTGGACGACCGGATCTGGTGATCGGGAACTACTCGGACGGGAACATGGTGGCGTCACTGCTCGCGCAACGCCTGGGCGTGACGCAGTGCAACATCGCGCACGCGTTGGAGAAGACGAAGTACCTGTTTTCAGCGCTGTACTGGAAGGACCTGGAGCCCCAGTACCACTTCTCCTGCCAGTTTTCGGCCGATCTGATCTCGATGAACTACGCGGACTTCATCATCACCAGCACGTATCAGGAGATTGCCGGGAACGACGATACGGTGGGGCAGTACGAG
This sequence comes from uncultured Thermoanaerobaculia bacterium, assembly GCA_964512045.1. GTDB lineage: Bacteria > Acidobacteriota > Thermoanaerobaculia > Thermoanaerobaculales > Sulfomarinibacteraceae > CAZEJK01. The sequence continues at coordinate 695 of CAZEJK010000319.1, forward strand.
AGCTATCAGTCGTTCACCATGCCGGGGCTGTTCCGGGTCGTCAACGGCGTCGACGTGTACGATCCGAAGTTCAACATCGTCTCGCCTGGCGCTGACCCCCGGCTCCACTTCCCGTTCTTCGAGACGGACCGGCGCTTCGTCGATATCCACGACGAGCTGAATGCGGCCCTGTACGAAGAGGGACATCCGGGCACTCGCGGTCAGCTAGCGGATCCCGACAAGCCGCCGATCTTCCTCATGAGCCGGCTCGACAGGATCAAGAACGCCAGTGGCTTCACCGAGTGGTTCGCGCAGTGCGACGAGCTGCGAGAGCGCGCCAACCTCGTGCTGGTGGCCGGGACCGTGGATCCGAACGAGTCCAGTGATGACGAGGAGGTGGCGCAGATCTACCGCATGCACGAGCTGTTCGACCAGTACGATCTGGATAGCCAGGTGCGGTGGATGGGGCGGATGGACAAGTACTTCGGTGCGGAGATGTACCGTCTGATGGCGGACCTTCACGGCGTCTTCGTTCAGCCAGCTCTGTTCGAAGCGTTCGGACTGACCGTGATCGAGGCGATGGTGTCCGGGCTGCCGACGTTCGCGACGTGCTTCGGAGGACCGCTCGAGATCATCGTCGACGGGACCTCGGGCTTTCACATTGATCCCAACCACGGTGCGCAGGCCGCTCAACGGATCGCCGACTTCTTCGAGTCCTGCCAACAGGATGAGGACCTTTGGGAGACGTACTCGCGGCAATCGATCGCACGGGTGGAGGAGCGGTACACCTGGCGCAAGTACGCCAGCCGGCTCATGGACCTTTCTCGGATCTACGGGTTCTGGAAGTACATGACCAACCTCGAGCGGCAGGAGACCCGGCGCTACCTGGAGATGTTTTACGGGTTGATGCATCCCCGCATGAGCGGAGACGTGGGCTGGTCCGGGGAGTGAGGCCACCGACGACCGCGGAAGCGACACGCGGATGGGCGTGTCGTCAGCGTCGGCGACCGCTGAGTGGGACTCCGGTTGGCGAGGCCTGAGCCGCGCATGGGATTGCGCTGGAGCGTTGCTGCTTCTGCGAGCGGACATTCGTGCGCAGATACCGGAGTGCCCGCGCAACTGAATGGGCGGGGCAGCAATCCGCCTCGCCAAATCGGCCAACGCGCTCAAGGGACCGAAAGCACCAGAGCGGCACTCGGTTGCGGCCCACGACCGCGTTACGACTTCGCCGTGCTCTTGCGCTTGGCGGTGCTCTTCTGTTTCGAGCCTTTGCGTCCCGCGGTTCGCGATCTCGTCTTCTTCGGCGCGCGCGGGTCTTTGCCCTGGGCCTTCAGCTTCTCCTCCCGCGCCTCGAGCAGCTCGATCGCGCGTTCGAGGGTCACGGCTTCCGGATCGGTTCCCTTCGGCACCGATGCATTGACGGTCCCGTCGGTGACGTACGGACCGAAGCGTCCGTTCTTGATCTGGATCTGGTCGCCTCTGGAAGGATGGGCGCCGAGGTCGGCGAGCACGGCCGCGCGGGCCTGGCGGCGTTGCTTGGGTTGCTTGAACAGCTGCACGGCGCCACTCAGATCGATGTTGGCGAGCTCCTCGTGGTTGGCGAGACTGCGGGTGTCGCTGCCCATCTTGAGGTAGGGGCCGAAGCGACCGTCCTGAGCGGTGATCTCTTCGCCGGTCTCGGGGTGCGTGCCCACCGTTCGTGGGAACGAGAGCAGCATCACGGCGTCTTCGAGCGTGATCCCATCCGGTGTCATCGAGGGCCACAGGCTGGCCATCTTCGGCTTCGAGCCGCGCTTGACGTTGCCCTTTTCGGTGAGCTCGGGATCGCCGAGCTGGACGTACGGGCCGAAACGTCCCACCTTCAGGTAGACCGGCTTGCCAGTGTTCGGATCGTCGCCGAGCTTGCGGTCCTGTTTGGCGCTCTGCTCCACCAGCTCGAGGGCGCGCCGAACGGTCAGCTCGTCTGGAACGATGTCAGCGGGTACCGAGGCCCGCTGGTCGCTCTCGCCGATCTGCACGTACGGACCGTACCGGCCGACGCGGACGACAATTTCATCACCCTCCTCGGTGACACCGATGGTGATGCGCGACACCTCCCGCGGATCGATGACGTCCGTCGAGGTCTCGATCAGGTTCTTCAGCCCGACCTGCATTACGGTGAAGCCGTTCGTTCCGCCGTTCGATCGGCCGAAGTAGAACTCCTCGAGCCACGGCTCCGGTTCGCGCTGACCGCTGGCGATGGTGTCGAGCTCGGTCTCCATTCTGGCAGTGAAGTCGTAATCCACCAGATCGGGGAGGTAACCCTCGAGCAGGTTGGTGACGGCGAACGCGGTGAACGTCGGGACGAGCGCTCCGCTCTTCTTCCACACGTAGCCGCGATCCTGGATTGTCTGGATGATCGTGGCGTACGTGGAGGGTCGTCCGATCCCCAGGTTCTCGAGCTCCTTGACGAGAGACGCCTCGGTGTACCGGGCAGTTGGTTGGGTCGTATGCCGGGTTGTCTCGAGTGTCCGCGTGACGAGCTCGTCGGAGCGCTGCATTGCGGGCAGCACCTTCTCCTGGTCGGCGAGCTCGGCGGTGGGTTCGTCAGATCCTTCCACGTAGGCGCGAAGAAAACCGACGAACGTGAACACCTTTCCCGAGGTGGTGAAGACCGCTGTACCGTCGTCAGCCGTCTCGGTGGTGATCTTGACTGTGGTGCGCCGTCCTTCCGCATTCTTCATCTGGCAGGCGAGCGTGCGCTTCCAGATCAGCTCGTACAGCTTGAGCTCGTCGGAGGTGACCTTCCCGGCGAGCTGCTGCGGCCTCTGGAAGGTCTCGCCCGCTGGACGGATCGCCTCGTGTGCCTCCTGTGCGGCTTTTGCCTTCGTCTGGTAGTACCGGGGCTTCTCGGGCACGTAGCTGGCGCCGTACAGCTGGACCGCCTGCTGGCGCGCTGCGGAGATCGCTTGCTGGGACAGGTTGGTCGAGTCGGTGCGCATGTAGGTGATGTGGCCAGCCTCGTACAGGCTTTGCGCCACGCGCATGGTGCGCTGGGCGTTGAAACGGAGCTTGCGACCTGCCTCCTGCTGGAGCGTGGAGGTGATGAACGGTGGATATGGTCGCTCGGTGAAGTGCTTCTCCGTAACCTCTGCCACGGTCAGCTGGCGGCTCTCGATCTCCTGTGCAAGCGCCTTCGCGGTATCGCCGATCAGCCATCGGCAGCGGCTGTCCTTCAGCTCGCCGCTGGTAGCATCGAAGTCCTTCCCCGTTGCGATGCGTCGTCCGCCGAGCTCGGTCAACCGGGCGGTGAAGTGAGCGCTCTCTGCGGTGGACAGGTGGGCCTCGATTCCCCAGTACTCCGCTTCAGTGAACGCCATCCGCTGGCGCTCCCGCGCCACGATCAAACGCGTCGCCACCGACTGGACACGACCAGCAGAGAGCTTCGGTCGAACCTTGCGCCACAGTACCGGTGAGACCTCGTAGCCCACCAGACGATCCAGGATGCGGCGAGCCTCCTGCGCCTTGACGAGGGCATCGTTCACCGATCGGGTGCCATCGAGCGCGGACTCGATCGCCTCGGCAGTGATCTCATGGAAGACCATCCGCTTGACGGGGACCTTCGGCTTGAGCACGTCCACGAGATGCCAGGCGATCGCTTCGCCCTCGCGGTCTTCATCGGTTGCGAGGTACAGTGCGCTGGCATCCTTCATTCGGGCTCTCAGCTTTGCGACCTGGTCCTTCTTCGACTTCGGAATCACGTACAGCGGCTGGAAGCCGTGCTCGATGTCCACACCCAGTCGAGACCAGGGCTGGTCCTTGTACTTCGATGGGATCTCCGAGGCATCGGAGGGCAGGTCTCGGATATGGCCGATCGAGGACTCGATGACGTACTCGGGGCCGAGGAATCGGGCGATGGTGCGAGCCTTGGATGGTGACTCGACGATGACGAGGTAGGTAGCCATGGGGGGCTAGGAGATAGGAGCGCGGTTCGTTTGTCAAGCGGCTGACGTCCGAGAGCAGCGACGATTGGCGACCTGGCCCGGCCGCGTTGCAGCGCTGACGGCCAACCGCCGAGCGGTCCCGGCGTCGGTGTTTTCGGAAACCCAAGCTGAGCGGTTCTGTCGGATGAGATGTGCCAAGATCCTGATGCTCCAGTGCTTCGTCCAAGCGCAGGCATACCCTGAGGTATGTCGAGAATTCTCCGAAGTGTCTGGAGCGAAGGAGATTGGTGCAGATCGCCGGCACGAACCGATCAGCTTGGGGGAAAGTAGCTTTGCTGCAGCCCACGGTCGCGTTAGGATATGCGCCACCAAGCCGGGCCCGCCGTCCTCGGCGGGCCGGTGACTTTCAGGGGACCGAGCATGGCGAAGTACACGTACGAGCCCGAGGTGATCGAGGAGAAATGGCAGCGGATCTGGCAGGAGCAGGGGGCGTTCCGGACCCCCACCGATCTCGACGTGCTCCGCTCGAAGCCGAAGTTCTACGTCCTCGATATGTTCCCGTACCCGTCCGGCGCCGGTCTGCACGTCGGCCACCCCGAAGGGTACACCGCGACGGACGTCGTAGCGCGGATGAAGAGGATGCTCGGGTACAACGTGCTCCATCCGATGGGCTGGGATGCTTTCGGACTGCCCGCCGAGCGTGCGGCAGTGCGCGAGGGGACGCATCCTGCGGTCATCACTCGCCAGAACATCGACACCTTCCGCCGGCAGATCCAGCGACTGGGCTTCAGCTATGACTGGGATCGCGAGGTCAGCACCGCCGATCCGGACTACTTCAAGTGGACCCAGTGGATCTTCCTCAAGCTGTACGAGCGCGGTCTTGCGTACATGGCCGAGGTTCCCGTGAACTGGTGCCCCGCGCTCGGCACGGTGCTCGCCAACGAGGAGGTCAAGGACGGACGGTACGTGGAGACCGGCGATCCCGTTGAACGGCGACTGATGCGCCAGTGGATGCTCAAGATCACCGAGTACGCCCAGCGGCTGCTCGATGATCTGGAGCTGGTGGACTGGCCCGAGAGCGTCAAGGAGATGCAACGCAACTGGATCGGCCGCTC
>CAZEJK010000320.1:0-5707 GCA_964512045.1 uncultured Thermoanaerobaculia bacterium
GCGGGACCGGCAGCTTCGGAGGAGCCCTTTGGTTGCGGCCCGCGGCCGCGTTGGAACTTCGGGCTGAGCAACCGTCCGCAAGAGCAGCTCCAACGCCCCGCCGCGAAGGCCACCCGGATACGCCCGTCCCGTACGCGGAATCCACACCGCGACTCCGGCGTTCCTCGAAGCGACGCCACGGAGGTCCCATGCACCCCAACTCCACCTCGCCCCTGGCCACGGCCGATGCGCTGCGTGACGATGTGCGCACGCTCGGCGCCCTGCTCGGTGATGTTCTCAAGAGGCAAGGCGGCTCGGTTCTGTTCGAGCGCGTGGAGAGTGCACGCCAGGCCGCACGAGCGTGTCGTCAAGGCGATCCCACAGCCGACCGGGCGCTGGACGAGGCTCTGGGAAACCTGTCGGCCCGTGACGCCACCGAGGTCGTCCGCGCGTTCTCGGCGTACTTCGGCCTGGTCAACATGGCGGAGCGTGTGCATCGAATCCACGCCCTCCATGCCAGCGACGAGCCCGCCGCTGGCGGCCTCCGCGACGTCATCTCCCAGCTTGCGGCGAGCGGCGTCGGCCTTGCCTCCATCCGCCACGTGCTATCGCAGACCCAGGTCGTTCCAGTGTTCACCGCACACCCGACTGAAGCGGTTCGACGCACCCTGCTCGTCAAGGAGCAACGGTTTGCCCGCGCTCTCGCTGCCCGCTTGCACGGTACCCTCAGCGAGCCGGAAGCGCTCGCTCGTGTGCGCGAAGAGGTGACGATCTCGTGGCAGACCGACGAGCACCGGAGCGACCAGCCCTCGGTTGCGGATGAGGTCGAGCACGTCGTCTTCTACCTCGCAGACGTCATCTACGAGATCGTCCCCGCGGTCTACGACGAGCTCGGCGAGGCGCTCCGGAGCGTCTACGGGGACGGCTCCGAGGCCGAGCTTACAGGCGGACTGATACGGTTCGGCTCCTGGGTCGGTGGCGACATGGACGGCAACCCGAACGTCGGCGCTGTCACCATTCGGAGCACACTGGCCCGCCATCGCGAGCTCATCCTCGCCCGGTACCGGCGTGATGTCCGTGATCTGTTCGATCGGCTGAGCCAGTCGCGCACCCGCAGCGATGTTGACGCCTCTGTCGTCGAGAGGATCAGCCACTACCGGGAGTCCATGCCCGAGGTCGTCCAGGCGGTGCCGGCCCGCTACTCCGAGATGCCCTACCGCGTCCTGCTCTGGCTCATATCGGCCCGCCTCGACGCGACACTCACGGATACCGCAGACGCGTATGCGTCTCCAGCGGAGCTCGAGGCCGATCTGCGCACCATCGCCGACAGCTTGCTCCGGCACAACGGTCCACACGCTGGCGGGCATCGGGTCGAGCAGCTGATCCGTCGCGTACAGACGTTCGGCTTCCACCTGGCCACCCTCGATGTGCGGCAGGATGCCGAGGTGATCCGCCGCGTCGCAGGGAGACTGCTCGGCGACGCCGAGCTCTTCGATCGCCCGGCCGAGGATCGAACCCAACGCCTGGAAGCAGCACTGACCAGCGGAGAGGTCCCGGCCGAGCTCCCCGAGGACGAGGAGGCCGCAGCAGCAATCGCGGTCATGACCGCCATCGACGAGGGTCGTCGGCAGTACGGAGTCGATGCGATCGGGCCGTTCATCATCTCCATGGCGCAAGGAGCCGACGATGTCCTCGCCGTGCTCTGGATCGCTCGCTACGCCGGCCTGACCACATCAGCCGAGGCCGTTCCGCTGGACGTCGTACCCCTCCTGGAGACCGTCGACGATCTCGCCAACGGCCGACAGACCCTCGAGACCATGCTCTCCAACCCGATCTATCGAGAGCATCTCCGTCGGCGCGACGACACCCAGATCGTCATGCTCGGGTACTCCGACTCGAGCAAGGAGTCCAGCGTCCCTGCCTCGCGCTGGGCCCTGTACGAGGCCCAGGAACAGCTCGTCGACGTCGCAGCCCGGACAAGGATCCGCCTCAGCTTCTTCCACGGACGAGGAGGAAGCATCAGCCGTGGTGGCTCGAAGCCGCGCGATGCGATCCTCGCCGAGCCTCCCGGCTCCGTCGCCGGCCGGTTCCGAATCACCGAGCAGGGCGAGATCATCCATGCCAAGTACGGGCTGCGCACATTGGCCCAGCGGACTCTCGAGCTCCTGACGGGCGCCGTGCTCCAGTGCTCGACCGGGCCGGGCGTCCCGACCTCACCCGAACCCAGGTGGCGCGAGGTGGCGGATTGCATCGCCGCCTCCAGCCGCAAGGCCTACCGGCAGCTCGTGGTCGAGCACCCGAGGTTCATCCCCTACTTCCGCGCCGCCACCCCGATCGACATCATCGAGCGTTTGACGATCGGTTCGCGACCCGCATCGCGACGCGGCGGTGGAGGTGTGGAGAACCTGAGAGCGATCCCGTGGGTGTTCGCCTGGATGCAGAGTCGCCACCTGCTCCCTGGCTGGTACGGCCTCGGCACCGGGTTGGAGCAGGCCGTCGGAACGTACGGCATGGAGAACCTGCGCGAGCTGCGCAGCAGCTGGCCGTTTCTCGCGACGCTACTCGGCGACGCCGAGATGGTGCTGGCGAAGGCCGACCTCGGCATCGCGCGGCGCTACGCACAGCTAGCCGGAGACGACGGAGGCACCATCTTCCCACTGATCGAGGCGGAGTTCGAACGCACCCGCAGGCTCGTCTGCTCCATCCAGGAGATCGACGAGCCGCTCGATCGCGAGCCGGTCCTGCAACGCTCGATCCAACTGCGCAACCCGTACGTGGACCCGATGAGTCAGGTCCAGGTGGAGCTCCTCGCCCGCTGGCGCGCCTCCGATCGCACCGACCCGGAACTCGAACGCGCGCTGTTCACGACGGTCATCGGTATCGCCAGAGGGATGCAGAACACGGGCTGACGCAGCCCGGCGTTGGCCCCGGATCCGGCCGCGGTCCCGGTCAAGGATGCCTCGCACTTTGGAAGATGTGGGGGGCTTGGGTCGCCAACGTGACGCTGCCGACCTGGGGGTTCACTCCGCGGACCTCCGTCTCGGCCCATTCCCCAAATTGCGTGTAACGCGCTAGTCTTGCAGCGACCGAGCGAACACCACAAACCCTGGAGTCGCAGATGGCGCTGACCGGAGTCCATATCCTCCTCACGTACTCGTGCACGTTCGAGTGCGACCACTGCTTCGTCTGGGGCAGCCCTCGTCAGAAAGGGGTGCTGACGCTGTCGCAGATCGACGACATCCTCGGCCAGGCTCGAGAGATCCAGTCGGTCCGTACCATCTACTTCGAAGGCGGCGAGCCGTTTCTCTACGCTCCGGTGCTGTACCGGGCGGTGGCCCGTGCACGCGACCTCGGCTTCGCCGTCTGCATTGTCAGCAACGCCTACTGGGCCACCGCTGTGGAGGACGCCCGAGTGTGGCTCGAACCGCTGGCAGGCTCGATCGAGTCGCTGTCTGTATCCCGCGACGCCTTCCATGGCGCGGACGACCAGGCGGACTGTGCTCGCACTGCGGCAAGCTCACTCGACATCCCGATCGGGCAGATCTCCGTCGTTGATCCGCAGGAAGCTCGCCGGCACAACTCCGGCCAGCTTCCGAGCAACACCGAGGTTGCGGTCATGTTCCGTGGCCGCGCCGCGGCAACGTTGGCGCCGCTGGCGCCGGGACATCCGTGGCCATCGTTCTCCAGCTGTGAGCACGAGAACCTCGACGAGCCCGAGCGCGTCCACGTCGACCCGCTCGGCCACGTTCAGCTCTGTCAGGGCCTGAGCATCGGCAACCTGTTCGAGCGGCCGCTCGCCGCAATCTGGGCCGAGTACCGACCGCACGACCACCCGATCATCGGGCCGCTGCTCGAGGGAGGGCCCGCTGCGTTGATCCGTACGTACGATCTGCAGCCCCCAGCCCACTGCGCGGACGCCTGTCACCTCTGCGACCACGCTCGGCGAGAGCTCCGTGAGAGGTTTCCTGACGAGCTGGCGCCGGACCAGGTCTACGGATCCCTGGAGCACCCCGGATGACGGTCTTTCAGGCATTTGCCGCCGCACCTGGGGCGGCCTGCGCGGCGGCATCTCGGTGGCCATGGCACTCTGGCTCGGGCAGATGCTCAGCGCCGACACCAGTGGAGCCCGGGACCTGATCCTGACCATGACGTATGTCGTCGTCGTCTTCTCGATCGGTGTCCAGGGCCTGACGATCGGCCCTCTGGTGCACCGCTGGGGGCTTGCTGTTGCTCCAGGCCAAAGTGACGAAGAGCCCGGAAGGTAACGGACTGCCCGAAAGCTCCAGCCAGCCTACACTTACCGGTACGCTACTCCACAGAGAAGCCCATCAGCTCGACAGGCACCGGGTCGACGCTGGCCGCGATCGCGTCGATGTCGCCGGTTGCGCTGTAGTCCGCGAGTGCAACGGTCGTTCCGAGCAGGTTGCTGATGTAGACAGTGCCCGACACCAAACCGCCGGACTCATCCACTCCTGCCGTGTCCGTGTCGTCAGAGTCGACGCTGAACAGAACGCACAGCGCGACCTGACCAGTGATCGGGAGTGCTGTCCCGAAGATCGAGTTGAACGTGACTTCAGTGACGGCTACGAACTCGATCGCGTCGACGTCCGTATCTAGCGCTCGTCTGTCCCATCATCTGGCGCTTCAGGCGGCGCAACCTCCAGCTGAGGCAGCACGACCACCGCGTAGACCGTCTCGTTCGTGCCCGTGCCGTCAAACGTCCACCGTTCGACAGCCCGGCGGACCACATCCTCAAAGCCCGCCGTCACGTCGATGAACCCTACTACCGACACCACTCCCTGCGGCCCCACCGAGAGGTGCAGCAGCGCGGTGCCTTGAGCCATGGCCCGCGGCGGATAGTCGGGTTCCGGAAGCGCAACGGGCATCGGGACATCGTCCGAAATCGCCACGTTCACAGGCCCTTCACCCGGACCCGGCAGCGCGGACTCGGGCGCGGACGTCCGAAACACCCCCACGACGAGGACCTTCTCGTCATGGCGATCCTCGACGGCCCGAAGAGGGTCGAACCGCCACTGCTGTAACGCCTCGCGCATCTCACTGGTGTACGGGGGCGTCGAGCGCAGCGTCCGCGCTTCCGTCACATGGCCGTCGACGGCCACCGTGACCTCGTACGCGACCTCGCCGCCCACTGTCGTGCGAGGAGGCACTTCTGGTATCTCGGCATAGAGCACCTCTCGGACGTCCGCAGCTCCGATCTGGCCAACCCCGAGCAGAGCGGCGGTCACAAGAGCCAACGACTTCGCGACACTCGCGCTGCGTGTCATACGCACCTCCAACAGCCCGCATTCGCGAGCTTCTTCGGCCTGTGCACGCATGTTCCGTTCCAGCGCCAGCTACTGCGTCCAGCACGATGGACCGTCGCCTGACCAGAAATCCGTTCAACTTCGGCGGTAACAGTTACACCGGCAGGTCCGCCCGAGACGAACAGCTGCTACCGGACGTCGACAGCCGCCGGTTGGGTGAAATGGTCCGCGTTCACGAGCCATCCAACGAAGCCTCCCCGGCATCGGCCCTGGCCCTGGCCCCCGTCCCGGCAGCCGGATGCCGGCCCCGGAACTCCGAACCCCCGACCATCGGGTTGACCTGGAAGCTCACTGGTTACCACCCCACCGCTCTCCACCACCGACGCACAAAGCCCACGACCACGTCACACGGCGATATTGACCAGCTTGCCCGGCACCACGATCACCCGACGCGGTCCACCGCC
>CAZEJK010000321.1:0-901 GCA_964512045.1 uncultured Thermoanaerobaculia bacterium
GCATCGAGCCTGCAGCAAGCCCCGATGCGGACAAGATGTCCGCGGTCCGTGGGAGGGTGTGGGCGTGCAGCGAGGCCCGATGCGGACACGATCGACACCACGACACCACGACACGACGACAGCCTTGAAGACGTGTATCCTCACGCCTTCGGCCATGCGCGAGCGTGCGGGTGCCTCTGGGAACGAGGCGATCAGTGCAGGTGGCTGTTCTCGGATGGCGGAGTGACACGAGTCAGCTCGTTGGAGGTTGGATATGGCGGATCGCCGTTCGAATGGTGGGCGGAAGGACGCTCCAGGGCGCAATGACCCGTGTCCGTGTGGAAGCGGGCGCAAGTACAAGCGGTGTTGCTTGCCCGCGGCCCAAGATGTGCCGCGGTACATGCAAGATGATCGCAACAGCGCACTCGAGAAGCTGCAGCAGTTCACCAGCGCCCAGCTGGAAATGGATGACGAGTTCGCCTGGGCGGACTTCTGGGACCCGATTCCGACCTACAGAGGTCACCAAATGGAGGAGTACGCAAACCAGCTGGGTACGGAGGTCTGCAAGTGGTGGTTCTGGTTCGATCTGCCACTGGAGGATGACGACGTTGTGCCCGCGATGCTGCTCGTCGAGGAAGGCGAGCTGGCGTTAACGAGCCGAGAACGGCGCTACCTTGAGCTGGCGAGTGAGTCGTGCCTTCGTCTCTATGAGGTGGTGGAGACATCGCCAGGTGAGACCGTGACGTTCGAGGACGTGATCGACGGCGGAAAGACCATGGTGTTCGAGCGGACGGCGTCCCGGATCCTCGAGCGGGGGACGCTCGTGGCGGCACGGGTGATGCCTGGCCCCGGGTCCGCGCCGGCAGTGATCGAGGCCGGGTTCTTCGCGTTCCCCGGCTTGGCCAAGCGGAGCATGGTGGAG
>CAZEJK010000321.1:911-5705 GCA_964512045.1 uncultured Thermoanaerobaculia bacterium
CATCTCAAGGACTTCCGGACGGAGGTGCCCGGCGCGTCGACGAAGGAGTTCTTCAAAGAGATGGTACCCTCGCTGTTTCTCGCCTGGGTGCAGCTGCTGGTTGAGCCGCCGGTTCCGAACCTGGCCAACACTGACCGTGAGACGCTCCTGTGGACGACGACGCGCTTTACTGTGCGCGACCGGGTCGCGCTGATCGACGCGCTCGACCGCTGCGCAGAGCTCGAGCGCGACGGCGAGAAGGCCGTGTGGTCTTGGTTTCGCATCGACGCAGAAGGTGAGATGTGGAGCCTCGGGTGGCTCGAGCTGAGCGACGACGAGCTGATCGTGGAGACCAACTCGCGCGAGCGAGGGGAACGAGGCCGGAAGCTGGTGGAGTCGGTGGCTGGAGACGCGGTCACGTTTCGTATCGTCAGCCACCAGGACATTCGCCAAAAGGTGGTCGACGATCTCCGGTCAGGACGTAGCACGCCGTCTCTTCCCGAGGAGGAGGATCAGCTGCCGCGCGAGGTGGAGGAGGAGATCGTTCTTCATCATTATGCACAGCACTACCATCGCTGGGTTGACATACCGATCCCCGCGCTTGGAGGCCGTACGCCGCGTGAGGCGGCAGGGCAGACGCACAGCGCCGCCGAGGTCGTGAAGCTCATCCGTGAGCTGGAGGGGATGTACGAACGCTGCTTACGCGGGGGAGAGCCAGCGTACGACCCGTCATGGATGTGGCACGAGCTTGGCCTCGCCCCGGCAAGGCCGCCGCAGCATGCCCCACCGCTGGCCCACGAGCGCTGGGATGCAGCGATACCAGGTTTGAGCGACGCCTGTGGGAAGGCTGCGTTTGTCATCCGCAACCGTTCCAGCTTCGACGAGAGATCGACGGTTGCGACACAGGATGACCTGGAGCGGGACATCGAGATCCAGCGGATGCGACGCGATGCATCCGGCGACGCCCCATCGGATTTGGTCACGCGGTTGCGCTTCGTCGTCAGCTTCGAGCTCCACCGGCGAAAGGTGTTCTGGGTTGACGAGGCGCTGGCCTTTCTGCTCGGCAAGACAGATCTCGACGTCGATGGAGGCCAGCTCAGAGTGCCGTTTCCGGCGTTCGCGCTGGTGCTTACGGATCGCACCACGCTCTCATACGCCGAGAGGCTCCTCGCCGCCGACGAGTCCTGTCCGATCCGGGGCTACCTGCTGCAGGCCGTGACCGTGTACGTCGTCGAGGAGGGTGACGGCGCGGATCGGAGCCTGCACCTCGGCATGGCATTCGACACCCGCGGCGCGGATCCGCCGTACTTCATCGAGCACCTGGTCAGGGCGGTCGAAGGCGAGCGGGTGGTCGTGGCGCCCGAGCCGCAGATCGAGCTGGAGGTGAGCTCGGTCATCCCACCCCAGAAGGACCCCCTCGGTGGTCTCCTCGAGATCACCCTGAACGCCGTCCTGTACGCGGTGAGCCCGGCCAGCGAGAAGATCCAGAGACCGAGCCCGAGGCCGAAGGATCGTAAGGGCTCAGCCGGGCCGGATGAGGTGTTTGCCTCCGACGACGTCTTCTACCTTCCAGGGCCGATCTCCATCTCGCAGAGCCGTCAGCTCGAACGTCTCGACCACGTGCCGAGTGGTCGCCAGATCATGACCCGGTTCATGGTCCGGGGCCATTGGCGACGCCCCTCCAGGTCGTGGAAGGACCAGAGCATGCGCTGGATCCAGCCGTACTGGAAGGGCCCGGACATCGCCGCCGTCATCGAGCGGACCTACCGCCTCGAGCCGTGACGCGATGTTGCGGACACGTCCCCGGTCTCGGCAGCAGCCCGGCCTCCCTTCCCCTCGCCGCCCACCGCCAGATAGCAGCGGTTGTCTGCGCTCACATACCCGACCGACAACGCGGGCAACGGTGGTCGGGGCATCCTGCCCCGACACGGATTCTCCGGTGCACCAGCGGTCGGGGCTGGAAGCCCCAACCACCGTGAACACAGGGGCTCCATCCATCCCGCCTGCGAAACGCATACGACGCCAAGAGCACACCACCCCCCAGGGATCACGGACGTCCCGTCCGCAGGATGAAGGCGCCGCGATCGCTGACATGGCGACGACAGTGGACACGAAGTTCGTGGAGCACTATCTTCGTGTCATGAAGAACGTGACCATCACCATGGCAGAGGAGGTCGCGCAGTGGGCGCGGGTTGAGGCAGCCCGGCGAGGGATCAGCGTTTCCCGGATGGTGGGTGAGATGCTCCGTGAGCGCATGGAGAGCGAACGCGTCTACCGCCAGCGTCAGGCCGAGTTCTCCTCGGTCGCGCCGCGGCGGCTCCGGCCCGCCGCCGGCGAGCTGCCGAGCCGGGAGGAGCTCCATGATCGCGCCGATCTTCGTTGACACCAACGTCTTCGTCTACCGCTTCGACACCACGGAGCCGGAGAAGCAGCAACGGTGCGAGCAGTGGCTCGATCTGCTCTGGGAGTGCCGCGCGGGACGGACGAGCCGCCAGGTGCAACATGAGCTGTACGTTACCTTGACGCGGAAGCTCGACATGCCCCGTGCAGAGGCCCGCCGCGTGGTCGGTGCGCTCGAGGCCTGGGAGCCACAGAGCCCCGATGCAGTGGACATCGAGGCGGCATGGCGCGCCGAGGATCGCTGGTCGTTGTCGTGGTGGGATGCGCTGATCGTGGCGGCTGCCCGGCGCTCGGGAGCGGCGAAGCTGCTGACAGAGGACCTCCAGCACGGGACCGATCTCGATGGCATGGCCGTGGTCAACCCGTTTCTCGAACCGCCGCCGAGCCCGGCATCCGTGCACGAGGGCATCCAGCCGACCTATGGCTGAAGAACGCTGAAAGCGCGCCGACCGAACGCGCCCATCAGAGCCCACGACCTCGGCGTCAGTTGACCCTCACGCCAAGGACCGCGGACGTCCCGTCCGCAGCATTGGGCATGCAGCAAGCCCCGATGCGGACCAGAGGTCCGCGGTCCGTGTGTGGGTGTCGGCGTGCGACAGGACCGCGGACGTCCCGTCCGCAGCATCGAGCCTGCAGCGAGCCCCGATGCGGACAAGATGTCCGCGGTCCACGTGGGGTTGTTGGAGGCATCCTTTTCTCGTAGCGGACGAATTCATCCCGTCCGACGATGGCCCCCGGCCTGACTCCATCGGACTCGAGTAAGAAAAAAAGAAAGTAGGAATGCCGTGATTTCATATTGACAGTCAGAGAGCGTGAGACTACCGTGAGACGTGGGAGCTCGCGATGCTGACCAAGAAGACGGCGAAGAACCAGATCACGTTGCCGAGAGACGTGGCGAGGAAGTTTCCGGACGTGGACTACTTCGAGGTGGTTGCCAAGGAGGACCACATCGTCCTGCTGCCGCTGCGCAAGAGCCGCGCACCGGAGGTGCGGGCCAAGCTCAAAGAGCTGGGAATCTCCGAGGATGATGTGAACCAAGCCGTCAGCTGGGCCCGAAGCCGGTGAGAGTGCGAGCTGTCTTCGACACCAATGTCGTCGTGTCCGCGCTGCTCTTCGAGCAGGGGCGGTTGAGCTGGATGCGTGCGACCTGGAGCTCGGATCGATGCACCTCGCTGGTTTCCACAGCCACCTGTGACGAGCTGCTGCGAGTCCTCATGTATCCGAAGTTCCGCCTGAGCCCAGATGAACGGGAAGAGCTGCTCGGTGAGTACCTGCCGTTTGCCGAGGTGGTCGAGGTGCCTGAGGAGGTGCGCACGGAGCCGGCGGCAAGCGATCCCGACGACCAGAAGTTTCTGGATCTCGCAACCGTTGGCGGGGCCAAGCTGCTCGTGACCGGCGACCGTGGTCTGCTCGAGGCAGCAGGGAGCTGGCCGTTCGAGGTCGTGACACCTGCCGAGGCGAGGGAGCGTCTGATAGCGCCCTCCTGAGCCAGTGATAGGACCGCGGACGTCCCGTCCGCATCGGGCCGTGCTGCGAGCCCCACCGTGCGGGCGAGACGTGAGTGGTCCACCTGAGGGGGAAAAGGCATGATCCTCGGGCTCCCGCTGTCTCGGTAGCGATCTGGTCGGAAGCGAGGACCCAGCACATCGACGCTCAGCAGGCTATACTGACCATTGGACAGCCAAATGACACCGACCGTACTCCGTCCTGGCCCTTACCGAGTGTACTTTCACAGCCACGAGCCGAATGAGCCGCCACATGTCCATGTCGATCGTGATAACCAGTCTGCGAAGTTCTGGCTCAATCCGGTGTCCTTGGCCGTCAACCTGGGGTTCTCGGCGACGGAGCTTCATAGAGTCCACCGATTGCTTCAGCAACACGAGGAACAGCTCTTGGAGGCCTGGAATGCATACCATGGAACTTAGGCCTGGAGAACAGATCAAGGATGTCCGGTTCATCGACGACAGCATCGTCGTCGATCTGGTAGATGGACGCACGATCTCTGTCCCCTTGGTCTGGTATCCACGCCTGCTCGATGCGACTCCTGAACAGCGGGCGAACTGGCGTCTCGCCGGGGCGGGCTACGGCATTCACTGGCCTGATCTCGATGAAGACCTGAGTGCTGAGGGCCTTCTCCGCGGCGCTCCGGCATCCAAGGCGTCGATGCTCTACCATGCAACAACGTGAACCCCCGTCCCGGAGCTTCAAGATGCCATAGAGATGGTGCGGGCATCCATCCCTGCCCGCATTGATGGCCCTGCGGGCAGGCCACCCGTCAGAGCTCTGCAGCCGGTGGGAGCGCTCGTCGATCGCGGTGGAGTGGCCGGCGCATGCCGGCCGGGTGGTGGCTGGTGGTTGGGGCTTCCAGCCCCGACCGATGGCCTTCCGAACGTAGCCTGTGCCTTCGGACTGGCG
>CAZEJK010000322.1:0-5703 GCA_964512045.1 uncultured Thermoanaerobaculia bacterium
ATGCTGATCTCCCAGGCTGACAGGGCACTCAGGTAGACCTCGTTTCCCGGGTCACGACACGCCCTACGGGCCGCTCCGGACAGCTCGGGCGCGTCAGCAGCAAGCCACAGGAACGTGCAGGTGTCGAGCAGCAGCTTCACGGCGAGGAGTGCCCTCCCTCGAAGGCATCGAGGATCTCCTCCGGCAGGACCTCGAAGAAGCTCGGTGGGACGACCATGCCGCGATCGATCCCCACTGGCCGTGGCTCTTCGGGAGGTCTGGCGATCGGTCGAATCTCGGCAATCGGAACGTTCCGACGACACAGGATGATCGTCTCGCCACCTTCCACCTTCTCGAGGTGACGGGACAGGTGGGCCTTGGCTTCAGCGATGTTGATCCGAATCATGATCACAATATAGGTCATATTGTTGGTCATGTCAACCACGCACGAGACCGTTGCTCTGAGGATTGCGCGCCGAGGAGCGGGCATACGGTCTCGGCCTTCGCCGGCCTCTTGACGGCGTATCGAATTCCACACCAACGGTTTCAATTTCACGCCGCAGCCCGACACGGACCCCGGACCCGGCCCCGGCGATCATGCCTCGCTCCTTCGAAGATGTGGCGATCTTCAGTCGCTCAAACCGATTCGGCAACGATGTCGAGATCCTCTGGAAGCAGCCTCAGCAGGTTGGCGTGTGGCACCTACTCCTTACCGCCTCCGACTCCCGGCGCCATGTCGTCGACGTCAGGGCTGTCGCAGCCAATCATTGTCCTGGCAACCAGGCTTGTGAGCAGAAGGAAGCCGGCGGTCAGGTAGAACATCCACGCCAGACCGAAGAGGTCCATCAGCGCGCCGGCCCCGATCGCCCCGAGGAAGACTCCGACGCTCATGGCCAGGTTGAAGACCCCCATCATCGCCCCCTGCCCGAATACCCGCCCTTCCTCCGCGGCCATGGCGCCGAGGGCCGGCCAGACAACGGCCTCGCCAACCCCCATGAGCATGAACAGCAGAATGAGCTGGGGAAACCCTCCGGCCAGCGGGACCAACAACACGGTCAGACTGATGAGGCAGCTCCCGCCCAGCAGAAGGTTCGTCTTCCTACCAGTGTCCACCCATCTGCCGAACGGTGTCTGCAAAATGGCATTGATCAACGTTCTGCTCGCGACCACGATACCGATCTTGGTCCCCGAGGCCTCCATGAACTGGGTCATCAGCAGGGGCAGAAAGGCCATGGTCGGCACCATGATGAGCATCGTTGCCATCCTGGAGAGCAGGATGCCCAGCACCCGGACGCTACGGCTCATGGCCAGAAAGGTCGCCCAGAGAGACTCGCCAACCTGGATCTCCTCGCCCGCTTTCCGAGGCGGGAGGAACACGACGACCAGTCCCAGGGAGAGAAAGCTGAGCGCGGCCATGGCGTAGAAGGCGGAGTCCATCCCCCAGATATCCAGGAACACCCCGCCGAGTATGGGTCCGCCGCCGACGCCCGAGAACAGGGCGATGTTCAGCTGCCCCATGTACGTCCCTTCCTCACCCCGCGGGGCCATCTCCCCGATGTAGGCCATGGCGATGGGAACGATCATGGCAGAGCCGAGCCCGTGAAAGACGCGGATGGCGATCAGATGACCTATCGAGTCCGCCGACGTGAACAGGACCCCGGCCACGGCGTAGACCAGCAGGCCGCAGACCAGAAACCGCTTCTTCCCGTAGCGGTCGGCATATCCGCCGACCAGGGGCTGCGCGAGCCCTCGGCTCAGGGAGAACGCCGCCACGATGACCCCGAGGCTCAGGCCGGTCGCCCCCAGCTCGGTGGCATAAAGCGGCATGACCGGGGCGATAATGCCGATGCCGACGAGCGCGATGAACACAGCCAGAAGCAGAGTCACCAAAATGCGTCTGTCCATGGTCGTCTCAGCACCCCACTCACGCTGCCAGCGCGGCCGCCGAAGGGTACCACCCCAACGCGGCCGCAGTGGTGCCGAGAGAGACTTTCTCAGCTTTCCTGCGATCCAGTGTTGGACGACACGAGCACGGATTGTTCGAAGAGCTGAGAGGGGCAGAAGAGCAGAGTTGAAGGAGCCTCTCCTGGCACTGCTTCTGACGCCCGGTGTCGGCCAGCGGTCAGTGACCGTCCTCGCCGAGCATCTCCATCGCCAGGGTGTGATAGCGCGCGTGGAAGCCCTCGCCCAACTGCTCCGCCTCCACGAAGTGGAAGCCCGACCGGATCACCGCCTTCTGCTGATCCGAGAGAGCCCGGTCGGCGGGCTTCATCATCCGGGCCGACTCGAGCTCGATGTGGCGGCGGATCAGCCTCGCGTACGCCTCGAGATTGTCCGCGGCCTCGCGCCGCGCCCACGCCTCGTCTTCCTGCCACAGCTGCAGGGCGCGCTCGACTCCGGCCAGCAGGGAGGCGCCGATATCATGCTGCAGCTCGAGGGTCCTCACCACGCTCTGCAGCCCCGGATCAGCGCTCAGCGCTACCGGGAAGTAGAACTGCTCCTCCTTCGCGTGGTGACAGGCGTCGACGAAGTTCACGAAGAAGTCGTGCAGATCGGCCACCCGCTCGCGCGGCACCGACGTGTCGGAGCGCAGCTGTTTCGCCGTCTCCTCGGCCACGGCGGCGAGCCGGACGGTGAGATCGTGCTCCTTGTCGAGCTGAACGTTCGGCACCGCCTGGTGGCCGAAACGCGATTCCCCCTCCGTTGCCGCGATACCCGTGACCATGCCCAGGCTCAACACGAGTGCAGTGGCAAGTAGCTGCAAGCGAGATTCCCGTATCCTCATCGTCGTCCTCCTTCGGCGTCAGCTCGGCATGCGGGTGCCGTAGCCCCATTACTCTCACACCCCCGGTCCCTTGCCGATGGGGCGGCGCCCCAAAATTGTCCCAATGCCCTCCCTTGATGATGGATGGGCGCCATCCTTGATGGATGCATCGGCGAGATCGCCTGCCCCAGACGCCACCCGGAGGCGACGGCAATCGACGGGCGGCAGCTCGACGACGACCGTGCCCGGCTCGATCTTGATGAGCTGTGCTTTCGCTTCGAGCGGATGTCCGGACACTCGCACCGTGCTCTGGCAAGCCGCCGGCGGAGCAGGGATGTCATCCGCGGGAGAATCGAGCTCACGGAGCTGACGGTTGCCCGGTACCGCCTCCGACCTTGCGATCGTTCATCGGCCCTCCTCGCGAGGGCACGATGTCGCCGGTCGTCAGCGCGGGAGAACCCACCCCGTAGACTTGCCATCAACCGCCAAAGATCGACGTTCCGAGTCGTCACTTCAACAGATGTGAACGTGGCACCTACTCGATTCGCACCGGCTTGCTCGCGATCATGCGACCGCTGGCATTGAGCAGATACCGGACTTCGTAATCACCGGCCGTCTCGGGCGCCACCAGCGTGGCCGAACCGCCACCGCCCACGCGCTTGTAGTCGCCGTCCTCGTCTGCCGGCGCATCGGCCGCCACGATGGTGACCTTGTCACGCGGGTGCACGGTGGTGCTCCAGCTGACCTCCAGGCGCGAACCGGCGGCCACTGACCCCGGCGCCGTGATCGTGACCTCCGGCGCGGTCAGCACGATGGGCGCACTGGCGATCGAGCGGTCGCTGACCTCCAGGATGTAGCGGACCTCGTAGTCGCCCGGTTCGGCCTCAGTATCCAGTGGGCCCGAGCTGGCGTTCCCCGTGCGCCGGTAGTCGCGGTCGGCATCGGGTGGCGCGTCGGCCGGCACGATCGTGACCTTGTCGCGCGGATGGATGGTCCGCGTCCAGGCCACGTCGATCCGGCTGCCTGCGACCGCGGTCGCCGGCCCCGAAACACTCGTCTCGGGCGCCGTCACCACAACCGGCGCCGAGGCGATCGCCAGCCCGTCTTCCTCGAGAAGGTAGCGCACCTCGTAGTCGCCAGCCGCCGCCGGCGCCTGCAGCGTGCCAGATTCCGCGTTGCCCACTCGCAGGTAGTCGCCGTCGGCCTCGGGCGGCGCACCGGCGGCAACGATGGTCACCTTGTCGCGGGGGTGGATCCCGTTGGTCCAGGAAACGGTGAAGTTGCTTCCACCGACCACGCGTTCCGGTCCGGACACGCCGGTTGTCGCGACGGTCACCGCGATGGGCGACGCAGCGAGGGTCTTCCCGTCTTCCTCCAACACGTACCGGACTTCGTACTCGCCCGCCTCCGACGGCGCCTGCAGCGTGCCCTCGGTCGCGTTGCCGGTACGGAGGTAGTCGCCGGAGGCGCCGACAGCCGATCCCGTTGGCACGATCGTGACCTTGTCGCGCGGATGCACGGTGCCCGACCAGGCGACGTCGAAGTTCGAGCCGGCCACCGTGCTTTCGGGCACGGTCAGCGTGACCTGTGCCTCGACCAGTTTGACGGGAGCACTGGCCACCGCCTGGCCCGTGGCGCTGGCGACATAGCGCGCCTCGTGGGGTCCGGTCGTACCCGGCGCCTGCAGTACCGTGCTGCGTTCGTCGCCAACACGCTTGTACGCGCCCCGCACGGTGGGTTCCGTGCCCGCCGGGACGATGGTCACGAGATCGCGCGGGTGAATCTTCTCCCCCTGCCAGCTGACCTCGACAACGGATCCGGCCACGGCCGCCTCCGGGGCGCTGATGGTGACCTCCGGCTCGGCCACCTCCTCGGTGGCGATCCGGCTGGCCTCGCCGAGGGCCGCCTGCAGGCCCGCAGCGTCACCCGCGGCGAAGAAGCGCCCGCCGGTGTTCTCGGCGATGCAGGCCAGTTGCTCCTTCTCGGCGCCGCCGACGTCGAAGCCGATGACGTGGGCCGTGAAGTTGATGCCCGCCTCGCTGAGCTCGGACGCGACGGCGCAGGGATCGGCGCCGCAGGTCTCGATGCCGTCAGAAATCAGGATCACGGTGGCCGGAGCGTCGCGGTACTTCAGGGCCTCGGCGGCGTGGCGCACCGCCGCGCTCAGCGGCGTCTTGCCCCTGGGTGCAATCGACTCGATGCGGGCCAGCAGCGCCTCGCGATCGATGGGTCCCGGCGGCACCACGGTCTCGATGTCGCTGCAGTCACCCTCGCGCCGATGACCGTAGGCGACCAGCCCGAGCGGTTCGGACTCGTCCCACTCGGTCACGAGATCGCTCAACACCCTGTGTGCGATCGTGACCTTCGCCTCGCCCTCGATCTGACCCCACATCGAGCTCGACGCGTCGTAGACGATGACCGTGTCCGCACTGGCGATGGTGCAGACGCCGGTCAGCGCGAAAAGGACCGCGAGCCAGCCGAAGCTCCGTTTCGAATGAGCCATCAGAGCGAACCTCCCGGGACGGATTCGAAGTCGTGTCAGTCTCTCACCGTGAGACTGTGTATCAGAAAGCAGGGCGGGAAGATTCCCACCCCCGAACGATTCGCCACCGGCACCCATCCACCGAAGAGCTGAGAGCTCGAGCGACGCCCGGGATCCCGGTGATGCTCAGGGAGCAAGGATTCGTGGGCCGCGCAGGCCTCGTCAAAAGCAAGGGGCTCGATTCTCAACCACTCCCGCCGGCTGGTCACATACTCCGTCGGCGCCTGGGGGAGAGGAAGTCGTCCGAGCCGGTGCTTGATGCTGATCTCCCAGGCTGACAGGGCACTCAGGTAGACCTCGTTTCCCGGGTCACAACAAGCCCTAACGCGGCCGCGGGCCGCAATCGAAGGGCTGCTCCGGTGGTGCCGGTCCCGCGCCCGCGTAGGTGTAAGGTATTAGCGGTTGGGTATGAGCTCCC
>CAZEJK010000323.1:0-5643 GCA_964512045.1 uncultured Thermoanaerobaculia bacterium
GAGGGCGCAAGGAAATGTTGCGTGACCGAGAACGAGATCAGCAAAGTGGTCGTGGGGGCGGCGATCGAGGTGTATCGGACCCTTGGTGGTCCAGGGCTGTTGGAGAGCGTGTACGAGGAGGCGCTGGCCTCAAGCTTCGATCCCTCGTCCGTATCCCAGAGCTTGCCAGGATGCACCCTTCATGAGCTCCTCTTCCCCTTTGCGACACAGCGTCTTGGCGCCTTTGCGTTGAGAATCCTGCCACATCTGCGCAGGACTTCACGACTACCGACGAACGCCGAATCGCTTGCAGCTGCGCGGGCGCGGGACCGGCACCGTCGGAGCATTACATTGGTTGCGGCCCGTGGCCGCGTTAGGTCCACGTATCCTCCGAAGGAGTCCCCGGGCCGTCGATCCACAGGCTCCCCGGAAGCGCCAGGACCTCGGTAAGCGCTGCGGAGCCGACGTTGCTGATCCAGAGGTCCAGGCGCTTGCGCGCAGCTTCCTCGGCCAAAGCCTGCAGCAGCAGCTCCGCGGGGCGTCCCTTCGCCAGGTCGGCCGCGACCCAGCCAGGAACGCGGACGGCTCGGGCGCCAGCCGCAGCAGCACGATCGATCTGCTGTGAGGATAAAACCTCCGGGATCCGCAGTCCGTCGATGGTCACCTCCCACTCCAGCTCGCTGACCACGCCCGGACTGACCACCGGGACGGCACACCAACCCGGTGCACGATCCGGTCGCGCCCCCATCGTCCACCCCCCGACTCGAACGCCGGACGGCACGGCGTACACTGGGAACACCGCACATGGTCGCGTTCTCGAGCTCGGGTCGACTGCAACCAGTCCGCCGGCCACATCGAGCAGATGCGCGATTCCATCCTCCGCATCCATCTCGGAGGTCAACGACCGCACATGGAGCTCGGGTTCGCAGACGGCTGCGTCGAGCTCCCACGCGTGCCGCAGATCCGACTCAGAGGTCTGCGCGACCAGC
The DNA here is from genome assembly GCA_964512045.1 of uncultured Thermoanaerobaculia bacterium. Taxonomy (GTDB): domain Bacteria; phylum Acidobacteriota; class Thermoanaerobaculia; order Thermoanaerobaculales; family Sulfomarinibacteraceae; genus CAZEJK01. The sequence goes on from CAZEJK010000323.1 coordinate 969, forward strand.
ACGGCTGGCCCTGGAAGCAACGCAGCCGAAGCCCCAATCCGCTCGGTCAGACCCAGCAGCCGCTGCACCACCGACCGCATCCCGAGCTGACTCCGCCACAGCACCGTCTCGCGAAGCGCCGCCACACTGTGCGGTCCCGGTAAGCGCAGCACGAGCGAGACGTTCGATGGGCAGCTGCGCTCCTCGCCCGGAGGACACAGCCCGACGAACTCGTGGGCGGCAGCAAACGCGGTTTCCATTGAAGCAGTCGCAGGTGGCAGCCACACGGCCCCGCCGAGCCCCAACGCCACCGCCTGCGCAAGCCCACTGTCGGACCGTGCCGCCACCACCGAGCGTGCCCGCACCTCGCCGTGGAGTCGTGCCAGCTCGCGCAACCAGCTCTGTCCAGCCTGGTCCTCCACGACGACGGCGCTGGCCGGCGGCGCTCCCCGCGCGACCGTCTGCGCCACCACACGCTCGAGCGGCGGCACCGCCGGATCGTCCGCGGCGCCGAGCACCCGTGTCATCGGTCGTGCCGGATCTCGAACTCGCCGGCAGTGACGATATCTTCCGACACCGGCTCCTCCTGCAGGCGGTCCACGTGAGCGGACCGCGGCCCTTCCTCGACTGCGTCGCGGAACACCTCGACGCGCGACTCAGGGCCACTCACCACGATCTCGACGCTACCGTCATGAAGGTTACGGGCCCACCCGGAGAGCTGATGCCGGGAGGCCTCGCGCCATACGAACGCGCGGAAACCGACACCTTGTACCCGTCCGATAACCTTCCAATGCCGTGTCACTCGATCAGACTGCATCTCCTGTCCCTTGCTTGGCGGCCGATCGGGTTCCCACCCGGTGCACCACCCAGAACCCAGCTACGAGAAGTACCACCAGCACGATGGACAGCCAGTTGAACTGCTCCTCGAGGAACGTCCGGATCTCCTCGCCGAACACGAACAGCAGCACGCCCTCCGCCATGAAGCGCAGCCCTCGGGCGCCCAACGACGCCAGCATGAAGACCTTGAAGTTGATCTTGAACGCCCCACCGCCGATGGTGAACACCTTGTAGGGGATCGGCGTGAGACCCGCAATCCCGGTCGCCCAGGCGTTGTAGCGGTCGTACAGCCGCTCCACCGCTGCGACCTTCTCGCGCCTGAAGAACCGAAGCAAGAGGGGACGCCCCCCATACAGCCCGATGGCATACCCTAACGCTCCCCCGAGGACGCTCCCCATTGTGCAGACAACGCCGTACCAGATCGCCAGCTCCGGGTGCTGCGTGCCGAGGATGATCAGGAGTACGTCCGGCGGGATCGGAAAGAACGAGCTCTCGGCAAACGCGAGCAGAAACAGCCACACCATGGGATCCGGCGGCAGGTTCGCGATCTGCTCCATCCACTGTATGATTTTCTCTTTCACCCGCAGGTCTCCTCCCAACCATGGCGTCCTATCAACGGCACGAACGTCGCCTCCCCGATCTGACGCGTCACGGTTCGATCGCCTCTTCGGACCACGAGCGTCAGCGTCTGCAGCGTCCGATCTCCCACCGGAACAACGAGCCTCCCGCCATCTGCCAGCTGATCGATCAGCGGCGCCGGGATCTCCGGCGCACCCGCGGTGACGAGAATGGCCTCGTAGGGAGCCTGTGCTCGCCAACCGAGCGTCCCATCCATGACCTTGACGCTGACGTTCTGCACTCCGAGAGCATCCAGACGCCGCTTGGCGGAACGCGCGAGCGCATCCACCCGCTCGACGGTCAGCACGAACCGGGCGAGCCGGGCCAGGACCGCCGCCTGATAGCCGGAGCCCGTCCCCACCTCCAGCACTCGCGCCTCGGCCGATACAGCCGCCAGCTGCGACATCCACCCGACCATACGCGGCTGCGAGATGGTCTGACCTGAACCGATCTTCAGCGACACGTCGTTATACGCTTGATGCCGCCACTGCTCCGGCACGAACAGGTGCCGCGGCACCTCGGACATCGCCGTCAGCACACGCTGATCGGTGACGCCGGCAGAGCGCAGGCCGTCGATCATCAGCTCGCGCCGGTAGGCGAACCCGTTCGGCTCAGCCATCTGCGAATCCGACCCAATCCGGCGGCTGACGCCGCAAGCGCTCCAGTGCATCGTGATCGGTCAGATCGAGCTGCAACGGCGTCACCGAGATCCGGCCGTGCCCCACTGCGTAGAAGTCCGTCCCGGGCACGGCGTCCCAGATCGGCTCACCGTTGCCGACCCAGAATATCGGCCTGCCGCGCGGATCGTGGGTGGCCACCACGTACTCACTGTAACGTCTCGTCCCGAGAGAGGTCAGCTCGATCGATCCCGACGTACCCAGCGGCACGTTGATGTTGAGCAGGGTGCCGGGTGGAATACCACGCTCCAGCACCCAGCTCGCCAGCTGACGCGACGGCTCGCGGGCGCCATCGAACGTCGGCGCCTTTCCGTCCAACTGCTGCGAGATGGCGAGCGCCGGCACCCCCAGGATGACCGCCTCGATCGCCGCAGAGACAGTCCCGGAGTAGTGGACATCGACGCCCATGTTCGGTCCCAGGTTGATCCCCGAGACGACGAGATCCGGCGGAGTCGCGCGCAGAATCGATCCCAACGCCAGCGTTACGCAATCGGTCGGCGTGCCGTCGACCGCATACGAACGTTCGCCGATCTCCTCGACCCGAAGGGGACGCGACAGAGTCAAGGCGTGCGAGACCGCAGACTGCTCCACGCTTGGCGCCACCACCCAGACCTCTGCCAGTGGAGTCATCGCCTCGACGAGCGCCCGCAACCCCTCTGACCGGTAGCCGTCGTCGTTGGTCACCAGTATCCGCTTGCCAGCCGTCATCCGGCGGATTATCCCAGATCTCTCCGCGACGCCAAACCGGCTCCAGCAGCCGAGCGTCCCGGCACTCGACGCCTTCACTCAGTGCCGCTAGAATGCCGCACGCACGCTGCCGGTCCGAGCGACTCGGGCCACAGCCGGCCGGCGTGATACAGGGGGTCACCATGCAACGAGAGGTTCTACTGGGAGACGAGGCGGTCGGTCTCGGGGCCATGCACGCCGGGATGAGCGGCGTGTACGCCTACCCGGGCACTCCGTCCACCGAGATCTTCGAGTTTGTCGAGCGTCGGACCAAGAAGACCAAGGACGTCCACGCCTTCTGGAGCACCAACGAGAAGGTCGCGTACGAAGAGGCGTTGGGGATGAGCTGGGCCGGCAAGCGCGCCCTGGTTTGCATGAAGCACGTTGGCTTGAACGTGGCCGCAGACGCTTTCATGAACAGCGCCGTCACCGGGACCAACGGCGGTCTGGTGGTCGCTGTGGCGGACGACCCCGGGATGCACTCGAGCCAGAACGAGCAGGACAGCCGCTACTACGCACAGTTCGCGTTGATCCCGTGCCTCGAGCCGCGCAACCAACAAGAGTGCTACGACATGATGTTCGAAGCGTTCGACATCTCCGAGAAGTACTCGGTTCCGGTGATGCTGCGGCTGGTAACTCGGATCGCGCACAGCCGAGCAGCCGTGGCCACTCGTGAGCCGTTGCCACAGAACCCGCTGACTCCGTCGCGTGATATCACGAAGTGGACGCTGCTGCCCACCAATGCGCGCGTCCAGTACCAGCACCTGACGGAGAAGCAGCCAGCGCTCCTTCGCCTGGCCGAGACCAGCACACACAACGTCCTGGAGCTGCGCGGCTCGCGCGGTGTCATCACCTGCGGGATCGCCGACAACTACGTGCGCGAGAACCTGCCGGAGGCCCACGACGTTTCGATCCTGTCGATCCGCCACTACCCGATCCCGGTGAACCTGGTCCGCCAGCTGACCGAGCATGTCGATCAGGTCCTCGTGCTCGAGGATGGCTACCCGTTGGTTGAGAGCACCCTGCGCGGCATCTTCGGCCTCGAGGGGGTGCAGGTGACCGGACGGATGAGCGGCGAGGTCCCACGCACGGGCGAGCTGAATCCGGACGTCGTCCGTGCCGCCCTCGGCCTCGACCCCCTGCCCATGGCGCGTTCGCCAGAGGAGGCGATCGCCCGTCGCCCACCGGCCCTGTGCAAGGGCTGCCCCCATGTCGACTCGTTCAAGGCGCTGAACGCCGCACTGAGCGACTTCGAGAACCCACAGGTATTCTCGGACATCGGCTGCTACACGCTGGCTGCATACCCGCCCTTGGAGGCGATCCACAGCTGCGTGGCGATGGGTGCCAGCGTCGGCATGGCCGCCGGCGCCGCCCACGCCGGCTACGTCCCGGCAGTTGCCGCAATCGGTGACAGCACCTTCAGTCACGGCGGCATCACGCCGCTGCTGTCTGCAGTCCAGCAATCGGTCAACCTCAACGTGCTGATCCTGGACAACAGCACGGTCGGGATGACCGGCACCCAGCGCTCCATGTCAACCGGGCAGACCCTCGACCAGATCGTGGTGGGGTGTGGCGTACCACCGGAGCACATCCGGGAGATCGAGCCGACCCCGAAGAACCACGACGCGAACGTCCAGGTCCTCCGCGAGGAGCTTGCCTATGACGGACCGAGCGTCATCATCGCCCGTCGCAGCTGCCTCGAAGCTCTCAAGCACCGCTAGCGACTCAAGCATGCCACATCTTTGAAAAAGCGAGGCAAAGCTCAGAGTGAAGAGTTCAGAGTTCAGAGTTGAGAATGCCGCCCGCCCTCCCCAGAGCCTGCTCTGCGAGCTTCGGGC
>CAZEJK010000324.1:0-5643 GCA_964512045.1 uncultured Thermoanaerobaculia bacterium
TCCAATCAGGATTCGAAGGCCCGGTCGGTGCGGTCGGCGTCCATGCACGGACCGCGGGCCTCTGGTCCGCATCCGACCTTGCTGCAAGCCCACTCCTGCGGACGGGACGGCCGCATTCCTGTCGCGGGGTGACGGTGGAACTCTCCCAACGCTCTGGGCTCCCACTTGCACAGAACGAGGAGCACGAAGCCGAAGGGAGACCATCATGCGACAGATCACCACGACCCAGGCATTTCGTTGGTTGGCCGGAGCACTCGGACTGTGTGCAGTGCTGTGCAGCGCGTCCTTTGCCGACGGGGCACGCGACGGAATGGTGTCCCTCGAGGTGCTGGTGGACGGACGGTCGCTCGAGGAGCACGCGGCCCGTGGCACGATGTACATCGAAGCGCTCGAAGGACGTGAGTACGCTCTGCGGGTCCGTAACCACACGGGATCGCGAGTGGCGGTGGCCCTGTCGGTGGACGGGCTGAACACGATCGATGCGAAGCGCTCGTCGGCGTGGGACGCATCCAAGTGGGTGATCGGGCCGTACGGTTCGATCACCATCGAAGGCTGGCAGACCGGCCCCGAGACTGCGCGGCGGTTCTTCTTCACCTCCGAGACGCACTCCTACGGCGCGTGGCTCGGCGAGACCGACAACCTCGGGGTGATCAGCGCGGTGCTGTTCCGCGAGCGGTCGCCTCGTTGGGATCTCCTGGGGCGCGACACAGAGCGACGGAAGAGCGAGCCGAGAGCGGGCGCCGCGGCGCCGCGAGCGCAGTCCGAGAGTGCGGATGGCCTGCGTGACGACGTGGCAGCCACCGGTATCGGCCGGGAGACCGGACACCGTGTGCGCCGAGTCCACCTCGAGCTCGAGCGGCAGCCGGCAGGTGTGGTCACGCTACGTTACGAGTACCGTCCGCAGCTGGTCGCTCTCGGCGTCCTGCCGCCGGAGACCGATCCCGAGCTGCCGTGGCGGCGCGAGCTGGCGTCGGGCTTCGAGGGTTTCGAGTTCGCTCCGGATCCGTACCGTGATGGACGACGGTGACGAGGAACCTGCGGGACCGCGGTTGCCTCGGTTGCGGGTCGAACGACGAGCGAGGCAATCATCGGCATCGTTGCCGATGCGACGGCTACCAGTAGCCGGCCGTGATCGTCACCGGGCCCTGGACCTTCGCCACACAGGCGACACGCTCGGCGGTTCCCGAGCCCATGACCCGCAGGAGCTTGCGTTCGGGCTCGGTGATCGGCGACAGGTTGTCGGCGCCTGCCATGACCTCCACCTTGCACCACCCGCAGATCGCTTGACCGTCGCACGAGCAGCCGAGGGGCAGCACGGCCATTCGGGTGGCCTCGTACAGGGTCGTCCCAAGAGGGACATCAATCCTGCGGTGGAACGGCTCGAAGGTGACGGTTGCCGTGGCGACCTCGACCGGTGCTGTGGTCAACAGCCTACAGGCTCCAGGCAAGTCCCAGTCCGAACACCCACGGGTTGACGTCCACCTCGACCACGTCGAGCAGGCCTGTCGGGTTCTCACGCAGCTCCACGTCGGTGGTCATGTCGATGTACTTCAGATCGAAGTTGAGCGACCAGGTCCTGCCGAGGGCGATGTCGGTGCCGATCTGACCCACGAAGCCGAACGAAGGATCGAAGTCGAACTCCTTGAGGCCCAGGTCGCGCATGGCGTTGGACAGGTCGTAGCCGTAGAACGCCGTGTAGTTGATCCCGGCGCCGACATACGGCGAGAACATACTCTCGAGATCGAAGTGGTATTGCAACGTCAGAGTCGGAGAAAAGGTCCATGCATCTCCGGCGTCGAGCCCGCCGATCAAACCTCCGGATGTTTCGAACTGATGTTTCGCAGTGAATACGGACAGCTCGAGCCCCCAGTTCCGGGCGAATCGCATGGTCAGATCCAGCTCGGGCGCCACTGCGGAGTCAACCGAAACAGTGCTGCCAGTGCCGGCGATTGCGTTCGAGCTATCGTCCGGTGAGACCGAGATTATGCGCGTTCTGACGATCCAGTTTCCATCGGTCTGGGCATCGACGATGCACGGAGAAACGATCACCACCAGGGCCAAAAGGACACAGCTGCGACGGATCATTGTCGACTCCCTTTCACGGTCCATCGGGTGATCTGTGAGAGCGTGTTATGCAGCATCTCACCTGTCTCCCGAGGGATCTGCAGGACGTTCACCCTCGTTATCGGACCCGATCATGGGGGCAGTTTACCATGAGTCTTTGCGACCCAAAGCTCCGCATCTTCGAAAAGCCAAAGCAAGAGCTCAGAGGTGAGAGTTCAGCGTGCAGAATGCCACTCACCCTCCCCCAGAGCCTGCTCTGCGAGCTTCAGGGTCGAACGGTGTTGGAGGCATGCGCTCGCGCTGTACTTCTTCTCACTGAGACGCGTGAGCTTCGAGAAGGGCTACAGGATCTCGAAGGGGAAAGCGGAGCGATGCCGCTGCGACTGGCCCCAACTGCCGAGCCTGCAACAGACCGGTTAATCGAGATCGATGTCCCTCAGCGGCGGCTTCTCGGAGTCCTCCGGTTTCGAGTCCAGCAAACGCTTGAACTTGTCCGCCAGGATCTGCTCGCGGTTCTTCTCCTCACGCATCGCTTCATGGAGCCGGCTTTCAGCCCGTTGCTTGTCACTTTCGAGCTGACGGAGCCGGGCTTCAAAGTCGACCGCGTTCGGAGCGTTTGCGGGGGTCTCGTGGTGCACCACGACCTCGGCCGCACGATCGATCGTCAGTATTGCCGAGCAGTGTGGACAGGTGACGGTGATCGTGTTGTCGTTCGAGTCTGCGCTCATCTCGACCTCTCCTTGCATTACGACCTCAGGCCCACAGAAGTCGTCCCATCTCGTACTTCGTGGCGAGCAGCTCGTGGAACGGGATGATTCGAATCCCGAGGCCGTGGTTGCCGGTAGCGGTGCAGCTGTAGGTGCCCGAGAACCGGTACCGACCGTTGTCAGATGCCTCGGCGGGTTGCATCTCCACCGTCTGACCGTTCCGGATTCGACGGTACTCGTCCAGCGGGCCGACGTACATCTCCACCAGCACGTCCTGGGGGCGGAGCTGGCCGAGCTGGACCACCGCACTGACGTTGACCTCGTCGCCGACGGTGAGCCCGGAGCGCAGGTCGCGGTCCGGCGCCGCGCTCTCGATTGCGACGGAGGACCAGTGCCGGGCCACGTGCCGACGCCAGTCGGACATGGTGCGGGCCAGCTCGAACTCGTTTGCGGCGAGCCGTTGGTAGTGGTCCTTGGCCGGGAGGTAGAACTTCTCGCAGTACTCCCGCAGCATCCGGTCCGTGCTGAAGTACGGCACCAGCTGGCGGAGGGATGTCTTCATCATGGCGATCCACTCCCGTGGCAGGTGGTCACGTCCGCGGGTGTAGAACATCGGGACCACCGCGTCCTCGAGCAGCGCGTACAGGGCGTGGGCCTCGATGTCATCCTGGTACGTGGGGTCGGTGTACTCCTCGCCATGGCCGATCGCCCAGCCGACGTTCGGGGTGTACCCTTCCGCCCACCATCCGTCGAGGATCGACAGGTTGAGCCCGCCGTTGGCAGCCACCTTCATCCCCGACGTGCCGCTGGCCTCCATCGGACGGCGCGGAGTGTTGAGCCAGACGTCGACACCCTGCACCAGGTATCGGGCCACGTTCATGTTGTAGTTCTCCAGAAAGACGATCCGGTGACGGACGTCGTTCTGGCGGGCAAAGTGGATGATGTCCCGGATCAGCTCCTTGCCGGCGTCGTCATGCGGGTGGGCCTTGCCCGCGAAGATGATCTGCAGCGGACGGTCCTGATCGGTCAGGAGACGGCGCAGCCGCTCGCGGTCATGGAAGAGCAGGGTGGCGCGCTTGTAGGTGGCAAAACGGCGTGCGAAGCCGATGGTCAGAGCCTCCGGATCGAGGACCTCGTCGGCGTCCATGATCTCGTGCTGCGAGGCCCCTCGTTCGATGAGCTGCTCGCGCAGGCGGCGGCGCGCGAACGCCACCAGGCGCTCGCGACGTCGCTCGTGCGTGCGCCACAGCTCGGAGTTCGGGATCCGCTCGACGCCCTTCCACGAGTCCGGGCTCGAGGTCTCGTTGATCCACGCGGAGCCCAGGTAGCGATCGAACAGACCGGCCATGTCGGCGCTGATCCACGACCGCAGGTGGACACCGTTGGTCACGTGGCCGATCGGGATCTCATCGAGGGGAAAGCCCTCGTACGCGTTGGCCACCATGGCGCGGGTCACCTTCGCGTGCAGCTTCGAAACACCGTTGATGAACGTCGACGTCTTGCCGGCCATGATCGCCATGTTGAACGGCTGGCTGCTGTCTCCTGGGTCCCTGCGGCCCAGGCGCAGGAGATCATCCAGGCTCATCCCGAGCTCCTTGACGTAGGCGGAGAAGTACTTCGTCATCAGGTCCACCGGGAAGATGTCGAAACCTGCTGGCACCGGCGTATGGGTGGTGAACACGTTGCCGCCGCCGGTGGCCACGCGCGCCTCACGGAAGCTCAGGTTGTGGGTGAGCATCGCGAGCCGGATCCGCTCGAGGCCGAGGAACGCGGCGTGCCCCTCGTTGATGTGATGGACCTTGGGGTGGATCCCCATCGCGTGCAGGGCGCGGATTCCGCCGATGCCGAGGACGATCTCCTGCTGGATCCTGAGCTCCTGATCACCGCCGTAGAGCTGGTCGGTGATGTTCTGGTCCTCGCGGCTGTTCTCGGGCAGGTTGGTGTCCAGCAAGAACAAAGACGTTCGTCCGATCTTGCACTGCCAGACCTGGATATGCAGCTCCCGACCGGGGAAGGGGAGCGTGATCCGCAGCCAGTCCCCGTTGCCGTCGGTCACCCGCTGGATCGGCAACGTGAAGAAGTCGTTGGTCGGGTTGCGCTCCTGCTGCCAGCCATCGGCGTTCAGGTACTGCTCGAAGTAGCCCTTCTGGAAGAGCAGGCTGACGCCGACCAGTGGGAGCCCCAGATCGCTGGACGACTTCATGTGGTCACCGGACAGCACGCCGAGGCCACCGGAGTAGAGCGGGAGGCACTCGGTCAGACCGAACTCCATCGAGAAGTACGCGATGTACGGTCCCTCGGAGTCATCATGATGGCGCGAGAACCACGTCTCGGCCTGTTGATAACGGTGGAACTCGTCGAGCACCCGCTCCAAGAACTCGAGGAAGGTCGCGTCCGAGGCGAGATCGTTCAGGGTCTTCTGACCGAGAGAGTTCAGCAGGAGAACGGGGTTGTGCCCTGTCGTCTCCCACAGCACATCGTCGATCCGGCGGAACAGGTCCATGGCGATCGGGTTCCAGGTCCACCAGAGGTTGTTGGCGAGATCGCGCAGAGGCTCGAGTGGCTTCGGCAGGTTGGCCTCGACACGGAACTCCAGCAGCTTTCGCATGGTCTCCTCCATCACACGTGAGAATGTCCTCTTCACGTGGTGACACACAGTGCTCAGTGTAGCAAGCCTGACAACCGTGGTCGGTGGTACGCTCCCCACGTGTGCTTGATACTCCTTGGCGTCGATGTGCTTGGGGACGTTTCACTGGTCGTTGCCGCCAACCGGGACGAGCTCTACCGGCGGCCGAGCGCCCCGGCCGGGTGGTGGACAGAGGCGCCGGACGTGCTGGCGGGCCGAGATCTCGAGGGGGGCGGGACATGGCTC
>CAZEJK010000325.1:0-5542 GCA_964512045.1 uncultured Thermoanaerobaculia bacterium
GGGCAGCTGAACACCTCGCTCCACACCGTGTAGTTGATGCGGCCCTTGGTCTTCCCGTCGGTATGGATGGTCTCGTACATCCAACCCAGCTCGTCCCGTACCTCCTTGAGGATGCGCTTGGCCTCGCGCTCGAACGCTCTGACGTCGAACGGCAGGTTGTAGTTCGCAGCGATGAAGGTCGCGGCCGGCCCAAGGTCGCCGAGGACAGCTCGCCGCGGGCCCCACTGCGGGGGCTCACGCCCTTCCTTCTTCCACTGCATCTCGATCTGTTTCCGATAGTCCGAGGGGGCGCTGCCGCAGAACTGTGCTGCCACTCCAGTGAGACCCGACCCGCAGAACCCGTCCAGAACGATGTCGCCGGGCTTCGTGTAGTGCAGGATCGACGGCACGATCGCCAGGTGCGGAACCTTGGTGTGGTACCCGTGGGCCTTGTACAGCGCGTCCGTCTTGCCGACGCTCACATCGACAGCAAACGGCTCACGATGGTACGAGTCGGTGGGGTCGAACGGCCGGCCGTGCTCCTTCACGTAGTCTTCGAGAAACGGATTCGGACACGCCGTGTAGTACGGCGGGTCCGACAGCCGCAGGATGTCCTCGTCCGAGCCCTTCGGGAACCCCGGTGTCTTCCGAAACTCCGGGTCCTTGAGCTTTTCGGCCAGCTTCTCGAGGAAGTACTCACGACGGGCATCATCGTCGGGGAAGGTCCTGCCCAGGCACGTCACTTTGTCGGCTTCGAGCGACGCCTGCTCGGCCGACTTGTCCGTCAACCTGAGCTGCCCACCTTCCTCGATGAAGAGTTCACCCGTGTGTTCATCGCGCTTTCTCGCCATTCCAACTCCTCACTCGATGACGATCCGGACCTTGCTCGGGTCCTTGCCCTTGGTCGCCTCTGATAGATGGTCTTCAAAGCGCTTCTTCGCCTCGGTCACCGTGCAGGGGAGACCGCCGCTGACCAGCGCGTCGTGCACGCCTTCGCGCGAGAGCAGCACCTTCTGGAGCCCGGACAGCACCTCCTGCAGAGCCTTGACGAAGACGGCATCCACCGGGTCGGGCAGCTCACGCTGATCAAGGAACCTCTCTACCGCCTGCTTGCCCGTCGGATCCGTGAGGAGCTCGATGTTCTCGGAGACAGTGGGGTCCTCCAGGTTGGCGATCAGTGCCGCGGTCCAATCCCTCACCAGGTCGTCGAGCTGCTCGTCAAGGTCTCGGAGCACGGCAGCGACGGGGGCGCCCGTGATGCTCTCCTCGAGCGGTCGGTATGCGCAGTGCGGACAAATGGGATCCGCCTCCAGCTCGGCCTTTGTGAGGTTGAAGCACGTCTTCAATGCAAAGAGATCGTTCTCGAAGGCCCTGAGCTGTTGGGTGGGCATCATCTCCACGCCGGCGAGCTTCTGCAGCTGCGCCAACCTTGGGTCCTTCGCGAGTGCGCCCTTCTTCTTGTCGTCGTTGGCGCCAAGCCTGGATCTGTTGTGGGCATCGACGTAGGCATCTTGATAGCCGGCCTTCAGCTGGGCCAGCACCTGGCCGAGGCTCCTCTGGAACGAGGGATCAGCGCGGTGCTTCGGGCTCGTCACCTTGGCCAGCAGCTCGCCCCTCTTCTCGCGAACCTCCACGACCCACGGGTGCGATGCATCCAAGACCGCCTCGGCCTTCCCGAGGTACGCGGTGACTGGGCCGACTTGCTGCACCAATTGCATCAGCTCTTCAACCTCGCCTACCAGGCTCATCCCGGCGCTTTGCGCTGACACCTCGGTGGTGTCGTGGGGGAAGTTCTTCAGCTTGCCCTGGGTGTTGAACGCCTGCAGCGACTCGAGAAACGTCTTGTGCTCGGCGAGCTTCGTGCGCCACTCCGCCTGCTCCTGCTCTGACAGGATCGGCTTGCCCCACAGGACGAGCTGGCCGACGTGGGAATGGGCGACAACGGTCTTGTTCACCCGCTCCGCCACCCTGCCCTGAAGCTGGGTCACTCCTTCGTCGCGCTTGCTGGGGTCCACCACCAGCCCTTTTGGCACACCGAGCAGGTCGAACAGCTCTTGCAGTGCGCCGAGTGGGAGATCACGCGGTCGTTCAATGTGCTTGAAGCACACCATGTCGGAGATTGGGATCTTCGCGAGCTGATCGACGGCCCCGGCGTCGAGCTTGCGGCCGGGGATGCTCAACACCACGTCACCGCTGTGGACCAGGGCGGCCAGGACCACTGCGAGGAACTCGGGCTCGAGGCGGAAGCGCGTCCAGTAGTCCACGCCGGCAAAGTCCGAGACAAGCTCGTTGCGGTTGACCACCTGGCCATGGCCCTTCTGGGATACGGCGTCGAGCACGCTCTTGGCGTAGCGCGAGCGTCGCGGCTTGAGGTGATCACCATCGAGCAGCTCGAGGGCATCGAGAACCGCGGTGCCGGACTTGCTCTTGACGCTGCCGGCAATCCACCTCAGAGCGTCCTGAGCCGCCTGCTCGCGGTTGTCGCGGGTTATGACGACGCTGAACACCGGGTAATCCGGGCTCTTATCCTCAAACTCCGGCGCCAGACAGACCGATCCAGCGATGTTCACCAGGTCCCGAACCGTTGCCCTCGGCAGCCCACCGGCGATCTTGCCGTGCACGACGTCAGCGAGCGATCGGCCGCGACCCTGGTACGCCACCTCGAAGGCGGTGGTCATGTGCTCCCGCAGCCAGCTCGTCAGGCTGCGCAGGTGCTCGGTCGCCTTGTCCTCGTAGATCTTCTTGTTGCTCCCTGAAGCGGTCGACGCCTGCTCACGGGCGCCCGCGTAGAGCTTCAGGGTCCTGTCGAAGTCCTCGTCGCGCCGCTTGAGCCGGAAGAAGACCTCGTCGGCCTTCTTCTCGTCCTTGAAGTACGGCGGGTCGAAGGGCTGAATGAAGTAGAGGTAGAAGTCCCGAGGCGGCTGGGCGGTCGAGCGTTCGTTGGGCGCACCGAAGAACAGGTAGCCGCTACGCCCTGCCTTGCGCTCTCGCCACTCGATCTCGTGCTGCCAGATCCGGTAGCCCGGCACGTACTGTGGTGCGTCCGGGTCCTCGAGCACGACCCTCCTGAGTGCGTCGAAGTAGTAGCGGTCGAGCTGGTCGTCGGCAAGCGACTCGGCCTTCTTCTCGATCAAGGAGTCGAAGTCGATGTCCTTCTTGAGGTCGAGGAAGTACTGGCCGTTGTCCGCGTTGAAGCTGATGAACTGGCCGCTGACCGTCTTCAGGATCTCCTTGAGCACGGTCTCGACCATGGTCTTGAGGAACTCGGCGTCCTTTTCCGGGATGGGTAGCAGCAGGCAGAGGTCGTCGCGCAGCTCCTCGGCCGTCGCACCGAGCTGGGCATAGATGTCGCCGGTTGTCAGCCGGTGAACTGAAAGAGCACGGATGAGGCGGAGGGCTGCCGGGCGGTACTGCGGGCGGGTGAACGCCTGCTGAATCCTGCCCTCGAGCACGCTGCTCTTGTCGATGACCTCCTTGATCTCCGGCACCGAACGGAACGAGGGGTTGTCCTGGAGGGTCTGCCAGTAGGAGTCGTATGCGATGAGCCCTGGCTCGTTTGTGGGAACGTCCTGGTCGAGCAGCCGACGAATCGCCACGCTGAGGGTCTTCAGCACCTCGCGTTTCTCAGCCACGTACACCCGCTCGAATGTGTCGAGGTAGGCTGGATGAACTGGGAACAGGCGAACGAACTCGTCGATCCTCTCATTCATGGCGCCGAACAGCGGCGCGAACTGGACCAGGTGCTCCCGGATCTGCGCCTGCTGGCTCTCGGTCTTCTTGAGCAGTCGCTCGGAGACGACGTAGGCGACGTCCTCGCGGGCGATGCGGACCTGCTCGAAACGGTCCTTGACCCGTCGCAGGGTGTCGGCCACGAACTGGAATCGGGGATTGTCGAAGAGGCTCTCCTGAACTCCCGCCAGGAACCGGAACCGCGTGCCCTTGCAGACCTCGCCCAGCTCCCGCAGGAAGCTGAGGTCGAGGCTCAGCTCCTGGTCCTTGCGGGATCGCAGGTAGTCGAGGAGCTCGTCGAGGACCAGGAGGAGACCGTGCTCCGGATACTCCTGCTGGAAGGCCGACATCATCTCGCCGAAGGCTGCCTTGTTCTCGTGGCGGTCGGCGGTGGAGGGAAACTGGTACGGTACCCCAAGGTCGTCCAGACCTTCCTCGAGCACGGCACAGAGGATGTCGCGGAGCGACATGGTGGTCGAGCCGATCTCGGCGCGGATGACCTTGAACCGTCCGGCAATCTGCTGGGCGCTGTCGGCGACCGCGGCGTTGGTGAGTGCGGACGCCATCTCACCATGCTCCGCCACCGCCGAGATTGTCGCCATGAGGTGGGACTTCCCGGTGCCGTAGTTGCCGACGACCATCAGCCCGCGGCTGTCGGTCGGTTGCTCGAACTGAAGCTGAGGGAAGACCAGACTACCGAGCTGGTCAGCCATCCTCTCGGAGATGACAAAGGTGTCGACGAGACGACGGGCATCGCCCTCTTTGTTTGCCTCCCTCAGCTGAACCACCGATTCGATCGGATCAAACTGGATCAGATCACCGTACTTCATGCGTGCCTCATGGAGTGCATCATCTCCTCATCCTCTATCTGAATGATCCTGGCATCAGGATCTCGGTAGCGACGGTGTTCGGGGTGCTCGGGGGACGCGTAGCTGAGCACACTGTTGAGGCAGTCACCCGGCCAGGCTGCAACTACGGTCCGGTTGCGGGAGATACCCTGCAACAAACGGAGCGGATCGACGGCGAGCTGCGGATCGAACAGCAGCTCGATGTTGTCGATGGCCACCGTGGTCGTTTCCGGATCCTCCTGCACGAGATCCGCAACCAGAGCCTGTACCGCGTTGCGACGTTGCCGACGGGTCAGCTGCAGCAGCTCTCGAGAAAGGCGAAAGTTCAGGTTCAGGACCTGGGTGTGCAACCGTTCGCCAAGAGCCCGAAGCGCCGTCGTCTTGCCCGACCGTGCTGGGCCAACCAGTAGCACCAGGCGATAGTATCCCTGAGTCGATTCCTCGACCGCCTGAAGTAGCTCATCCACGATACGACCGGTACTGTGTTCGCCCATCCGAGCCCCGTCCATCCTACTAGACTTCTCGCCGGCTGGGGATAACTGGTCACGGGAGCTGCGTGATGTTTGAGAGTCACAAGAATGACTTTCGTCTCTTAAACCTTCTCCGTTGCTCGAAGGCGTGGTCGTACCCGGCGAAGACCGCCGAGGTGAAGGGGAATCGACGTCCCCGCTACTCGGGGCGGAGCTGTCGCCGCGGCCATCCGGCGACTCCGTTCTGTGGCCCCCAACACCAACAATCACCGCGCGGACCGGGCCTCCGGTGGCGTTGGTGACGGCGTGGGCCTGGATCGCGGAGAGTATGACGAGGTGGAGACCATAGCGGCCCGGCTCACCACCGTGCTCACGCCGGAACAGCTGGCGGCCGTGCTGCCAGCGCTCGAAGATGGCGAGTAGCGGCGCTACCACGGCCCCGTGTCATCCGGGGACACGACCTCGGATGACACGGGCGTATCTCCACCGTAAACGCTCCCCGCCGCAACGGCGATG
>CAZEJK010000326.1:0-5539 GCA_964512045.1 uncultured Thermoanaerobaculia bacterium
GGTTCGAGCCCACGGACCGTGCCGACCGCCGCGGCGTGGTGGACGCAGTCGCGCACCTGCTCCAGACTTCGATTGCACCGCAACCAGAGACCGAGGGCGGAGCGGAACGGGTCATCGGTTTGCTGACCGAAGGCGTTCCGCAGGGCTTCGTGGAGCTGCACGCACCAGGATGTCGCGCGGAGATCGAGCGCCTTCTCCGTTCGGGACGGGTGGTGCGTCGTGACGGACGCTGGCGGCTGGTGCGACCCGTCGAGCTTGGACCGGACCCTTTGCATGCCGAGGTGGCGGGCGTGCTCGAGCCGTCGGATCCCCGCCGCGCAGTGCATCTCGTTCTGGCAGGTGGCGATCCAGGATCGTTGGCCAGTGCACTCAGCGATCGCCTGGATCGGCTCGAGGTGTTCGAGGTGCGCGCGCTCCTGGACCCGGTCCGTGCGGGGACCTTGGGGACAGAGATCCTGCGCTGCCATGTCGAGGCGTGCCTCCTCGAGCTGGACGTGGCGGCGGCAGCGCGCACGCTGGCGAGCGTGGAGGGCGTTCAGAGCAACGTTGGCCCCTCGGAGATGTCGGCATGGCAGAGTGCAGTGCAGTGGGCGCGCGGGCCGCAGGGCACACCCGACCTCAGCGCGGCGCGACAGGCGCCGCGGGCCTGGCTCGGAGCTGCGCTGGCGGTGCTCTCGGTCGAGTGGCCCAGCGAGGACGCCACAACGGTGCTCAGAGTCATCCGAAGCTGTCTGACCGGCGCGTGCCGTCGGCTCGCGGACGGGGTGCTCGATGGTGGACCGTTCGTCCAGCGTCAGACTGTGCACGAGCGGTTGATTGCCGTTGTGGATCGCTGTGCGAGACCCGTGCCGGCCACGGGCCGGACGCGGCGACAGGCGGCGCTACGGCTGCACCGGCTGGTGAGCCGCTGCCACGCGCTGGCACCGGGTCCTGCGGCGGGCATCGCGCTGACGGCGGCTCGGCGGTGGTGTGGCGTCGGAGATCCAGACCTTGCGGAGCGGGCGTTTGCCCGGGCACGGCGCCTGTTCGAGAGGGTCGGAGGGGTGCGCGGGATCGTTGCGTCAGAGGAGGGCCGTGCGGAGCTGGAGCTGGAGCGGCTCGAGCTGGCCCAGGCTCGAGAGCGGTTGGAGAGGATCTCCAGCCGCTGGGCGCGGGGAAGAACGCCATCCGCATATCTGCGGTGGCGGATGACGTTTCTTGCCGACGGACAGGTGGCGCCGTCGGATGCGGCGATCGATCCGCTCGCTGGAGCTGTGCAGGCTTTGCTCGACGGGCACCTCGATGCCGCTCGCAAGCGGCTCGAGGCCGAGGTCCCTGGCGCGACGGCGTGGCGTGCGCTGACCGATGCAGTGGCGGGCCTTTACCCTGGTGAGCTCTCCCATGGTGGCGGTGGCTGGGGCGTCGAGCTGGCGGCGGAGCTGGCGTGGCGAGCACGGCGAGAGCCGGTGGCTCAGGTCCGTGCCCGACTTGCGGCCGCCGGGGTCGAAACGGTGCGAACGGCCTTCGTGGTAGCACTGCTCGAGCGGGTGGCAGGAGACCAGGCGTGGCTGGCGCCGCAGGTGCGAGGCGGGATGGTGAGGCGGTTGGAGCTGGCCGGTCTCCACGCGTGGGCAAGGATGCTCGGTGGCGCGGAGAGCCGTGAGCACCAGGCGCTGCAGGTGGTGTGTGATGCCATCGACCGGGGCGGGGTGGACCGGCTCGCAGCCGAGCAGCTCGCTCCGTTGCTCGCCGCCCTCGGCATCGACGGTGTGGAGGTGGTCCGATGTCATGGCAGCGAGCCCCTCTGGCGAGTTGGCTC
This sequence comes from uncultured Thermoanaerobaculia bacterium, assembly GCA_964512045.1. GTDB lineage: Bacteria > Acidobacteriota > Thermoanaerobaculia > Thermoanaerobaculales > Sulfomarinibacteraceae > CAZEJK01. The sequence goes on from CAZEJK010000326.1 coordinate 1,799, forward strand.
CGGGGCCGCGGCGGAGGGTAGCGAGATCGGCGGGCTCGAGGTGCGTCCGCTTGGCGGGAATGCTCCGGGCGGGCCGCTGTGGTGGCTGCTGGTGCGCGTGTGCTGGCTGCTCACACCGGCGCAGACGATCCCGCCGGAGACCGGGCGAACAGGTTTCTTCGGCGTGTCGGCGGCCGCCGAGGAGGTGCGGCTGCAGATCGCGCGTCTGGCGCCACTCGGCCTGACCGTGCTGATCACCGGTGAGTCGGGAACCGGCAAGGAGGTGGTGGCGCGCGCGCTGCATGAGCTGTCAGCCAGAAGAGGTCAGTTTCATGCGGTCAACATGGCAGCCGTGCCCGGCTCGCTGTTCGAGGCCGAGGTGTTCGGTACCGTGCGCGGCGCCTACACCGGCGCCGACCGCCGCGACGGGCTCGCGGTCACCGCGAGCGGAGGGACGCTGTTTCTCGATGAGATCGGCGAGCTGGGGGCCGCTTCGCAGGCTGCGCTGCTGCGCTTTCTCGACAGTGGCGAGGTGCGTGCCGTCGGTAGCGATCGGAGCCGCAAGGTCGATGTCCGGCTGATTGCCGCGACCAACCGCGACCTCAAGGCCGAGGTGGCCGCCGGCTCGTTCCGGGAGGATCTGCTCTACCGACTGCAGGCTGCGTCGATCCGCATTCCGCCGCTGCGTGAGCGGCCGGAGGACATTCTCGTGCTCCGCGACCTGTTCCAGTCAGAGGCGGTGGACTCGCTCGAGCTCCGGCCAGCACGTTGGAGCGCCCAGGCCGAGGCTGCGTTGCGCCGGGCCGCGTGGCCGGGCAACGCCCGCGAGCTGCGGACGGCGGTGCAGCATGCTCTCGTGGCTGCGAACGGCTCGGTCATCCGTTCGGAGCACCTCGGTTTGGACGACCAGACCGTGACGACCCGCGGGATGTCGCTGGAGGAGGCGGTGGCGGCGACGCGGCGGCGGGTGATCGCCGCCGCACTGAGCCGGCACGGTGGCAATCGGAGTGCGACGGCACGAGAGCTCGGGCTGTCCCGGCAGACCTTGCTCTATCACATGAACAAGCTCGGGATCGGCTAAGGGCTCCTCCGAAGGGGCCGGTCCCGCGACCGCGTAGCTGTCAGCGGTTACCGGGCCGGGGGTGGCGATGGCGACGAGGTCGGGAGCTGGGCCGCCAGAGAGAGCAGCCGCGCGTCGGTCGGATGCCGCTCCATCAGTCGCGACAGGGTGAGAGCCGCATCGAAGTACTCTCCGCGACGCAGCAGGAGCTCGACCAGCTCGACGGCTGTGCGGACGTCGCCGGGTGAGATCTCGACCGCCCGCTCCAGTGCCGATCGGGCTTCGGCAACCGCCCCGCGCTGCTCGGCGACTCGCGCGAGCCTGCGCAGGATCGAGGTGTTGGCAGGATCGATGCCGCGGGCTCGGCGCAGGTGCTCCAGCGCTTCCTGAGTGTCTCCCCGCCCTTCGGCGAGGCTCGCGAGAGCGAGAAACGGCTGTGCGGAGTCGGGCGAGAGCTGGGTGGCGGAGCGCGCGGCTGCGAGAGCGCCGTCGCGATCTCCGACGGCGTCACGGGCCCTGGAGACGATCGCCAGCGCTTCGGCGCGTACGCGCCTGGGCAGGGTGACGGACGACGCCACTGGTGTCGCCAGCGCCAGGGTCTTCTCTGGCTCGCCGTCCTCCAGCGCCCAGGCGGCGCGGGCGAGCTGGACCTTCGGACCGTCTCCGGCCTGGCGTACGGTCTGCTCGGCCTCCCCGTGACGGCCGCGCCGTCTGAGCTCCTGTGCCAGGCTGAGGAGCGTCCCCTCGCGCTGCCGCGGGTAGAGTCGAACCCGCCGACGCAGCCCCTCCAGCCGAGCCCGGTCCGCATCCTCAGGGAGCACCTCGACCTTTGGGGCCAGGTCCGTCTGTGCCAGACCCCACGCCTCGGCGAGATGGTCCAGGGCGGTGCCATACAGGCCGGCGTTCAGCGCGATATGCGCGCCCACGCGCTGCAGGTATGGCGAGGTCGGGTCGCGCGCGAGCGCAGCCTCGATGTGGTGATACGCCTGTGTGAGCTGACCTTCTTCGGCGGCGGCTCGGGCCAGGTCCGTGTACCCCCACGGCGCCAGCGGCATCCACCGCAGCTGCCGGCGGCCGCGCTGCTCGCTGACGGACTTGCGCACGGTTGGGGCGAGCTGGCGCAGAGGAGAGAGCGGCAGCAGCCGGTAGCGGTCGACGGCTCCTGGCCATGCCAGCAGTGGGTCCGAGGTCATCGCGGCGGCAGCGGCAGCGGGGCGCTCGGCCAGCTCGGTGCGATGAACCGCGAGGCGGCCGCGCGCCACGGCCGTGGCCATCTCGACCACAACCGCCACGACGAGCATGACGATCAGCTGCCAGCGTCTGACCCTGAGGTGTATCACGAGATGATGGTACCGCACCGGAGCCACAGCGGGTGCATGGGCGCCTGGCGTGGCCGCCGGAGCAGGCGATCGCCTGCAACGCTGTCGACGGATAGCCGGCCACAAAAAAAGGTGCGGGCCGAAGCCCGCGAGGAGAAGGAGGAGGTTGTCTTGTGATGCGATTCGACATCTCAATGCATCGCACCTTCGCTATTAGCAAGGGGTGTGCCAACTTTCGTGGTAGGGGGTGTCGAGCCCTTTGGTATCGAGGTTGTGGACGTCGAGTGCGGAGGAGTCCGAGATCGGCGCTCGACGGTGAGGTGCCATCGTGGCATGAGCGACTGTCGCTGCGGCAGGTGTCAGGACCCCCGGCCAGCGCGGTCGCTCGAGCTGCAGCGAGTCGGTTGACCTGAGGCGATGTGCACCGTACGCTCATGTGTTCCCGCCGTGAGGCGGTGTGCCCGTAGAGGGAGGTGCATGATGGCAGCAGAACGACTGCAGAAGATCCTGGCACGTGCCGGTCTGTGCTCTCGGCGCGAGGCCGAGGTGTGGATCGCGGATGGTCGAGTGACCGTCAACGGCCACGTGGCCACGTTGGGAGATCGGGCCGATCTTGCCAGCGACCATGTCAAGGTGGACGGCAAGCTGCTCCAGGGCGTCGAGCGGCCACGCTATGTGCTGCTGTACAAACCGCGCGAGGTGGTGACGACGTGCTCGGATCCCGAGGAGCGGAGGACAGTCGTCGATCTGGTCCGCCCGAAGTTTCGCGAGCGGCTGTTTCCTGTGGGGCGACTCGACTTCCAGTCGGAGGGCCTGATCTTGCTCACCAACGATGGGGAGCTGGCGGCCCGGGTGACGCATCCGCGGTACGGGATCGTGCGCGAGTACCTGGTCAAGGTGCGAGGGGACCTCACCACCGCCGAGCTCGCCAAGGTGCGTCGTGGAACCACGATCGAGGGGCATAGGGTACAGCCGCTGGAGGTCGAGCGGGTCCAGACCACGCGCCAGGCCGGCAACAGCTGGTGGCGGGTGACGGTGACGGAGGGGCGGACGCACGAGGTCCGCGAGCTGTTCTTCCGGGCGGGCCACCCCGTGCAGAAGCTCCGTCGCGTCGCGATCGGACCGATACGGGACGACGATCTCGATCCGGGCGACTTTCGCGAGCTGACGCCGACCGAGGTCCGCCAGCTCAGCGCGGCAACGCGGCGCACGTCCGAGCCGAAGCCGGGACCGCGCGGCAAGCGAAGGGGAGCGTCGCGCCCGGATCGTCGCGGGGGGCGGTCATAGCGGCTCAAAACTCCGGATCTTCGAAGACTCGAAGCAAAGCTCCTGGGTTGAGTTCTAAGTTCTTAATTTTGAATTCTTAATGCCACCCGCCCGCCC
>CAZEJK010000327.1:0-5528 GCA_964512045.1 uncultured Thermoanaerobaculia bacterium
CGCCCGTGCTCATTCGCGCCCTTGCGTTCAGATCTCTGCCACGTCTGCGCAGAGCTCCAGGACTACCGACCAGCGCGGCTGCGGGCCGCGTTGGGTTGAACTGTTCCGGCACGTTCGTGTGTTCCGCAAGTGGGCGTACTCCCGACTCGCGAGTGGAGACGTCACGAGGAGGTCGCAGTATGGATCTGAAGCTTCGCGGTCAACGGGCCCTGGTCACCGGTTCGTCACGGGGTATTGGACGGGCCATCGCTCTCTCGCTGGCAGATCTCGGCGTCGATGTGGCGATCAACTTCCTGCGCAACCGCAGGCAAGCGGAGGCGACGGCGGACGAGCTGCGGGCTCGCGGCGTCCGGGTCCTACCGGTGAAGGGAAACGTTGCCAACCCAGAGCACGTCGAGCGGATCTTCAAGGAGATCGACACCGCATGGGGTGGTCTGGAGATCCTCGTCTCCAATGCAGCGTCTGGCGTCCTCAAGCCGGTGGAGGAGCTCAGCCTGCACCATTTCCACTGGACGATGGATATCAACGCTGCCGCCCTCCTTCCGCTGGCACAACGGTTTCTCCAGCTGTCCGCCAGCGGCGAGAAGAAGCTGGTCGCCGTGTCCTCGCTCGGGGCCACCCGGGCGATCCAGAACTACACCGCCGTCGGCGCATCCAAGGCCGCCCTGGAGTCGATCGTCCGTCACATGGCAGCGGAGCTCGCTCCTCGCGGGGTTCGCGTCAACGCCGTTTCGGCCGGCACCGTCGACACCGATGCTCTCCGCCACTTCCCCAACCGCGACGAGCTGCTCGCCGAGACCGAACGACGGACGCCGGCGGGGCGCTTGCTCGATCCTCAGGACGTTGCCAACGCCGTGGTCTTTCTGTGCACCGACTTCGCCTCGATGATTCACGGTCAGACGTTGATGGTCGACGGAGGGTACTCGGTCAAGGCGTAGCCCGTGTCGACCCCGGGCACACTGCGGCGCGCTGCCCCGGACTCCACGAGACCCGTGCGGCGTACAGGCAAAACCCCTTCGTCGTGGGTTACAGTAGTCGCCGCTGCATCCACAGGCTGCAGCTTCCCGAGGAGGTTTGTGTGATCGACGCTGCAATCACGGCGGCCCACGCGGCGGGCGAGATCCTGCGCACCCGCCCGGCCCATCGAGTCAGTCACAAGGGGGCGGTCGATCTCGTAACGGAGATCGATCTGAGGTGTGAGGCCGCGGTCCGGGAGGTACTGGAGACAGCAACGCCCGGTGTGCCGATCCTCGCCGAGGAAGGTGGCGGGGCCTGGTCTGCCTCGACGCGCTGGATCGTCGATCCGCTCGATGGGACGACCAACTTCGTCCACGGCTTCCCGTTCTACTGTGTCTCGATCGCTCTCGAGGAGGCTGGCGAGCTGACTCTCGGAGTGCTATATGACCCGGTCCGCGATCGGACGTTCACGGCCGAGCGAGGTCACGGGGCCGCGGTCGATGGCCAGCGACTTCAGGTCTCCGACTGCCGATCCCTCGACAACGCGCTGATCGCTTCTGGCTTCGCCTACGATCGCCGTGAGCGTGCCGCGGAGTACCTCGCATTCGTGCAGCGGATCCTGGAGCGCAGCCAGGGCTTTCGTCGCTGCGGCTCCGCTGCGATGGACCTCGCAATGGTGGCCACCGGGCAGATCGACGGCTACTGGGAGTTCAACCTCAAGCCATGGGACGTGGCCGCCGGAGCGCTGCTCGTCTCGGAGGCTGGAGGACGGATCGGCGCCATCGGCGGTGGTCCTCTCGACATCAACGCACCGCAGGCGCTGGCATCCAACGGTCACATCCACGCTGAGCTCGAAGGCGTGCTCGCCGACCTGCTGGATGGCGCACCGGTGTAGGATGCCGCCATGAAAGCAGCACGCCACCTCGAGCTCTACCTGCTCCGACACGGCAAGTCCGATTGGGACACCGAGCTCGGTCACGATCACGACCGTCCACTGGCGCCGCGGGGGGAACGCGACGCCGATGCTCTCGGCCTGTTCTTCGAGCGGACCGGACGGGTGCCCGACCGCATCCTCACGTCATCGGCCGTCCGCGCCCGAACGACAGTCGAGAGGGCATGCACCTCAGGCCGCTGGTCGTCCGCTGTGGAGGTCCTCGAGCCACTGTACGGCGCCGACCCATCCGAGGTCATCGCGCAGATCCGACGGCACGCTCGCGGTGCCAGCCGTCTGATGGTGGCAGGCCACGAACCCACGACCTCCGAGCTCGTCAGTCTGCTCATCGGAGGCGGCGCCTTCCGCGTCCCGACGGCTACCGTTGCAGCTCTGCGCCTGTCGGTCGACGACTGGTCCGATCTTCAGTTCAGCGTCGCAACGTTGGAGTGGCTTTTGATCCCCAAGCTTCTGAAGGCGTTGTAGCGGTTGTGGAAGCACACGCTCCGAAGCATCTCCTGGTTGCTGCCCACGCCGACGTTCGGGGTCGAGGAGGTCGATCCCATCTCACGCCACGTCACGCACGCTGATGACATACCGGACCTCTCCGTCCTCACCCTGATGCGCCGAGACCCTTGCACCGGCATCGACCATCGATTGTGCCAGGTACATGACCCGACCCTGCCAGCAGGTCTCACATCGGAAGCTCTCCCCATCCCAACGCTCCGGAGCCGGCTCGATCGGAGTGGCGGGATCGCACGGGCAGCTCAGCTCATGCTCCTCGCCACCCGCGGCCACAAGAACCCGTGTCATCGCGCGCTCCATCAGCTCGTCCATCCGATCAGCGAAGCGACGTGCCACTGCCTGGGCTCGCATCAACCAACCATGCGTCTGGCGAACAGTGTCGACTCCGGTCACAGTCCCGTTGTCGGCAATCTCGTACTCCATCAGTCCTCCATCGTCGACGAGCTCGGCACTCGCCGGATGAGCCAGCTCCTCCCCCAATGTCGTCAATCAACAGCTCGAGGCCGCGGAGAATTGCACACAACTGCCTCGTGAGCTGTGACCGCTGTCACATGCTTCTGCCGCATCTCGGCATGCGAGGCGCTATCTCCCCGGGTAGTAGCCAGAGATGGTCTGTGCCTCCAGACCCTCCCGGTCGACCGTGACCTCGATCGATCGGAACGTCTCCGGATCGCCTGCGGGTGAACGGTACGACAACAGATACTGTGCCCTCAGAAGCTCCTCAACTCGCGCGTACACCGCCTCCAGCTCCTCTACGTTCTTCGGGAAGAACGCCTCTCCTCCGGTCGAGGCGGCCAGCTCCTTGAGACGCGCACGGACGAACCAATCCAGTGCGCCGATCCGAAAGCCGATAGGAAACACTGGCACCCGAACCGTCTGTGCGTATCGGAACGTCGTGGGCCAACCCGTGCGCGAGGTGGTGTCGTCGCCATCCGTCAGGACAACCAGTGCCTGTCGACCGCGGCGTCCTCGAAACTGCTCCAGTGACTCAACCAGCGCGTCGTGCAACGACGTGCCGCCTTCTGGTACCTCTCCATGCAACGCTCTCAGCAACAGATCAGTGCTTCCAGTCCAGCTGACGCGCACCTCCGGCTCCCACGCGAACGTCACAAGCGTGACCGCATCTCCGGCGCGCAAGAGCTCCTCTGCAAAGCCCACCACCGCCTCGCGAACCGACGCGATATGCTCCACCATGGAGCCCGAGAGATCCACGGCCAACCCCAGGGACAGCGGCAGCTCTGCAGTCGTGCCAAAGCCATCCAGCTCCACCTCCTGGCCGTCCTCGAGCACCGTGAACGCATCCTGCGCCAGCCCGGCGACCGGAGCACCCCTCGTCGATCACGACCACCGACAGCTGGACCAGCTCCACGTCCACCTCGTCGAAGAACATCCCCTCCTGCAACGGAACGACCGCGTCGCCGCGCGCTCCGCCCACTGCGGCGGCGGACGCCGCCAGCACCGAGGCGCTCTCCAGGCGTTCCACGTCAATCTCCACGACGCACGGGCACTCCGTCCAGCGAGCAACCGTCGCGTCATCCAAAGACAGCGTCACCTCGGCCAGCTCCTGGGCACCCGTCACCGCCACTGTCACGCCTCGGCGGCCTTGGGTGATCGTGCTTTCGGGCGCCAGCAGGATCTGAACGCCCAGGCTGCCTGAGCCCGCATTGAGAACCACTGCGTCTTCACCGACCAGCCGACCCGCACCGTCCCACGCTGTCGCTCGAACGGTGGTCCGGCGCTGAATCTGGCCCAGCGGGACCGATACGGTCCATGGCGGTCGGTTGCGCACGAGCTCAGGAGTGCCGTTGATGGCAAACTCCACACGAACCACTGCATCCGGCGCCTCGAGCTCCAGCTGGAGCGCACCAATACCTCCCGTCTTGTCCGGCTTCAGAAACCGGACCCCTCCCACATGTGCCGGCTCAGCCGCAAGCGCACGGGCATCCGGCGGGGCATCCGGTGACGGCTCGAACCGATCCGAGGACTCCGTTACCACAACATCCGACGACCACGCTCCCACCGCGCTGCCGTCAAGAGCTGCCAGCCGCACCGACAACCTCGCCGCACCGACGGGCCACTCGCGATACAGCATCAGCGACCCGTCAAGGGCGAGCGGCACGACCGTCGAGGCGTGATCGAGCACCTCCCCGTCACGACTCAGCGTCAGCTCGACGGCGACGCGCTCGCCGAGCAGATCGCGGTGCTCCGGCGCCACCTGGACACCTACCGCCGTCACGGTGCCGTCGGCACCCTGCCCGAGCGACTCGGACTCGACGCGAACGCCCACCACCTCGGGGGGCTCCTGAGCATGAGCACCTGTGGTCCACAGCGGCACCACGCTGAGCACCGTTACCACGAGCCTTGCAAACCTTCGCAGCTTGATCGGGTTCACTGATCACCTCCGCATGCCACTCTCGGCACCTTGCCCCGCACGAGCAACGCAACGAGCTGCCGCCAGATTGCCAACCCGGCCGCGGACCGCAACCGAAGTGGTGCTCCGATGGCACCGTCCCCATGGCCGCGCAGCTGTCAGCGATGCGACGTTGGCGTTGAGCTCCCCGACCCAACCAGTCTCACTGGCAGAGGTGAGGGCTCGCGCAGAAATAGCACCAACGTCTCGCCTCTCACCTGCACCACAGCCCGGTGTTGGACCCGGATCTGACCCCGGTCCCGGTCCCGCCGGCAGGAGACCGGCTATCAGGCCCCCGGCGATCGTCCACCGCTTCCTCGCTGCTCCGGTCTTCAGTCGCTACGGGGCCGTACCAAACTTCTCCAGGGTTGTGCATTGCGTTCCGTTCGAGCACGGCACCCAGTGGTTCTCGTCACACAGACAGAGATCGAGAGCTGCGACGTTGCGCCGGAGCGACTCGTGCAGTCTCTGCAGCGCCCCCCGGTGCTGCTCGAGGTCCTGAACCAATGAAGCTGGCCCTGGTTCCTCGCCGTCCGCCATCTTCAGGAGCCGGCGCACTGCATCGAACCGACGGACCACAGACCGGTCTGTGAGCTCCGGGACCTCCTGGTACCGGTAGAAGTCCAGTGCTCCTGTCGCTGCGTCGATCCAGCCTTCCAGGCGCTCGGCAAGGCGCATGGATATGGCCACGGAAGGCATCTTCGT
>CAZEJK010000328.1:0-5519 GCA_964512045.1 uncultured Thermoanaerobaculia bacterium
ACTGAGAACTGAGAACTCAACTCAGGAGCTTTGCTTCGAATTTTCGAAGATACGGAGTTTTGAGCCGCTAATAGCGGGTTTCTCGAACGATGAGAGGTCGATCGTCTGCGCATCGGGCCCAGCGTAGAGACGCCGGACCCGAGAGACAAGAGGCTTCCAAGCATCCGCGGACCAAGGGGCCGACTGTCCGGAAACGGACGGTGCGGCTCCGTGATCGAACAGTCGGTGGCAGAGCGGGCAGTGGGTAGCTCGATGATCGGTGGCATCGGTCTTGCTCGGTCGGTGGCTGGGAGGTACCGGTGGCAGGAGATGCTGAAACTCCGGTTGCGGCTTACAGTGATGGCGACGGCTTCGCAGAGAAGGTCGCGTCGCGCATGGATGTCCACCGCCCCGGTGTGGCGCAGCGCCGTCGGCGGCGCCGGTGGTTGCTCGCGGCAGCGGTACTGGTGATGGTGGGCGGGACGCTGGCCGTGGTTGCTCGGCTGGAGCCCGCTGCGCCGACGGTCGAACGCGATACGGTGTGGATCGGGACCGTCGAACGGGGTGCGATGCTGCGGGAGGTGCGTGGGCATGGGACCCTCGTTCCTGAGGTCGTACGGTGGATCGGTACGACCACTGCCGGAACTGTGGAACGACGGCTTCTCGAACCCGGTGCGACAGTGGGGCCGAACGACGTCATCCTCGAGCTCTCGAACCCCGAGCTGATGCGCGAGGCGCGGGATGCCGCAGGCGCGTTGCAGCGGGCCTCCGCTCAGCTGGAGAGCCTGCGTCGACAGCTGGAGAGCGAGGAGCTGAGCCGACGTGCGGCCGCGGCACGCGTGCGGGCAGAGCTGGTTGAGGCGCGGCTTCGGGCCCAGGCTGATCGCGAGCTTGGCGACAAGGGCCTGATCTCCTCGATCGAGCTCCGGATCTCGGAGGCGGTGGCGGAATCAGCCACCATCCGCGAGCAGATCGAGCGTGAGAGGATCGAGGTTGCAGCCGCCGCGGATCGCGCCCGGATCGAGGCGATGCAGGCCGAGGTGGAGCAACAGCGAGCGTTGCACGAGCTTCGGACCGAGCAGACATCGGCACTCCGTGTAACCGCCGGGATTCCCGGCGTCGTGCAAGAGATCGCGGTGGAGGAGGGGGAGCGTGTGATGCCGGGAGAGAGCTTGGCGTTGGTCGCAAATCAAGAGCATCTGATGGCACGGCTTCGAGTTCCGGCAACCCGAGCCCGCGATGTTCGCCCCGGTCAGGTGGCGCGGATCGATACCCGGAACGGCGTGGTCGAAGGCCGGGTGGTTCGGATCGATCCTGCGGTGCGGGAGGGGGCAGTGCGAGTCGATGTCGAGCTCGTCGAGCAGCTCCCTGAAGGAGCTCGACCGGATCTCAGTGTCGACGGTGCGATCGAGATCGAACGACTTGCAGATGTGCTCCACGTCGGCCGTCCCGCGTTCGGCGATGAGCACAGCGTCCTGAGCTGATCTCCGCCTCCGCGGCGATGGAACCGATGCTCGAGATGGTCGGGAAGATCGGTCCATCGGATGCGAACATCCTCATCACCGGCGAGCACGGAACCGGCAAGGACGTGGTCGCCCGTTCGTTGCACGCGGTCTCAGGGCGCGCCCACAAACCGTTGATCGTCGTAAACGTAGGTGGTCTCGCGGAAGGGGTGTTCGCATCGGAGCTGTTCGGGCACGTCAAGGGCGCGTATACCGATGCCCGGTCGGATCGGATTGGCCGATTCGAGATGGCGGACGGAGGTACGCTGTTTCTCGATGAGATCGCCAACGTGCCGTTGGCCGAGCAGGCGAAGCTGCTCCGTGTGCTGGAGACCGGCGAGGTGGAGCGGGTTGCGAGCCTGGAGTCCAGAGTGCCCGTGACAGTCTGCGGTGGACCAGAGTGCGTTCTCGAAGCCGATGCAGACCAGTTGGACCAGCTTCTGATCAACCTTGTGCGCAATGCCGCCGACGCTGTGTCTGCCGATGGCGGTCGTGTCGAGCTGGAATGGACCGTCGAAGGTGACACCCTTGAGCTGCTCGTCCGCGATACCGGGCCCGGGTTGCCGCACTCCGCGAACCTCTTCGTACCGTTCTTTACGACCAAACCCGGCGGTTCGGGAATCGGGCTGGTGCTCTGTCGTCAGGTGGCAGAAGGACATGGCGGTACCGTGAGTCTGAGTGATCGGAAAGACGGTCCGGGCTGTGTTGCCAGTGTGCGGCTGCCGATCCGGCATGGAGGGCCCTGAGCACGTGAGCACGGCGAGCATTGGCCACCTCGGACGTGCGACGACACGAGGTGATGAGAGTCTGAAAGTACGATCCACGGCGTGCGATCCAGCGACTGGCGTACAATCCACGCGATGACGGACGATCCGCGATGCGCGTGGTTGAACGGTCGGCTCGTTCCGTGGCAGGAGGCGACGGTCCCGATCGAAGACCGCGGACTCCAGTTCGCGGAGAGCATCTATGAGGTGTTTCCGGTGATCGGGGGAGGTCCGCGCTTGGTTGCCGAGCACTTGGAGCGGATGCACGGCGGGGCCAGCGTGTTGGGGATCGAGTCTGCCGTGCCGGATCTGGAGTCGCTGCACACGGTCGCGGAGATGATCATCAGCGAGGAGAGGGTCCCGGAGGGCATCCTGTACGCTCAGGTGACCGGTGGAAGTGCGCCGAGACATCACCTCGCCAGGCCGCAGCCGACGTTCTTCGCGTATCTGCGGGCGTACCGTTTCCCGCGAGCCGAGCGTACGGCCGCGGGCATGACGGCAATCACCCTCACGGATGAGCGGTGGGCAGGACGTGACGTGAAGGCCACCATGCTCTTGCCGGTGGTGCTTGCCAAACGAGAGGCTGCAGCGCGAGGCGCCGACGAGGCGATTCTGATCGGTCTCGACGGCGAGGTGCACGAGGGCTCGGCAAGCAATGTCTTTGTGGTGAGCGGCGACCGTCTGCTCCACCCGCGCCAGAGCCGTCACCTGCTTGCCGGAACTATCGCTCCTCTGGTCGTGCAGTGTGCCCGTGACCTCGGGCTCGAGGTCGAGCCGCGACGGCTCGAGCGGAGTGACCTCTTCGATGCGGACGAGCTGTTCTGTACGGCGACGAGCCGGCTGGCGATGCCCGTGCTCGAGCTGGACGGTCGGCCGCTCGGTACGGGGACGGCCGGGCCAGTGGTCACCGAGATCGCCCGGCGCCTGCGGGGGCACCTCGGCCTGGAGTGAGGCTGCGTTGGATGGCTCGTGAAGGAAGGGCGGGAGAGGTTCGTCCACTGCCCACGACGTCATCTCGACCGAGCTTCCATGGCGATCCATCGGTTCGGCAGCGGGCAGCTTTGTTGATGCTCTTCAGTACCTGGCGAGGGGAGAGATCCCGTGGGAGAACCGCCGCCTCCCGGTCCCGGTCAACGGCCTCGGAACACGAGCCGGTCGGCGGCCCGTGATGATGGGGAGGCAGACCTCATACGTGGTACATCGTGCTGTCCGCGGCGTTGAGGCCTGGCCTCACGGCGATTCGGGGAGTGCTGTGTTGAGGCGCTCGATGAGGCGCTGGCGCTCCACCCGGTCGTCGGTGGCCTCCAGGGTGTCCGCCAAACGCAGGATGAACGCCGCGTACTCGTTGTACCAGTCCCGCTGGAGCGCCGCATCGGGGATGCGAGCGGCTGCCCGTCCCTTCGATTCGGCCGTTCCCGCAATCAGATCGAAGCTCTCGTCGAAGCGTGGTAGCCGGATGCGATCACGAGCAATGCCTGTCTCAGCCATCAGCTCGGCCAGGGACTCGCGGGCTTGGTCGTCACCATGGTTGAGGAACAGCTGGCCGACGATCGGTCCTCGTTCGACGATCCAGTCGCGCAGCTCCAGCTGATCGGCGTGCGCCGAGTAGTTGCCGATCTGACGGATCGTTGCGTTGACCGGGTAGTGCTTGCCATGGATGCGGACCTCGGGAGCGCCGTTGGCGATCACGTGCCCGAGCGTTCCGGGCGCCTGGTAACCGACGAACAGGACCGTTGCCTCGGGCCGCGAGATGTTGTTCTTCAGGTGGTGCTTGATCCGACCGGCGTCGCACATCCCGCTGGCGGAGATGATGATCGCGCCGCCGTTGATGCCGTTGATCGCCTTGCTCTCCTCGACGGACTGGACGATCCGGAAGTGGCGATCGCGGAACAGCTTCTCGGGGTCCACCTCGATGTCCTCGAACGACGCCGCGTGACGCATGAAGACCTCGGTGACCTTCCGCGCCAGCGGCGAGTCGAGGTAGACAGTGGCCTCCGGGAGCTGGCGGGTGGCGAGCAGGGCGCCGATGTCGTGCAGAAGCTCCTGGCTGCGCTCGACTGCGAACGACGGGATCACGACGTTGCCACCGCGCGCCAGTGCCGCGCCGAGCTCCGTGCGCAGCGTCTCGCGGCGCCCGGCGAGGGTGTAATCGGCGCGATCACGGTCGCCGTAGGTGCTCTCACAGACGACGTAGTCGAACCCTTCTGGGGCGTCGGGCTCGTGATAGAACGCCTTCTGGTCGGGCCCGAGATCGCCTGAGAACAGGATCCGCAGGGCTTCGCTCGCCTCGTCAGTTACGTGCCGTTCCAGGCGAAGCTCGGCCGAGGACGAGCCGAGAATGTGGCCGGCATTCCAAAGCCTCAGGTGCACACCGGTTGCCGGCTCGAGCCAGCTCTCGTACTCGATGGGATCGAGGAGCTGGAGGGTTCGGGCCGCGTCAGCCGTGGTGTAGACGGGCTCGACCGGCGGCAAGTTGCGCCGAGCACGTTTGCGGTTGTGGCGCTCGGCGTTCGACTCCTGGATCCACGCCGAGTCCGGCAGCATGAACTCGAGAAGGTCGGCGGTCGGGTGGGTGGCGTAGATCGGGCCGTCGAAACCGGCCTTGACGAGCTTGGGAAGCAGCCCACAGTGGTCGATGTGCGCATGGGTCAGCACGACGAACTCAACGCCGTTCACATCAAACGGGAACGGTTCGAAGTTCAGGTCGCGGACGCTCCGGTTGCCCTGGTACAGACCACAGTCCACCAGAAAACGCGTGGCGTTGGTAGTGATCATCGAGCATGACCCGGTCACCGTACCTGCTGCGCCGTAGAAGGTGAGCCGTGTCATGAGCTGCGGACCAAAGTCAGTGGAGTATGCATGGGCCGGATCATACCCCGAGCCGCGAGCGGTCGCCAAGATGCGGGTGTCGTTGTGGTCGGGGTGCACCGGCTGATACGATCCGGGCGGGGACCGTGGTGGACGGTAACACAGGAAGATGGGGAGGCGAGAACGGCTGTGCGAGGGTGCGCGTGAGTGGCACGGGCGAAGCGAGAGAGCGAGCAGACCGGTCGTTGTTCGACACGATCGGTGAGGCGTATGCGGCCAAGGACCTGGTCGTGAGCGCCCGGGTTGCCCGACGGCACCGCCTGCAGCAGACCGTGAGGTCGATCGCACTGGGACCGCGCAGCACCATCCTGGAGATCGGGTGTGGGGCCGGGTTTGCGGCGACGTACCTGAAAGGCTGCTACCAGCGGTATCTCGGCGTCGACCACTCCGAGGTCCTCATCGCGCA
>CAZEJK010000329.1:0-2399 GCA_964512045.1 uncultured Thermoanaerobaculia bacterium
AGTTGATCTTGGAGGAGCGTAAGAAGATCAGAGTGGAAGAAAAACTCTCGGTCATCGAGCGCTTCGTCGAGAAGTACGATGCGAACGCAGGGCGTTCTGTGGCCGTCGCAGCGGAACTAATAGCGAAGGGCGACCTTCACTCCGGCGGGCAGTGGATTGGCGCAGCCATTCGCTACGAAGAGGAGGCCGAGAAAATGGTGACGAGAGCCCAAGCCCTGGAACGCATGCTGAAGCGTCTGACCAAGATCGAGATCCGTCAGCTGGCGAGAGCGGCATAGGCTCGCCTTCGAACACGACCGATCGGGACCGCCTGTGTTCTAGGGGACCGAGAGGCATTTTCAACCGCCAGTAGTCGGGCAGGGTGGCCATAGCTCAAGTTCGGAGAGTCCCCACTTATCAAGGTTCCGGTCAGCCCTCGAGATCCGGTCCGTACAGGCGGTGGAACTGGCGGTAGTAGTCGTCCGCGAGCTGCAGCACGATGTGGTCGAGCTTCGCATTCATCTGCGTGATCTCCGCCTGCATGCTGGAGAGGGTTTGTTCGAGCTGTGGTGAGATGTGGTTCTCCATGAGAATGGGAAAGAAGAAGAAAGATATAAGGGTTTCGGTCCGTCACTCCTGACGAGTGGCGTCATCGGTGGCGGGCTCATCTGGCAGCGACACCCTCACCAGGCAGTGCTCCAGCGCCTTCTGCAGCACCAGAACAGCGCGCGCAACCTCGTTGGGGCTCATGGACGTAGCATCCTTCCACTCGCCCGTGGACTCGTCGCGGTACCGACACGAGAACGCGACTGATGGAAGGCGCAGTCGCTCCTCGCCCACCTGCCTGTCGTTGATAAACACCGAGGCGGAGCAGGCCCCCGCTCGGAACGTCTTTTCTGGTTTGTTGGTCATGTTCTTTCACCTCCTGTGAATGGAATCCGGGGCAAGAGCCCCGGCGAGAGCCCGTCAGATGCCGCAGCGTTCCTTCATGCTGACGTAGCCGTCCTTCGCGACCACCACATGGTCGAGCAGCTCGATACCGAGCATTTCGCCCGCCCTGGAAAGCCGGCGGGTCAGCTCTCGGTCCTCGATGCTCGGCTCGGGATCTCCCGACGGGTGGTTGTGCACCAGGACCACCGCCTGCGCGTTGGCGAGGATGGCGGCCTTGAACACGTCCGCGACCCCGACCAACGACTGGCTGCATGTTCCGATGTGAACCGCGTGGATGGCATTCAGCCGGTGCTTGTTGTCGAGCAGGGCTACGGCGACACACTCGCGGTCGAGGTCCGCGAGCTTCTTGAATGCCTCACTCACAGCTCGCGGTGAGCTGAGCTGCGGCCGCCCCTCTGCCGTCTCGGGTTCTCTGACGAGGGCGACCTGCACGGCAAACCGTGCGAAGTAGTCCTGATCAACCATCGATTCCACAAGCCCTTCAATCATCTGGCACCTCCTTTCTTCGGCTCTCGTTGTTGCGTCACGCTTGTGACTGGGAAGCAGGGGCCGAAACCCCCGCAGCGGAAGGCGGTTATCGTCGGCTGGAGAAGCGGACGACGGTGTAGGACCCCTCGATCGAGGTTCCTGCGTACGGGAAGTAGGTGAGCGACTCGCTGTTGACGACCTTGACCAGGATGTCGCCACGCCGATCCCGGGTGATCTCCAAACTGACGTCCGCGCCGCGAGGATCGGCCGCCGAGAGCCACAAGCTCAACGCCCGCTGAAACGGCTCCGAGAAGCACGGTCGCTCCTCGTACGCCTCTCGCGTGAGCTTGGCCCAGTTGAACCAGTCCGTTACCGGCACGTCTTCGATGGCGCCCCACGGCAGCTCCGCCTGACACTCAGGACACAGCAGAAGCCCCCCGGTGGTCGCGGGTGGCGCGAGCTGCTCCACCTGGACGGCCTCGCCGCAGTTCGGACACTGCCGCTCCGGATCGTCCTCGTCGACGCCCCACAGCCACGCCTCGTCGCACTCATGGTCCCGTTGTTCTTCGTCCATGCAATCCCTCCTTTCGTTCTCGCCCCCGCTTCCGTCTCCGCATGGAGCAGGAACGGGGCGGCCTCGTGAGCTGGCCGCCCCCGTGAATGGAAGCCGGCCGCCGGTGCACGGCGGCCGCATCGTCTTCAGAGGTCTTCAGGCTCGCCCGTCGGGCCCTCGCCACCGCCCGAGAACGGCCGGATGTGCAGTCCGCCGTTGACTGGCAGGGCGTTGAGCCGAACGTTGATCGAGCCGTCGCGGTTGACGAACGCGATCCCGACGTTGAGCCAGAGGCTCTTCTTGTCAGGCTGCTCGTCCGTCCTCCGATCGACGATCGTGTAGACACCCAGTGCTGCAGACATGATCTCTCCTTTCTGCTCCGGGTCTGTCATCACCTGACGGTAGTGGCTTGAACTATTTAAGTTCTTCGGTTTTAACAGGGAAAGCT
>CAZEJK010000329.1:2409-5471 GCA_964512045.1 uncultured Thermoanaerobaculia bacterium
GCTTTATTATCTGGTGTCACTACTCCCGAGTCATGAACTGGGATCCGACCAAGTACCAGGTGGCGGCGACAAGGTACTCGCCGGTGGTGAACGTCCAGCCGGGCGATCAGCTGGACGCTCTCCTCCACTGTCGAACGGGCGCACTGGAAAGCCAGGTACAACGAACCCTCGATCTGATCAACGAGAGGTTGGAGCTTCGGGATGCTGCCCTGTCGGGCATCGACCGGGAGGAGCTGGAGATCGCGAACCGGAAGCTGTCGCTCTTCCGCCCGGACGCCATCCCATCGGCAGACCCCTCGTACTTGAAGCTGGTTGGGGAGGAGCTGCGCCTTGCGCGAGACCGGAGGCGGGAGATGAGCGCCTGCTGGAAGGACACTGCTGATCTCGCCCTGGAGCTCTCACAGCTGGTTGAACGGTTCGAACGCGCGAAGACGCATGAAAGCCTGTTGCGGGGTGGCTTCGGTGGATCGTGAGGTTCAGGAGTCCATCATCAGACTACGGCCAAGCCTGGGGCGGCGCGCCGATCGACTGTGGGCACTCTATCTCGCCTCAGAGCCCGACGAGCGACGCGAGCTCGAGACCACGGTTCGGCTGTTGGACCTGCAGAGCAACCACACCGTACCGGGGGCCGTCCACGCCCCTGTCCCGCCCGCGGAGCCCGGCATTCTCGCCGGGAGGTTCCGCCTCGGCGTCCTCACTTACCCAGGCACCGCTCCCGCACCGGTGGGTCTATCGGAAGACGAGCTGATACAGCACCTGGCTATCTTCGGGCGGTCCGGCTCGGGTAAGACCAACACCGTCTTCCACCTTCTTCAGTCTCTTCTCGACAACCGGGTT
The DNA here is from genome assembly GCA_964512045.1 of uncultured Thermoanaerobaculia bacterium. Lineage (GTDB taxonomy): Bacteria > Acidobacteriota > Thermoanaerobaculia > Thermoanaerobaculales > Sulfomarinibacteraceae > CAZEJK01. Next base: position 3,247 of record CAZEJK010000329.1, read on the forward strand.
CCCTTCCTGATCTTCGACTGGAAGCGCAACTACCGGGACATGCTGGCGGCGTCGTGGGTTCCGGATGGCAGCGTCACGGCCTTCACGGCCGGCCGTGACCTCGCCCCCATCCGGATCAACCCTCTTCGGCCGCCGCCAGGGACGTCCCCCCGCAACTGGCTCAAGAAGATCATCGAGATCATCTCGCACGCCTACTTCCTGGGCGAGGGCGTCATGTACCTCCTGCAGCAGGCCATCGACCACTGCTACCGGGAAGCAGGCGTCTACGAAGGGAGTGAGAGGTACCCCACCTTCCACGACGTGCACCACCACCTTCTGACCCGCAAGACCACCGGCAGGGAAGCCAACTGGTTGGCCTCAACGCTGAGAACCACCGGGTCTCTGACGTTTGGCGCCATGGCGGACGCGGTCTGCTCGGAGCACCCGGACGACATCTCAGAGCTGCTCACCAAGAACGTCGTGCTCGAGCTCGACGCACTTCCCGACTCGGACAAGGTCTTCCTGGTGGAGAGTCTGCTGCTGTACATCCACCACTTACGATTGGCGGAGCCTGGGCGCGAGACGCTGAAACATGTCCTGGTCGTCGAGGAAGCGCACCATGTCTTCCTGCGGAGCAAGCAGGAGGCGACTGGAGGCGAGCCGATCACCGACGTCATCCTGCGTGAGATCCGCGAACTCGGCGAGGCGGTGGTCTTGATCGATCAGCATCCGTCGCAGATCGCCATGACCGCCCTCGGGAACACCTACTGCACCGTGGCAATGAACCTGAAGCACCGAGCGGACATCAGCACAGTGGGGGACGCCTGTCTTCTGGATACCGATCAAAGGGAGCTGCTGGGCCATCTCCCCGTCGGTGCCGCCGTGGTCAAGCTCCAGGGCCGGTGGTCGTTCCCCTTCGCGATCAAGGTGCCGAAGATCACGGTTCACAAGGGCTCCGTCTCCGACGATCTGGTCCATCGCCATCACACGCAGACCACAGCGGCCACGAGACGCGCCGCGATCACCAGATCTGGGCAGAATTCGGTGAGACCGCAGCAGCGCAAGCCGATTCCGGAGATTCCGCAGCCGCCTAAACAGGATCGCACCGCCGGCGACGCTCTCCGATTGCTGCAGCACATCGCGGAAGTTGGTGAATTGGGTGTGACAGAGCGGTACCGGAGCCTCGGCCTCTCCCGCCGCCGAGGAACGGAGCTGAAGCGGTCCCTTCTTGCAGAGGGCCTGGTGACCGAGCAGCATGCAGCCCTTCCCGGCGGCAGGGTCACTCTCCTGGAGCTAACGGCGAGAGGCTGGGAGAGATTGGGATGCCCACCGCCTTCGGGGCGGGCAGGTGGTGCGCTGCATCGATTCTGGATGCATCGCATCGCTGCTGCTCTGCAAGATCGTGGATGGGCGGTCGTGCGCGAGCATCCGGTGGGCGGGGGTGCCGCCGTCGACATCTGGGCGGAACGCGGGAACCGCTCGCTAGCGGTGGAAGTCGAGTGCAGTGGTCGGCGTCTGGATGCCACCCTGAGCAAGCTCTCGCGCATCAATACTACAACCGCACTGATCGCTTGCAGCGACAATGCCCTGCGGGACAAGGCGAGGGAAACAGTAACCGCAAACGGCCTCGAGCCGCGCGTCAAGGTCGAGCACGTCTGGTCTCTTCTGACACGACCTTAGAGAGTATTACTCGTCGGGCCTGTGGGAGCTGTGGAATCCGCAATGCGGATTCCAAGGTGCTGTGGGAAGGCTCCCTCCCGTCCGCCTCCTTTCCATAGCACCGGCAGATTCCATAGGCCGTGTGGGCGCTCTCCCTCGGCGCTCCCGATGTTGCCAGATTACTACGAGGTTTCTAGCTGGGCGCTCGAGGGCTGGAACAGGGTTCACCAGCAAGTCCCACGAGCTGACCGATGTGAGCAGCCCGATCTGCTCCAGCTGTCTGACCCACCGAGAGATCGAGCGACGGTGAACATTCAAGTGGGCAAGGTCACAGTGCAGCTGGCGAAGAGGAACCGGACCGCCGACGCGAATGTACAGCTGCTCGAGGATGAGGAAGTGTCCGACGCGGAGCAGCTCGAGTAGTTCCTCCCAGTCTTCGTCGGAGCTGCGGATTGTTGGCTTCACGCGGCCACCTCCCCGCGCGCGACGGTGTCCAACCGCGCGAGCGGACGGGCGACCCGGCTGGCTTTCTGGTCAAACCAGCCCGATCGCGCAAACATCACCCAATTCACCCCACCTTGTGTCGC
>CAZEJK010000330.1:0-5387 GCA_964512045.1 uncultured Thermoanaerobaculia bacterium
GTCCCAGCCCCACCTTGGTCAGCTGATCCACGGCCTCGTAGGTGAGCGTTCCCGAGCGGGACACGACACCGATCGAGCCCGGCGTGTGGATCTGTGCCGGCATGATCCCGATCTTCGTCTGCCCGGGCGTGATCACGCCGGGGCAGTTGGGCCCGATGAGTCGAGTGGGCAGCTGCGCGAGGATCCGCGAGACCCGAATCTCGTCCCGCGCCGGGATCCCTTCGGTGATGCACACGACCAGGCGGATGCCGGCGTCGGCCGCCTCCAGGATCGCGTCCGCGGCAAACGGAGGTGGCACGAAGATGAGGCTCGCATCTGCCTCGGTGTGCACAACCGCGTCGTACACCGTGTTGTAGATCGGAACGCCGTCGACCTCTTGGCCCGCCTTGCCGGGCGTGACGCCAGCGACGATCTGCGCACCGTACTCGCGGCACTGCGCCGCGTGGAACTGTCCCTCTTTGCCGGTCAGACCCTGAACGACGATGCGGGTGTCCTTGTCTGCAAAGATGCTCATGACTCGCCCCTCACTTCCCGGCCACGGCGGTGACGACCTTCTCGGCTGCGTCCGCCATGCCTTCTCCAACGGTGAGATTCAGACCCGACTCGTTCAAGAGCCTGCGCCCCTCCTCGACGTTCGTTCCCTCCAGCCGCACCACCAGCGGAACGGTGACGTCGACCTCCTTGGCCGCCTCGATCACGCCGCGGGCGATCATGTCGCAGCGGACGATGCCACCGAAGATGTTGATCAGCACGCCCTGAACGTTGGTGTCGGACAGCAGAATTCGGAACGCCGCAGCAACCCGTTCCTGCGAAGCGCCACCGCCGACATCGAGGAAGTTGGCCGGCTCGCCGCCGTAGTACTTGATGATGTCCATGGTTGCCATCGCCAGCCCGGCGCCGTTGACCATGCAGCCGATGTTGCCGTCGAGCTTGATGTAGTTGAGGTCGTACTTCGACGCCTCCACCTCGAGCGGCTCCTCCTCCTCGACGTCGCGCATCTCGGCAATCGGCTTCTGCCGGAACATCGCGCTGTCGTCGAAGCTCATCTTCGCGTCGAGCGCGATCACGCGGCCGTCCGTGGTGGTCACCAGCGGGTTGATCTCCGCCAATGAGCCGTCACTCTCCGAGTACGCACGGGCCAGGGCAACCATGAACTTGACGCCCGCCTTGAACGCATCACCCTCGAGCCCGAGACCGAACGCCAGCCGACGTGCAAGGTACGAATGGAGCCCCACGTCCGGGTCGAAGTGAGCCTTGAGGATGGCGCCCGGGTTCTCCGCAGCCACCTCCTCGATCTCCATGCCCCCGAACTTGGACGCCATCATCACCGGAAACCCTTCAGCCCGGTCGAGGACGATCCCGAGGTAGAGCTCACGGTCGATCGGAAGAGCTTCTTCCACCAGCACCTTGCGCACGATCTTCCCCTCGGCGCCGGTCTGCTTGGTGACCAGCTTCATGCCCAGGATCTGGTCGGCGGCTTCCACCGCGGCATCCGGGTTGTCCGCCAGCTTGACGCCACCGGCCTTCCCGCGTCCGCCCGCATGTACCTGCGCCTTGACAACGACGCGTCCGCCCAGATCCTCGGCAGCGGCCCGCGCCGAGGCAGCGTCAGTAATGAGCACTCCCCGGGGAACCGGCACGCCGTAGCCTGCGAGGATCTCCTTCGCCTGATACTCGTGGACCTTCATACTTCCTCCCTGGATATCAGCCCGTTTGCACGGCGCCGCCCATTGTGCCCGTTCCGACACGCCGCGGCAAGGCCCGCGCTGGTCCGGTTCCGGGACTGCCGCGAAGCGTTGTCGCTCCTGCGAGCAACAGTCGTGTCCGCAACCAGAGCTGTCCCGGAGGCTGATGGGGTCCGTGGGGAGCTCATAGCCAACGCCGAGATGCCGACAATGGCGCGGCCATGGAGCCGGCCCCATCGGAGCACCGGTGTGGTTACGGCCCACCGCCAAGTTGGCGGCTCGATCGCTACGCCGGTGGCGGGGGCGGTGGTGGTGGCGCCCCACCCGCCGCAGAGACCTTGCGCCGTCGGGCCGCCATCACTGCAAGGACAATGAGCACGAGCGCCACGAGCAGCAGCGCAATCCCGAGCACGGGTCGGAACGCGATCCAGGCCAGCGCGATCACCACGAACGAGAGAATCGCGGCGATGAAGCCCGCGAACACGCCCACACCAAGGCCGAGCAGGTTCCCCAGCACCGGAATCACATCGGCCACCACGACCAATGGTCGGAACACCAGCGTGATCCCCAAGAACATCACCAGGAAGCCCACGAAGCGAAGGACCCAGGTCAGTGTTGTGTTGCGCTTCTGCGCCGCCTCGAACATGGCGTCGGCCGGCACCATGCCGGTCTCGAGCATCTCGAGCCTCCGCCCTGCCTCAGTCTGGTACGGCCGGAAGGTGTGACCTGTCTGCTCGGCCACGATACTGACGTCCGTCGGCCAGACGACCCGGAACTGTACCCGCAGATCCCCGATCTCCGGATCGTTCGGATCCGCCCCTCGGTACAGCCCTCCGTCCACCAGCTCGAAGCCCGTCATACCATCCTCGCCCGTTGCCGGCGCGCCCTGAGGCCGCTGACCGGCAACCCCGGGTGGCACGGAATCGAGCCGGTAGCGCTCCCACTCCGAGATCTTCTCCACCAGCCCTGGCGACAGGTTGTACCCACCCACGCGCACCTCACCGGCGGTGAACGTGGCACTGTCGTACGGCATCCGGTCCGGGTTCTCGTGTCCCTCGGGACGTTTGAAGCCACCGGAGTTGATCAGCCCCTCCGACCACGTCTTCCGATAGCTGTAGGTGGTCACGGTCTCGGTGCCGCCACCGGTCTTCTTGCGCTTCTCGCGATCCTCGTCCTCCTGCCACTGGTACATCTCCACCTGACGGCGGAGCTTGATCGCCTCCGCAGACACCCCGAACAATGGGTCCGAGATGCTCCCGTCGACCTGCGCACGACCGCTGGTATGGACGAGCCGACCGTCGTACGACGGATCCACCGGCTCCGCAGGCACCGAAACCACTGCCGCAGCGCCTTCGTTCAGGCTCTTCGTTGTCTTCACTGTCCGGCCCTCGTTCCACCACAGCAGCCCCAGCGAGATCAGAAACAGCACGACTCCGACCAGCACGCCTTTGATCGACGAGCCCAGGCGCGACAGCCAGCCTTCCTGCGTCACTTCGGAGAACGAATCCTGCGCCATGACGGCCCCCTTTCCCACACATCTTCATGATCACGAGTGGCAGTAACCCAAAGAGCATCCCACGCGCGCGCAGAGCGGGTCAAGCATCGCGCCCCGACTCGCCGTCCGCCGCTCCTCCGAGAACCAGGTCGGCGACGACCTCTACCACATCCCAGACCAGCTCGGCCGCGTTGGCTCCCCCATCCGCCCAATCTCTCCAGCAGAAGCAACGGCACAGCATCCGGGTTCGGGATCCGGATCAGGTCCCGGCCCCGGCGTCCGGATCCCGGCCATCCGGTCACCAGGCGCTTTCGGGGATCCTCACGGGTGAGCCGCTATAATCGGGCGCACAGGCCAGCCACCGTTCGATAGCAGCGGGCCATCTGGCGTGGGAAGGATCTGACTCGATGGTACTGTCCATCCGCAAGCTTGGCTACGTGGGGCGCACCTATCGGCATGCCCAAAGGTACCGGCAGATCCTGGCGGTTCTCCTCAAGTACGGGTTCGATGACATCCTCAAGAGCCTGAAGCTCGGCGGCCTGCGGCGGCTGTCACCTGGTTCCTCCGAGCTCGCCCAGCTATCGACGCCGGTGCGAGTTCGCAGAGTTCTCGAGGAGCTCGGGCCAACGTTCGTCAAGGCCGGCCAGCTCCTGTCGACCCGTCCAGACCTCCTGCCGGTCGGCATCATGACCGAGCTCGCTCACCTGCAGGATCAGGTCGCGCCGATCCCGTTCGAGCAGGTGGAGAAGATCCTCGCGCGCGAGCTCGAGCAGCCGCTGGATACGGTCTTCTCCGAGTTTGACCGCGAGCCCCTGGCCGCCGCCTCCCTCGGTCAGGTCCACCACGCCCATACCGTGAAAGGACGCGAGGTCGCCGTCAAGGTCCTGCGGCCCGGCGTCCACCGCACCGTCGAGGTCGACCTCGAGATCATGCTGTACCTGGCCACGCTCATGGAGCGGCACCTCGAAGGATGGGATGTGCACCGGCCCACCCGGATCGTGGAGGAGCTGACCGTCCTGCTGGAGAAGGAGCTCGACTACCGGATGGAGGCAGCGAGCCAGGAGCGTTTCGGTTGGCAGTTTCTGAAGGACCCGAAGATCCATGTCCCCGAGGTGCTCCGCGACCTCACCACGGCCTCGGTCCTGACCCAGGAGTTCATTCACGGCGTCAAGGCCGCCAATGCCGAGGCGCTCGAGGAGTACGGGCTGGACCCCAACGAGCTTGCCGCCACCATCGCCGACGCGACCATGCACCAGCTCTTCGTCACCGGCTTCTTTCACGGCGACCCGCATCCCGGCAACCTGCTCATCACATCCGAAGGCGTGATCACGTACCTCGACTTCGGGATGATGGGGAGAATCGGCCGGCGGGCGCGAGAGACCTTCTCGGACCTGATGACGGCGATCGTCCAGCGCAACGAGGAGGCTATGGCCGATGCGCTCTTGGAGCTGTGCACTTACGAGGAGGAGCCGAACCGGGCCGTGCTCGAGCGCGAGCTCGGCGACTACGCCGACCGCTACTTCTTCCAGGCGCTGAAGCACGTACGCATGGCCGAGGGGCTCAACGAGCTCCTCGAGCTCGCGGTCGAGCACCGGCTGACCATGCCCGCCAACCTGTTCCTGATGATCAAAGCGCTGTCGAATATCGAGGGCTCCTGTCGCCGTCTCGATCCCAACTTCCAGATCACCGAGCATGCTGCGCCGTTCTTCCGTCGCCTCGCCCTCGACCGGCTCCATCCGAGCCGACTCGCAAGGGACTTCGCCGACGTCTCCACCGAGATGCTGTCGCTCGGCCGCGAGATCCCGCACCAGCTCAGCGACGTCCTCAAGCAGCTGCGCTCCGGAAACCTCATCGACGGGATTGAGCTGCGCGGCCTCATGCCGCTGGTGAACGCCACCGACCGTGCCGGCAACCGGCTGGCGTTCGCGATCGTCCTCGCTGGCCTCATCGTCGGCTCGTCGATCATCGTCGTCGCCGATGCCGCCGACGTGGGCATCGGCCTCAGCCGAATCGCCCTGGTGGGGTTCTCGGTCGCCGCCGTCATCGGCTTCTGGCTGCTGGTCTCCATCCTTCGCCGAAGGGGCATGTGAACGAAGCTTTCCGGGTCCGGATCCCTACCTCTGCGGCCTGTTGCGGATGGGCGGCGGGCACCAACCGAGTGGCTCTCCCATTGTGGCAGCCGGCGTCTCGCCGGCGGGTGGGCGGGA
>CAZEJK010000331.1:0-5375 GCA_964512045.1 uncultured Thermoanaerobaculia bacterium
CCAAGGCAACCTTCATCCCGCCGACACGTATGATAACCTGAGCCTGCGACTCAGTTCGTATTCATATTCAGCGCCCAACCCGTAAGGAAGGAGAGACAACGCCATGAGCGCAATCACCCCCGAGGACCACGGCCGTTTCGTCTGGTACGACCTGATGACCACCGACCAGGAGGCCGCCAAGCAGTTCTACACCAACGTCTGCCACTGGACCACCGCCCTGTGGGAAGAAAGCGGCGAGCCGTACACCATGTGGCGTGCAGCTGACACGGAGATCGGCGGACTCATGGACCTGCCAGAGGAGGTTCGAGCCATGGGTGCCCCGCCGCACTGGACGGCATACGTGGCGGTGACCGATGTCGATGCCAGCGCCCAGCAGGCCGCCGAGCTCGGTGGCAACATCCTCCATCCGCCCACCGACATCCCCAACGTCGGTCGCTTCGCGGTGATCCAGGATCCGCAGGGCGCCGTGATCTCCGTGTTCGCGCCGTCCAACCCGCTCGGCGACGACACGCCGCCGAGCACCGGACACTTCTCATGGCACGAGCTGGCCACCAGCGACATGGAGGCTGCGACCGAGTTCTACCGCGCCATGTTCGGATGGAGCGCCATCAACGACCACGACATGGGCCCGATTGGGATCTACCGAATCTACGGCCGCGGCGAGCGCCCGCTCGGTGGCATGTTCACCAAACCGGCCGAGATGCCGGGACCGCCGATGTGGCTGTACTACATCTCGGTTGACGATCTCGAGTCGACCCTGGTGGCCGTCAAAGCGCTCGGAGGCGCCGTGCTGTATGGTCCCCACGAGGTCCCCGGAGGCGACCTGATCGCCCAGTGCACCGACCCCCAGGGCGCGATGTTCTCGCTCCACTGGTCAGCGCAGACGAGCGACTGAGCACCGAGCTTTCGCCGCGAAGACCCGGCCGCGCCCGGCTCTGGCGTGCCCTCAGCTTCGGTACGCCTACGCTGGCCTTCTGACGCTCGAGCAGTTCAAGAGCAAGGCCGGAGCTGGGCTCGCTCTTTCGAAGGCTCACCGGTTATGAGCTCCTACAACCTGTGCTACTGTTCAACGTACAGTGATGCTCACTCTTTGTGCCGAACATGACTATTGTTCACGCGTCGAAGGTGGCCAGGGCCAACCAGTGATCCGGCAATGGCGCAGACTCCGAGGGCGCGAGTCCATCCGTTATGGCCGGACCGTGGCTGAGAGTGCTGAGGAGGACTCGAAGCTCGAGAGCGTGAGACCCATTTGCCGCGACCGGGAGGCTTTGGAGCCAGCCGGCTTCTCCTTCTACCAAAATGGGGACGCACGCTGGCGCCAGCTTTCTCCGCCGGGCGCCGGACCGGCGGTCCTGATCCAACTCGCCGAGACCCTTGCGTTGTTGGTCCCCGAGCAGGAGATGCGGCCGCACCAACACCCGTGGAACAGGTTGACTCAAGGGGGACGTTGTGACTAGTGTAGGATGTCTGGTGTCACAGGCGACACTATGACGAAGAAAGCAGAGCGACTCAGGCGGCGGTGGAACGAGCTATGGAACGCCAAGACTGTCACGTGCAGCGAGATGCAGCGCTTCGCCACGTCATTGGGTCGCAAACGAAGGCGAAGGTCCGGGCGTGGCGGTGGACGGCACGAGATCTGGGAAAGCCGGTTCTCTTCGGTTCGAGCGGTTCCGATTCCGAGCCACTCGGGAGATCTCAAGATCGGAACGAAGCAGAGTCTGCTGAAAGCCTTTGAGGAGGACGTGATGATGTGGGAGCATCAGGAGGACACGAATGGCTTCTGAAGAGTACCTCCGACGGCCGTACAAACGTTTTGTGATCCCCGACGAGGAAGCAGGCGGCTTCACTGCAGGTATAGAGGAGTTCCCAGGCTGCGTCGTCGAGGGCGAGACGGAGGAAGAAGCCCTCGCTGTCCTTGAAGAAGTGGCGCTCGACTGGATCGATGCTGAGCTGGAGGCGGGGAGGGCCATCCCTGAGCCGTCAATCTCGCAGCCGCCACCGGCTCGCGGCCGGTTGACACTGCGCCTTCCTCCCGATCTCCACAATGAGATCGCCGAGTGGGCGCTCAAGAACGACACGAGCCTCAACAGCGCCATCACAATCGCCGTCGCCAGGTTCCTTGGAGCAGAGCACGCCAGGTCGCCGGTACGTGCTGAGCTACAGGAATCTGAGTGGTCCGCCACCTATCGGAGTCAACCATCGCTCGTGCTCCGACATGTCGATTATCGAGGAGAACGCGAGGTGTACCCCGAGACAGGGGCCAGCCCCTACCTGAACTCAACCCGCCTCTCGACAAACTAGGAATCTAAAATGCCGCAGCCAAATAGAATCGAGTTCACCTTTCGCGAGCTCGTGGAGCTCATGATCAAGGATGCCAACATTCACGAGGGCATCTGGGCCGTTTCCTTCCGGTTTGGGATCCAGGGTGCCAACATCGGAACAACAGACGAGCCCGGAGAAGACGCACGACCGGCGGCAATCGTGCCGATTGTCAGCATTGCATTGGATCGAGTCGAGCGTGAGAGCGCTCTTGCTGTCGACGCCGCCAAGGTCAACCCCAAGACGGAGTAGCTGACGGGCTACTCGCCAACCTGCTGATCTTCGAGCCCTTCGGCGCCGCAATGAGCGCAGGCTTCGTCTCCTGCTCGGCCTTGAGCTTCGCCTGGTCCACAAGCTCACGGATCTGCTCCGCGAGCTTCCCGTGCCCTCGGCGCGCGGCATGCGCAGCGATCTGAATGGCCACGGTGTAAAAGCGCTGCTCGTCGCCATCCACATGGCTCTCCAAGAGCGCCTTGACCTGTTCCGCCGTCGCCATCGGGTGTCCCCCCTTGTTGTGGACATGATACCGGAACTGACGATGAGGAGCCGTGTCGGCGGCGTGCACTCACGAACTCGCCGAGCATGCTCGGCTGTGTGCAGTCGAGTACCAGGCGAATAAGACAAAGGGAGGAGGGAAGGCGCGCATGAGCAAGTCAATTCGCGCTCCATTCAATCGCCTGTTGATTGGGTCTCCTCCCATGCTATTTGCGCGGTTTCGAGCTGAAACACCTCCGCTTGAGCCTTGATAGGCTCGAATCTGGCTGCGATCTGTTGAAAAGAAGCACGTTCTGTCTCGGGCGTATCAGCGGTCGCCCGTCCGAGGTACGCCTTTGTCAATGTCCAGCACTCCGTCAGCAATAAGCTTGGTACCAATCCCACGGAGGTCAGTCGCCCAACCGCAGCCCCAGCTGCGGCGCGTCGCTGAGGTCGCGCCAGGTTGGCATCGTGCTTTTCCATAAACCTGATGAACCAGGAAGCGATCCGCCGAGCATTCTCGAGAATACGCCGAGCCAGAGACTCCGGGAATGGTCGCTCATGATCGTGTGTAGCTCGGTTGCCGTCGGTGACAACTGCCTGCATCAGGTCAACAAGGTCGTTGGGAATCGTCGTCCTCAGCCGGTCGACCTTAGTCCGAAGGTCCTCACGTTGTCGGGGCATTTCGCCTCGGAGAGCGATGATGCACTCCGCCAGATGCTCGATGAACTGACGCGTTTTCATCGCAGAGGTTCGCGGGTCTGTTTCCGCGTAGTGGTTTGATTGCTCCCAGTACTCAGCAAGTGCGTGCGAGTGAGCGACGAGGCTCTTCGTTGTTTCGTCTGATGGGATACCGATCATGCTCCTCCCCTTTCCCTGATTGGTCATGAACTTATCACGGGTGAGAGGCGCAATGGTAAAACCTGAAATCCCCTGCAAGACTCAGAAGGCGCGGCGTGACCTGTGTTGTTGAAGTCCTTCTGGTCGAGGTACACATGGATCATTGGCGCGATCGGTCGGGTTTCTGCTGGCTTTTGGGTCCTCGGCCCCGATCGCTCCGGATCTACGCGATGGATCGAGTCACTTCTCCGTGGTGATCCCATACTTCTTCAGCCAGTTATCGAGGGTTTGGCGGTTGGAGAGGCCGAGGAGGGTGGCGGCTTTGGTCTTGTTGCCGTCGGTGTGGTGGATGGCTCGGGTGAGGTAGTGAGTGGCGACCTGGGCGAGGAGGGCTGGGAGGTCGAGATCGTCGTCGAGGGGGCGGTCGAGGATGCGCTCTGGGGTGTGGTGCGGATGGAGCTGGAGGGCCGAGCGGACGTCTTCGACGCGGATGGTGGCGCCGGTGGACCAGATGGCGGCGCGGGTGAGGGTGGCCATCAGCTCGCGGACGTTGCCGGGCCAGTGGTGGTTGAGGAGGATGCGTCGGGCGCCGGCCGAGATGCGCTTGGGCGTCCAGCCGTGGACGTGGGCGTTGTCGGCATTGATCTCCTCGAGGATGTGATCGATGAGGGCGCCGATGTCGCCCTGGCGGTCTCGCAGCGGCGGGAGCGTCAGGATGGCGACGGCGAGGCGGTAGTAGAGGTCGGAGCGGAACCGGCCGGCCGCGGTCTCCTCGATGAGCACGCGGTTGGTGGCCGCGATGATGCGGACGTCGACTGTGTGGGCCGTGGTGCTGCCCACCGGGGTCACCTCCCCCTCCTGGAGAACGCGCAGAAGCTTCACCTGGGCGGGAGGTGGCAGCTCGCCGATCTCGTCGAGCAGCAGTGTGCCGCCGTCCGCGCTTCGAAACAGACCGAGCGCCGTGTGGTCGGCGCCGGTGAACGCGCCCTTGACGTGCCCGAACAGCGTGGACTCGACCAGATCGGGCGGCAGCGCTCCGCAGTTCACCGGGATGAACGGCCCATCCGCTCGGGGGCTCGCGTGGTGGATCGCGCGGGCGAGCAGCTCTTTGCCGGTGCCCGACTCCCCCTCGATGAGCACTGGTACGGAAAACGGCGCCGCGGCGGCGGCCTGGGTCAGCACGCGGCGCATCGGCTCGGATCGGCCGACGATGTCGCTGAAGCTGGGCTCGTCGGGGGCCGGCGCCTCGGTCAGGCGCGCCATGTGGCGGTCGGAGTCGCGCAGCAGCGTCGGGACGTACTCGGCGGCGATCTCGAACGGGAGCTCCACGTCGCGCAGGCCGTGCTCGCGCGAGGAGTCCACCAGGTGGGCGTCGTAGCGCGTCTTGGCGAGCAGGAGCCACACGGCGGCCATCGCGGGTGTGCCGGGGCTCAGGTGGAAGGTGAGGTCGACTGGTTGCGCTGAGCGGCTGCGCTCGGCCTCGAGGACCTCGACGGCGGCGTTGTGGATCGCCTCGTAGTCCACCGGGCTTGGCAGCTCGACGTTGTGGAGGGCGAGCTCGGTCTCGGTGCGGCTCTGGCGTTGCGCCCAGCGCCACCATGCGGTGGCCGCCTCTTCGCTGTAGGTGTTGAGCACAACCAGCCGCTCGAACGCTCGTGCCGCCAGCGCACCAGCGATGGGACCTGTACCGACGGACTCGGAGTCCCGGCTTGCATCCAGATCGGTCTGTCCCAGCCAGGCGA
>CAZEJK010000332.1:0-5368 GCA_964512045.1 uncultured Thermoanaerobaculia bacterium
CACCTCGCACAGCCGCTGCTCGAACTCGTAGGCGAGCACGATCCCCAGGATCAGATCGCGACCGCTGCCACCGGAGCGCTCGGCCGCGGCGAGTGCGGCGGGAATCAGGTCTGACGGGTGGGACGGGTCCTGCTTCCAGTAGATGTCGTTGTAGTCCATCACCCGGATCATCAGTGCGTTGAGCAGAGCCGCCGACACCGGATCGAACCGCTCCCCGGTCACCAGGACCCGACAGGGGCCTTCGCCTGCAATCTCGCGGAGCACGCGGCGGGCGATGGTGACGTCGTGCTGCTGGCAGCCGCCGAGGGCGCAGCCGATCGAGTCCATCAGAAACCGCTTGGCAGCCTCGATGACGGGCTCGGGAAGGTCCTCGTAGCGCACATTGGCAGCCCAGCGTGCGATCTGTCCGGTAATGGTCTCCATCGGTGATCCTCCTTGACCGGCCCGCGGTTTTCGGGCCGTGATCCTCTGGTCGGGCGGATTGTAACGGACTTTGCCGGGAAGGAAAGCTCAGCTCAGGGCTCACTCAGCGACGTCGATACCGAGCCGCCAGGCCACCTGCCCGAGAAGGCTCGGCAGGAACTCCGGCGTGCTCACGGAGCTCCAGCCGTCGAACCGGCCGATCTCCGGGATCAGGACGTCGCAACCGTGGTCGGTCTCGGCGGCCGAGCCGATCGTGATGCGCGCCGAGGCGACTGCGTCGGCGAACATCTCGCGGATCTCGCCGATCCTGTCCACCAGTGGCTTCTCTGCTCCCCATTGATGGCCGGCCTCGATGTCGGTCACCATCAGGAACAGGTGACAGTTCTTGAGCAGTGGTGCGGTGAACGCCGGCTCGAACACGTCCGCCCGGAACGCCAGGACCTCCACGTCGTAGCCGTCGGACAGCGGGATCTGCTGATGGAGGAAGTGGTAGCGCGGTTGATCCTCGACATCGTCGGGCGGCTCGCGGAAGCTGCCGGTGAGCGCCTCGACGGTCCGGAAGCAGGTGCGAGCATCCCACGACAGCACGGTGATCTTGAGCGACTGGCTTACGGCCCCTTCGCCGCCGGTCAGCGCTCCCAGTATCGAGCGCACGAGGTTCGTCGTTCGCGGGTCGTGGCGCTCGCCCGCCATGGTGTCGGTCACGGCCTTGATCGCACCGGTCTCCGACAGCCGCATGAGGATCTCCAGGACCTGGTGCTCGTCCAGCCCGCAGCGGGGGCCGACCTCGAGCAGAGGTGTGGGACCATCGATGGCGGCGAGCACCTGGGCCTCGCTCTCACTGAGGCCTGCCGGCGCGGTGCTCTGGGGAACGATACGGATCTCCTCGAGCGGTGCGCGGAGCCGAGACACGAGCTTCGACCAGCTGCGAGCCCGGTCCATGGCGGCGACCGCCAGCTCACGGAAGCTCCCGATCGCGCCGGTCGAAGCGGGCGCGTCCTTCGACTCCTCCAGCGCTTCGATCTGAAACTCGCCGCGTGACCAGGTGAGTGCGGCCAGCAGGACCTGCCGCGAGCGGTAGGTACGTTGCGTGCCGGAGGCCTGCGTCGGAATGCCGGAGCCGAGCACGGCGGCGATCTCGCCGCCGGTCAGGTGGATGGCGATGACCCGGCGCGGTGAGCCGGCGGCAGCGAGGACGAGACGACCGGTGAAGCCTCGAGCCGTCAGCAGGTCGAGGATCTCGATTGGCTGCAGAAGTGCTAACGAACCCTTGGCCCATTGCTCGGTGCGTTCCACGGTTGTAGTTGTATCGCGTTTTTCGTGCAAAAGCAAAGCAGCTCTGAGCTGTGTCGCCCCCGTTCAGCGTCAGCGGAGCTGTATCATGGCGGCGGAGGTGGCCATGGAGGCGATCGAGACTGCCGTGTGTGTGGCGATAGGGAGTGAGCTGCTCGGTGAGCGCAAGCTCGACCGGAACTCGCTCACCGTGACTCGGGAGATCGCCCGATACGGCGTTCAGGTCGTCGAGAAGCTCGTGGTTGGTGATGACGAGGAGCAGATCGCGGCGCGCCTGCGGGAGCTGATCGGGCGTGTCGATCTGGTGGTGACCACCGGAGGTCTCGGCCCGACGGCGGATGACTGTACCCGGCAGGCCGTTGCCAATGCCCTCGGGGTGGCTCTGGAGCACGATGACGAGCTCGAGGATCGGATCCGTCAGCGGTACGCGGCCCTCGACCGGAGGATGCCTGCGGTCAGTGTGGCGATGGCGGATGTCATCCCTGGCGCGAAGGTGCTGTCGAACAACCGCGGCACCGCCCCCGGCTTCCTCCACGATGCCGGCGGCACGCTGCTCGCAGTGCTTCCAGGAGTGCCGAGGGAGATGGAGGCGATGCTCGGCCGGGACCTGCTTCCGGAGCTGGAGCGTCGCAACCCGGGCCGACGCCGGGTCAGCCGGACGTTGCTGCTGTCCGGCGTGGTGGAGTCCGAGACCGAGGAGCGGGTCCGTCCGCTGTACGAGCGGTTCGGACGATCACAGATCACGATCCTCGCTTCCTACGGGACGATCCGCCTGGTGCTCACAGCGACCGGCGCGCCGGAGGCCGCCGCCGCCGAGCTGGACGACATGCAGTCAGCATTTCACGATACTCTCGGCGACGATATCGTTGCGGTGGATGAGGAGGAGCTGGCCCCGGTTGTGCTCGGTATCGTCGGCCAGCACGACGCGACCGTTGCAACCGCGGAGTCGTGCACCGGTGGGCTGATCGGCAAGATGCTGACGGACGTACCTGGTTCCTCGAAGGTCTACGCAGGCGGGGTCATCTCCTACTCGAACGAGGCCAAGGAGCGGTTCGTGGGGGTTCCGGCGGAGCTCCTCGAGCAGCACGGCGCGGTGTCGGAGGAGGTGGCGCGCGCGATGGCCGAGGGAGTGCGCGAGCGGTTCGGCACAGACTGGGGTCTCGGTGTGACCGGTATTGCCGGCCCCGACGGCGGGACCCAGGACAAGCCCGTGGGCCTGGTGCACTTCGCAGTCGCCGGCGATGGCCGGACGGAGCATCGCCGGCACGTCTTTCCGGGAAGCCGGGACCTGATCCGCCAATGGAGCGCCAACAGCGTGCTCGATCTGCTGATCCGGTGTGTCCGCGACGGAGGGCGCCGTGCCGAAGGGTGAGGTGCGAGCGTTCTGCGCGTTCGATATGCCCATCGAGCTGCGTGAGCGACTCGGTCGGGAGACGGCGGCGTTGCAAAGAGAGCTGCCGAACGCCAGATGGGTTCGTCCCGAGTCGCTCCACCTGACGATCAAGTTCCTCGGCGAGCAGGCGCCGGCACGTCTGGAGCGTCTGGCCAGCGCCATCGCCGGGGAGATTGCGGCATGCCCGCCAGTGACCTTCCGGCTGCGCGGCAGCGGCTTCTTTCCGAACGCCCGGCGGCCGCGGGTGGCGTGGATCGGTGGCGCGGCGGAGGGTGCGGAGCCGGTGGTCGAGATCGTGGAGCGTGGCGCGGCGGCGGAAGGCATCGAGCGCGAGCGCAGGCGATGGGCACTGCATCTGACCCTGGCCCGGTTGAAGGCGCCGTGGCCGCCGCAGGCTGTCGAGACGTTTCTCGAGTGGGGCCGGCGGTTCGAGGCGGAACCGTTTCGCGCCGCTGAGCTCATACTCTTCATGAGCCGGCTCCAGCCGGGCGGGGCAGTGTACACTCCGCTGCACCGGCTCCCCCTCGAGGGAGCCGTCTCGAGTCGTGGCGCCGATGAGGTGAGATGACGGATCTGGTGTTGGAAGGGTGCATTCTTGCGGGCGCGTACCTCGTGGGCTCGGTTCCGAGCGCCTACCTGGTGGTCCGTGTGCTGACCGGCAAAGATGTGCGCCAGGCGGGCTCGCGCAACGTCGGCGCCACCAACACAGTCCGTGCGGCCGGCCTCGGCGCCGGCGTGCTCGTCGCCGCCCTGGACATCGGCAAGGGCGTGCTGCCGGTGGTCGTGATGCTCCACTTCTCGCCTGCGAGCCGTTGGGTCGGGGCCGCAGCGGTGCTCGTGGTGGTCGGCCACTGCTTCCCCGTCTGGTTGAAGTTCCGTGGTGGCAAAGGAGTGGCAACGACCATCGGAGCGTTCGCGCCCGTGGCGCCGCTGGCCCTGCTCGGTACCGGCGCGATCTGGTGGCTGACGGCGATGATCAGCCGGCGGGTCGCAGTGGCCTCGATCGCATTGGCGGTCACGCTGCCGATCTTCGCCGTGCTGATCAGCCGGCTGCATCGGGACCTGGTGGTCGCCGCGGCCGTGGTGGCGTCGGTCATCGTGATCCGTCACGCGGAGAACATCCGGCGGCTCATCAACGGCACCGAGCCAAAGATCGGTGCGCGAGACGAGGACGACTGATGCCGCTGATCCGACGGACCTGTGGTGAGAAGCGACGAGGCCGCTGGATCAGCTGGCGTCGGAGCGAGAACGGTAGGGGGTGACGATGCGGTACGCAATCTTCGGAGGGGGATCGTGGGGGACGGCGCTGGCGCACCATCTCGCGCGGGTGGGCTGCGAGGTGCTGCTGTGGGCGCGTGAGCCAGAGGTGGTCGAGGGCATCAACAGCGACCGCCGCAACCCCCTGTTCCTCGCCGATCTCGAGCTGCACCCCCAGATGCGCGCGTCCTCCGATCTCGAGGAGGTCGCCAAGTCGGCGCGAGCCTGGCTGTGGGTGGTGCCGGTCCAGCACTCCCGCGAGGTCATGCGAGGCCTCACCGGCGCGGTACGGTCGGACGTGACCCTGATCTCCGCCTCCAAAGGGGTCGAGACCGACACCTTGATGCGGATGGATCAGCTCGCCTGGGAGACGCTGAACCTCCCGGGAAGCCGGTTCTGCTGCCTGTCCGGCGCCACCTTCGCCAAGGAGGTGATCCTGGGGTACCCGTCAGCGGCCGTGCTCGCGTGCTCGGATATGTGGCTTGCCCAGCAGCTCCAGACGGAGCTGTCGGATCGTCACCTGCGTGTCTACGCCAGCTCTGATCTGGTGGGTGTGGAGCTGGCCGGGGCGCTGAAGAACGTCATCGCCATCGCCGCGGGCATGGTGGATGGTCTCGGCTTCGGCGCCAACACCCGCGCGGCGCTGATGACCCGGGGCCTGCACGAGATCACCCGCCTCGGCGTGCGCATGGGCGCCGACTCCAACACCTTCCGGGGGCTTGCAGGTATGGGAGACCTGGTGCTGACGTGCACCAGCGACCAGTCGCGCAACCGGACCGTCGGCCATCGGCTCGGCGTCGGAGAGAAGCTCGAGACGATCCTCGGCTCCATGCTCGAGGTGGCGGAGGGCGTGCGCACCGCTCCCGCGGCTGCACGGCTCGCAGCGCAGGTCAACGTGGAGATGCCGATCACCGAGGCGGTGGTACGGATTCTCAACGGCGACGTCGACCCGCGCACCGCCACCATCGAGCTGATGCAGCGCGAGCTCAAGGAAGAAGCGCG